>NZ_DASYMN010000148.1:0-43569 GCF_036009065.1 Bradyrhizobium sp. | reverse complement strand
CTGGCGCATTTGTAGCGGCTGCGGCCCGCTTTGCCGGACTGGCAATGGTGGTCACCGGAATCGCCATCATCGGACGAAGCAGTTCCGGCTTTGAGCGGACGCGCCGCGCGATCGATCGCGACGAGGTCATCCAGATGCCGCGGTCCCGTGCGGAGGCGCTGCTTTCCGTGGCCCTAGCGATTGCGGTGGCGAGTTTCTGCGTTTATCTCGAGGTGCTTTGACGGTCAGTGCGCACAATTGCGGTCTGCATATCGGCAGGAGACGCCACGGATATGAAACCTGAAAATTGGTCGGGCACAGCGGTGCAGCCCGTTGGCCTGGTCATCCGGCAAAAAGACCCGAATAACCTCGAAATGCCGTTCGATCACCTCGGCGACTTCATCACCCCGGCTGAATTATTCTACATCCGCAGCCATTTCCCGACGCCACAGCTCGATGCCCTCACCCATCGGCTGGCGATATCGGGTGCGGTACGTAGCGAGCTCACGCTGAGTTACGCAGATATCCGCGCCATGCCTTCACGGACATGCGTCGCCACGCTGGAATGCGCCGGCACCGGCCGGGTATTTTTGTCGCCGCCGGTCCCCGGAGCACAATGGCAGCTCGGCGCTGTGGGCAATGCTGAATGGACGGGTGTTCCGCTTTCCGCGCTGCTGGAGCGCGCCAGCCTTGCCGATGAGGTGTGCGAGATCGTCTTGGAAGGCGCCGATCGAGGCATAGCGAAGGAAGAGCCGAAGCCGCCAGGTCCCATCTCATATGCGCGTAGCATTCTCAGGACGCGGGCGACGGAGTCCGATGTGCTGATCGCCTATCAGATGAACGGACGTGATCTGACGCCCGACCATGGCTATCCGTTGCGCGCCATCGTGCCGGGACACTACGGCATGGCGTCGGTAAAGTGGTTGACCAACATTGTCGCGACCACACAGCCCTTCCAGGGCTATTGGCAGACTTCCGACTACGCCTATTGGGACGATTCCGCGGGAACGCCCATTCGCCGGCCGCTCGCGGAGATGAAACTGAAGTCTCAGATCTCACGCCCTCGCGTGTATGAGAGGCTCGAACCCAATAGGCTCTACACCGTTTTCGGTGCCGCCTGGGCGGGAGGCACCGACGTCACCGAAATCTGGATCAGCCTTGACGGCGGCGCGTCGTGGGTTCAGGGGGATTTCCTGGACCCGATAAACCGGAACGCCTGGCGCCGCTGGAAATACGACTGGATCACGCCGGCACAATCAGGCCGCTACACATTGCTGGCACGCGCGACGGGAGCAGACCGGCATAGCCAGCCGGACAGTCACAATCCAAATTTCGGCAGCTATGTGATTGATCACCCGCTCCCAATCGAGGTTTTTGTGGGCGCGCTTTGAAGCGCAGGCGAGAATTGCGGTCTGCAAGCGCTCGTTATATGCACTCAACAGCCGCGGCAGATGTTTCCGATTGCTCGATCAACCGCAATTTCATCGGGGGTGGGTTTAAGCATGGCGTCTGGAACTGAAGAAACACCGGCCGATGTCGGTCGATGATGAGGTGGGAGTGGCGCGGTCCCGGTGAGACGAGCATCCGGCGTCAACGACGGTGGTACGGTGGGATTGGCCGGTGCCATCAAGGCATGCATGCCTGACCCGTGCATGCCGCCGCGTGCATGAGCGGCAGGGAGCCCGGCTAGAACGAACACCGTGGTCGCTATGATAAGCTTTCGCATCTTGCACTCCTTGGGACGCGCGCATGACGCGTGAGGAAACGGCCAACGATAGATAGAGTCGCCGTCGCAAGCCGTCGTCTCAACTAAAAACGAATTTAGGGTTATCAGGATCGCTCGATGCCGACAGCCAAATAAGCGGCAGGAGGGACGGAAGTCACGTCCTGTCCCGATCACGGAACAATGCCGGTTGATTGAAATCGAATTTAGTAGAGGCGACAGCTTGCATTCCTATCTCCAGTCCATCGCGACGCCGGCGTTTGTCCCGCGGAGACACACGCCAGCGTCTTACCGGTCCTGGGGCGGAAAAGTCCGCCTATCCCAATGGAGAATGTCATGAGAGGACGAGTGATGATGATTTTGGCGAGCGCCTTGCTTGCCGGCAACCTTGTAGCCACGGGTGCGCAAGCCCGCGGTGGCGGCGGCTTTGGCGGCGGCCAAATGGGTGGTTTTGGCGGTGGTCGCATCGGTGGCTTTGACGCTGGTGGCATGGCGCATGTCGGCCACGAGCACTTTGGAGGAGGACATCGGTTCACCGGCCGTGGCCTTTACGGCGATGGCCTCGATTGCCCGTACTACGATTCTTACACCTGGCCGTACACCTGCACCTACTGAACGATAAGCGATCCGGAAGTCGCCGGCGGCGGCTTTCCCCGCTCAAATGGGCTCACCCGGAGAATTGGCAAACAGAACGCCAGCCCTGCCGGGTGAGCCCATTTTGCGAGCGCAGCTGATCAATAGCGAGCGAGCAACAAGGTACCGCACGCAATAAGGCCGGTGACTGAATTCGAATTTAATGTCCTAAACCTCAATTTAATGGCTCCTCCGCGCGCCGCGCCTATCATCCTGGTTATCCGATCGAGTTTCGGGCGGCGCAAGTTATCCTATTTAACGACGGAGCGACTGACATGGGCATTGAGGGACAATTCGCGGGCCTCGCCGCTCCAACACGACACCAGCCGGCCTCTGCCGCGGACGGGCGCGGCAAGGATTATCTCTATGACATCCAGCGCTTTGCGATGCTCGAGCGGGACCAGGAGTATGAGCTCGCCAAGCGTTGGCGCGAGCGCGGCGACCGCAATGCCGCGGACCAGCTGGTCACGAGCCATCTGCGCCTTGCCGTCAAAATCGCCATGGGTTACCGCGGCTACGGTCTGCCGGTTTCGGAAATCATATCCGAAGGCAACATCGGCCTGATGCAGGCACTGAACCGCTTTGAGCCCGAAAAAGGCTTTCGCTTTTCCACCTACGCGATCTGGTGGATCAGAGCGTCTATTCAGGATTACATCCTGCGTTCGTGGTCGCTGGTGAAAATCGGCACTACGGCGAACCAGAAGCGGCTTTTCTTCAAGCTTCGCTCGGCAAAGAGCAAGATCGCCGCATTCGAAAGCGGCGACCTGCGCCCCGATCAGGTTGCCTTGATTGCGAAGAATCTCGATGTCACCGACCAGGATGTAGTCGACATGAACCGGCGCCTCGGCGGCGACAAATCGATCAATGCGCCGCTTCATGAGGACGGGGAGACCGGCGAATGGCAGGACCATCTCGTCGACCAGTCCCCTTCGCCGGAAGCCATCGTGGTCGAACAGGACGACAGGGAGCACCAGCATAACGCGCTGATCGCCGCGATCGGGGTACTGGACGACCGCGAACGCCGCATCTTCGAGGCGCGGCATCTGGCCGACGAACCGCCGACGCTGGAAGAACTTGCGGATAAATTCAAAGTATCGCGTGAACGTATCCGGCAAATCGAAGTGCGGGCATTTGAGAAAGTCAGAAAAGCCGCCAGGAACCTCGTCCCAAAAGCGTCGGCGGCGATGCTGGAGAGCTGTGTCGCCTGAATCGGAAGCGCGGATTCACTAACGTAGCCGTGCAGGCGCGGCGCGATCCGCGCATCAAATGAGAACCGTATGTTTATTGGAGCGAATGCGATGCGTTCTTTCTTGGCCTTAGGCCTGATGATCACCCTCTGTGCGTCTGCCACTGCGGCGACGGTACCTCACTCGCGGCACCATGTCATCGTTGGCCCCAGCCTAGGCTCGGCCTATGCCGCGGCTCGGCCGCCGGTCTACTACGATGACACCCCAAGCTACAACGACCCCTCGAAGTTTGGCGGCAGCGCGGCGTTGCCCGCGACGCCCTGAGGCTTCGAATTGTGCCCACTCGGCACAACAATAAACGCGTATTTAATTGTGTAAGGGAGAGTCGCCGAGCACTTACACTCTCAAGACCGTTGCAGGCTTTTGGAGCCGGCCCCTACAAAACGACACGACAATCTTACGGCCAGATTCGACGGAGCAACTCCATGCGCGCCCTTTTGCCAGTGAGATTATCGTTGATCGCCGCGATCCCTGCGGCGCTGGTCATTTGCAACGCCGCGGTGGCGCAAGTCAGCGGAATGGCCAGCCCGACACCCACCTTAGCTGCGACCTCGCCGCTTGGGATGCCCTCGACGGGTTCATCGGTTTCGCCGACGGGTATCCCGCTTGGCTCGACCGAAATCGCATCCCCCGGCGTCAGTCCCGCTCCCGGCGACGCGACGGGCACAATTTCCATGCCGAGTAGCAGCGCGACATGTTCGACCATTGGCACTGCGCCAGTGTCCATGTTCGGATCCACCGCGAGCTTCGATGGCGGCGGAATGGCAGTCGGGACCGCTGCGCCTGCCACTTCGGCGTCCGGAATGTCGGGCTCTTCAGGACTGTCAACCTCATCGGCAATTTCTGCGACATCGGGGATGTCGATGACGTCAGGGATGCTGGAAACCTCGGGCATGTCCGGAATGTGCGGCTCCGGCTCAAGCAGCCTTGCTTCGTCTTCGACTCCAACGTCGCCCACAACGCCGGGCGGCGTCGCTCGAACCGGAATTCCATTGGGATCCACCGAGATCGGAAACCTTGGGGTCAGCTCAGCGGCGGCGGTACCAACACTGACCGTATCGCCCAGCGTGGGTTTAGTGGGACCAGCGGTCGTACCGACCGTACCCACGGTGACGCCTCCGGCAGCCGCTTCATCTGCGATGACAAGCTCTTTCCCCTGCCCGAACACCGGGCTTCCGAGCTCTACGGGCGCCTGCTGAAAATCAACTTCACCCGAGGGCGGACTGATCATGAAAAAGAAAAGCGTCATTGCTGTCTTGCTGACCGCCGTCGTTGCGGCCGGTGGCATTCTGTACTTCATGCGTGTTCAAGCCTTGCAGAAGGCCGCCGCCGCGCCGGCTCCGCCGCCCCCGGTGTCGGTCGTCGCGGGTGTGGTCGCCCAACATGACGTGCCGATCTATCTGAGCGGCGTGGGCACGGTGATCGCCTATAACACCGACATCGTGCGCGCTCAGATCCAGGGCCAAATCGTCAGCATCAACTTCACTGAAGGCCAGACCGTACATGCCGGCGACCTGCTCGCGCAGATTGATCCGCGGCCATATCAGGCGTTGATCGATCAGTACACCGGTAACCTCGAACGCGATCAGGCTCAGCTTATCAATGCCCAGGCCAATCTCGCGCGCTACACCACGTTGGGGGAAAAGGGCTGGGCCACGCCGCAATTGCTTGAGACCCAGAAGGCGCAGGTCGGACAGCTACAAGCGGCCATCAAGGCCGATCAGGCGCTGATCGACGCCGCCAAGGTGCAACTCAGCTTCACGCGCCTGACCTCGCCGATCGACGGCGTGGCCGGGATTCGTCAGATCGACGTCGGCAATATCATCAGCCCGTCGAGCACCAACGGCCTCGTCGTTGTCACCCAGATCAACCCCATTTCCTTGATCTTCACTCTGCCGGAGACGGTTCTGCCGCAAATCCAGCAGCAGCAGGAGAAAACCAAGGTCGCGCTCCCGGTTATCGCCTATAGTCAGGACGATACCACCGTGCTGGATCAAGGCGTGCTCGGGCTCGTCAACAATGAGATCCTGCAGACCACGGGCTCGATCCAGCTCAAGGCGAATTTTGCCAACAAATCGCGTCGGCTTTGGCCTGGCCAGCTGGTAAACGCGCGTCTGCTGGTCGATACACGGCATAACGGCCTCACCGTCGCTGCATCCGCCGTGCAGCAGGGTCCGAACGGCGCCTACGCTTATGTCATCAAACCGGACAACACCGTCGAGAACCGGCCGGTCAAGGTGGCAGAGATCAGCAGCGGCCAAGCCCTCGTTGATTCTGGGCTCAAGGCCAATGAGCAGGTCGTGGTCGACGGACAATACAAGCTGCAGCCCGGCACACGTGTCACGATGCTTCACGGCAAGGCCGCGCAGGAAGCCATCGCACAAAGCGCGCAGCAGGCGCCCATCCCATGAACATATCGGCGCCGTTCATCCATCGGCCGATTGCAACAGCTCTACTGATGGTGGGCCTGCTGGTCGGCGGCCTGGTCAGCTATCCGCTGTTACCGGTAGCGGCCTTGCCGAACGTCAATTTTCCGACGTTGCAAGTCACGGCCCAGTTGCCGGGCGCCGATCCGCAAACCATGGCTTCATCGGTGGCTACTCCGCTCGAATTGCAATTTGGCGAAATTCCGGGACTGACCCAGATGACATCGGCGAGCGCGCTGGGTTACACGCAGATCACGCTGCAGTTCGATTTGAACCGCCAGATCGACGGGACGGTGAGCGACACGTTGTCGGCGATCAATGCGGCAACGGCGTACCTGCCGGTGGGCATGCCGTATCCGCCCACGATCCGGAAAGTCAATCCGGCAGACACGCCAATCCTGGTGCTAGGCCTGACTTCTGATACCCTGCCGCTGACCACCGTCGATGCCTATGCCGAGAACATCCTGCTGCAGAAAATATCGCAGATCTCGGGCGTCGGTCTGGTGGGTATTGGCGGTCAGCAGAAGCCCGCCGTCCGGGTGCAACTCGACCCGCAGGCTCTGGCGGCGCGCGGCATCAATCTCGAAGATGTTCGCACAGCGCTGGGTCAGGCCAATGTCGACTTGCCGAAAGGTACGCTTAACAGCCCGCGCCAGACCTACACGCTGAACACCAACGATCAACTGCTGAAGGCCGAGGACTACGCCAATCTGGTAATTGCGTATCGCAACGGCGCACCGGTCCGTATCCGCGACGTCGGCCGCGCCGTCAGCGCGCCGGAGAACGATCTGATCGCCGGATGGTTCAATCAGAGACGTTCGGTGATCCTCGCGATTCAGCGCCAGCCCGGCGCCAACGTCATCAATACGGTAAACCGAATCAAGGCGATGATGCCGGTCCTTCAGGCCTCGATCCCGCCGGCGGTAAAGGTCAACATTATCGCCGACCGCACGGAAACCATTCGCGCTTCGGTCAGCGACGTGCAGTTCACGTTGATGCTGACGGTTGCATTGGTGGTGATGGTGATCTTCGTATTTCTGCGCAATTTCTGGGCCACGGTTATCCCGGCCGTCACCGTGCCGCTGTCGCTGATCGGCACCTTCGCGGTGCTCTACGAACTCGGCTACAGTCTCGACAATCTTTCGCTGATGGCGTTGTCGATCGCGGTAGGGTTCGTGGTCGACGACGCCGTTGTGGTGATCGAGAATATCGTGCGGCATATGGAGGAAGGCGCCGCGCCGTTCGACGCGGCGCTGAAGGGGGCCGGCGAGATCGGCTTCACCATCGTGTCGATCACGCTCTCGCTGATCGCCGTCTTCATTCCACTGTTCCTGATGGGCGGCTACGTCGGGCTGCTGTTCCGCGAATTTGCTGTCGCAGTGAGCGTGGCTCTGGTGCTGTCGCTGGTGATCTCCCTGACGCTCACGCCGATGATGTGTGCATACCTTCTCAAGCCGGAGAGCAAGCAGCACGGACGGCTCTACCGGCTTTCCGAACGCGGTTTCGATGGCCTGCTCAACCTCTATGAGGCAGGCCTCAAGATCGTATTGCGGCACCGCTTCGTTACCCTGATGACGATGCTCGGCACCATCGCGCTGACCGGGTATCTCTACGTGGCGATCCCGAAGGGCTTCTTTCCCGAGCAGGACACCGGATTGATTATCGGCCTGTCCGAGGCTGCGCAGGATATCTCCTTTCAGGCCATGGCCGAGCGCCAGCAAGCCTTGCTTGATGTCCTGATGCGGGACCCCGCGGTTTATTCGGTGGGATCAGCCGTGGGCGCCGGCGGCGGCAACACCACAGTTAATAATGGCCGCGTGTACATCTCGCTCAAACCCAAGAGCGAGCGCGGGAACATGGACCAGGTGCTCGCGCGGCTGCGGACCAACCTCGCCAAGCTGCAGGGAATCACGCTCTATATGCAAGCCGCCCAGGACATCACCATTGGCGGACGCGTTTCCAAGACGATGTATCAATACACACTGAACGACGCCGATCCCGGCGAACTCAATCATTGGGCCGCTCTGTTCCTCGAAAGGATCAAGGGCGTCCGTGGAATCACCGACGTTGCTACCGACCAGCTGAACGCCGGGCCGCTACTCGATATTACCATCAAGCGCGAAGTCGCGTCGACCTATGGCATCTTGCCCTACACGATCGACAACACGCTGGATGACGCATTCGGGCAGCGCATCGTTTCGACCATGTACACGACCTTGAACCAGTACCATGTCGTCATGGAAGTCGACCCGAAGTTCCAATACGGGCCCGAAGCGCTCAACGGCATCTACGTCAAATCCTCTAGCGGGCAGCAGGTGCCGCTATCGACGCTGGTCGACTCCGTCGTGAAGGTCGCGCCGCTGGTGGTTAACCATCAGGGCCAGTTCCCTTCGGTGACGATCTCGTTTAACCTGCTGCCGGGCACCGCGATCGGTCAGGCCGTGAGCTCGATTCAGAAGATCGAAAAAGATCTCGGCAAACCGCTGTCGCTGCAGACCAGCTTTCAGGGCAACGCCCAGGCTTTCGGGGACTCGCTGTCCAGCACGCCGATCCTCATCATCGCCGCGCTGTTCGTCATCTACATCATCCTGGGTGTGCTGTACGAGAGCCTGATACACCCGATCACGATCATTTCGACGCTGCCCTCGGCAGGCCTTGGTGCGCTGCTGCTTTTGATGGCGGCTCACTACGATCTCAGCGTCATCGCGATCGTCGGCATCATCCTGCTGATCGGCATCGTCAAGAAGAACGGCATCATGCTGGTCGATTTTGCGCAGCACGTCGAGCATGAACAGGGCTTGTCGGCCGAAGAAGCCATCTATCGCGCCTGTATCATGCGTTTCAGGCCGATCCTGATGACCACGATGGCGGCGCTGCTCGGCGGCGTTCCGATGATGCTCGGTGCGGGCGTGGGATCGGAAATTCGTCAGCCGCTCGGCTATGCCATCGTCGGCGGCCTCGCTCTGTCGCAGGTCCTCACGCTCTATACGACGCCGGTCGTCTATATCTATCTCGACCGACTGCAGACATGGCTGTTCGGAGCAAAGAAGCCGGCGCCGGCTGGTCACGCGGCTCCGGCGCCCGCCGAATGAGGATCACTAAACTGCAATTTAATGGCTCGCTCATCGGCCGCCGCCTACCTCAGGGTTAGCGGTTCGACTTTGATCCGGGACACCATGACTTCTTCGACAGCGATCCACATCGTCAGGCCGTCCCAATTCGATGCGGGAACGGCGCAGACGCCGGGTTCCGAACGCTGCGCCGCCATCGGGCCTGCGCTCGGCATCCCCTCCGCAATCTGGGGCGGCCTGTTCGAGGTAGCACCGGGGTCCCGGACCGGGATCCATCATCACGGAGAGCAGGAGACGATCGCCTACGTGCTCTCCGGCAGCTGCGAAGTCCGCTGGGGCGAAAAAAGCGAATCGGTCGCGCGCGCGAAGGCCGGCGATTTCATTCATGTCCCCGCCTTCCTGCCGCATATGGAAATCAATCCTTCGACACAGGAGCCGTTTCGTTGGGTCGTCGTGCGCAGCACTCCGACACCCATCGTCATCAACTTGCCGGACGACATCTGGCCGTAAGCCGGATGTTTGCCGCAGCAGCGGGGCCACATGGAGCAATCATGGACGAACACGAATCCGACTCGGAGCCAACACCATCTGAGATTACGCGCCGCACGGTGATCGAAACCGGCACCACCGCGCTGCTGCTGGCCACGCTGCCGCGTGCCGCTTTGGCGGCCGGCCCGGTCGATGACAACGGGCCGCCCCCGCCTCCCGTGAAACTCGAACTCCAGATTAACGGTCATCCGCATTCGCTGACACTGGATTCCCGCACGACATTGCTGGATACCTTGCGCGAACATCTCGCGCTGACCGGCTCGAAGAAGGGCTGCGATCACGGCCAGTGCGGCGCATGCACGGTGCTGATCGATGGACGCCGCATCAACTCCTGCCTGACACTCGCGGTGATGCACGACGGCCACGCCGTCTCGACCATCGAGGGGCTCGCAGAGGGCGATAACTTGCATCCGCTGCAGGCGGCTTTCATCGAACATGACGGCTTTCAATGTGGTTACTGCACCTCCGGCCAGATCTGCTCGGCGATCGGAATGCTGGCTGAAAGCCGGCGGGGCATGCCGAGTTACGTGACGGACGACCTGACGCAACCGGTCCCCGAACTCACCGATACGGAAATTCGCGAGCGGATGAGCGGTAACATCTGCCGCTGCGCCGCCTACCCCAACATCGTGGCCGCCATCAGACAAGCTGCGGGGACCCCCACATGAAGGCTTTCAGCTATCAACGCGCCGACTCCGCCGTGCAGGCGGCCGCCGCGGCCTTCAGACCCGGCGTCAAAATAATTGCCGGCGGTACCAATTTGCTCGACCTGATGAAATTGCAGGTCGAGGCGCCCTCAGCGCTGGTCGATATCAACCGCCTGCCGCTTGACAAGATCGAGGATACGTCCGAGGGAGGCTTGCGCATCGGCGCTCTGGTTCGTAATAGCGATCTTGCTGCCGACGCCCGCGTGCGGCAGCGGTATGGCGTGCTCAGCCGCGCATTGCTGGCAGGCGCCAGCGCGCAGTTGCGCAACAAGGCCACGACCGGCGGCAATCTGCTGCAGCGAACCCGGTGCTACTATTTCTATGACATCACAAAACCCTGCAACAAGCGCAGCCCCGGCTCCGGCTGCGCGGCGCTTGCCGGCTTCAACCGCATTCATGCCGTTCTGGGCGCCAGCGATCACTGCATTGCGACGCATCCGTCCGACATGGCGGTTGCGATGCGGGCGCTCGATGCCAATGTGGAGGTGGTCGATCGCCAGGGCGTAACCAGCACCATCCCGATCGCCGAGTTTCACCGCCTGCCCGGCACAACGCCCGAGATCGAAACGGCACTCAAGCCAGGCGAAATCATCACGGCGGTGACGCTGCCCCCGCCGCCGCCGGGCGCGCAGGTCTACCGCAAGGTCCGCGACCGCGCCTCCTACGCCTTTGCGCTGGTTTCCGTCGCGGCGATCGTCGATAGCGCGCAGGGGCGGATCCGCTCGGCCCGGATGGCGTTCGGGGGGTTGGCGCCAAAACCCTGGCGATCGCCGCGGGCGGAGCAAAGCCTCGCCAACGCGCCCGCGAACACTGCCACCTTCAATCGTGCAGCGGATGCCGTGCTGGAAGGCGCGCACGGATTCGGCGGCAACGATTTCAAGATACCGCTGACGCGCCGCACGCTGCACAGCGTTCTGGCCGAGACGACCCGCGCATAAGGGATGCCAAGTCATGGAAATGGATTCACCCGTCGGCCCCAATACACTCGACACGCAGGGAATTGTCGGCAAACCAGTCGATCGCGTAGACGGCCGGTTGAAGGTCACCGGCGGCGCGCGCTACGCCTATGAGACGCAGCAGCACAACGTGCTGTACGGCTTTGTGGTCGAGGCCTCGATCGGAAAAGGAACGATCCGGTCGATCGACACGCGTGCCGCGGAGAAGGCGCCGGGCGTCGTACTGGTACTCACGCATCGCAACGCGCCCGCGCAGGGCGCCGGCAATCACCGTGAAGCCCAGCCGGTACTCACTAGCTCGCAAGTGACGCATTACGGCCAGCCGGTCGCCCTCGTGGTTGCCGAAAGTTTTGAGCAGGCCAGGGCGGCAGCTTACCTGGTCGACGTAAAATATGACCGGTCCAGCGGCAAATACGCGCTGCGTGCCAACCTCAAGCAAGCGCGTGTCCCGAAGCCCAGCGATGCGCCGGCAGCCGACAGTGCGGTGGGCGATTTCGCAGCCGCGTTCGCCGGCGCCCCGATGCAACTCGACGTGACCTATACCACGCCATTGCAAAGCCACGCGATGATGGAGCCGCATGCCACGCTTGCGATGTGGGACGGCGACAAGTTGATCCTGCACACCGCGAACCAGATGCTGAACCAGGGTCAGCAGGCGATCGCGACAACCCTGAAGATCCCCGCTGAGAACATCCGCCTGATCAGCCCGTTCATCGGCGGCGGGTTCGGCGGCAAGCTCTGGGTCAATGCCGATGCCATCCTGGCAGCGATCGCGTCGCGAAAACTCGGGCGGCCGGTGAAAATCGCGCTGCCGCGGCAGCAGGTTTTTCACGTCACAACGCACCGCTCCGACACCATCCAGCGCGTACGCCTGGGGACTGATCCTGACGGCCGCATTCTGGCGATTGGCCACGACGTGTTCTCCGGCAATCTACCCAGCGAGCAGACCTACGAGGGAGCCGCGCTGCAGACCCGCACCCTCTATGCCGGCGCCAACCGGCTGACGCGGCATCGTCTGGCGCCGCTGGATATTCCGGTTGCGTCTTCAATGCGTGCGCCGGGCGAGTCCGTCGGGTTGATGGCACTCGAATGTGCGATGGACGAGCTTGCCGAGAAACTGAAACTTGATCCCGTAGAATTGCGCGTTCGAAACGAACCGAGTGAGGATCCCGAAAAGCATATTCCCTACTCCAGCCGTCATTTAATCGCCTGCATGCAGGAAGGCGCAAGGCGGTTCGGATGGGAGAAGCGCAATGCGAAACCCGGCGAGGTTCGTGACGGGCACTGGCTGGTGGGCATGGGCATGGCCGCGGCGACACGCGGCAATCCGCTTCGACTCTCCAAGGCGAATGTCCGGCTGGATCCCGATGGTACGGCTACCGTGCGCATGGCGATGACCGACATCGGCACCGGGACCTATACCATCCTGGTGCAGATTGCGGCGGAGATGCTCGGGCTCCCGATCGAACGCGTGCGCATTGAACTCGGCGATACCAGCTTTCCGGAAGCTGCGGGTTCCGGTGGGTCGTGGGGCGCCGGCAGTTCGGGCTCTGCCCTGTTCGAGGCTTGCAATGCGCTGCGCGAAAAGCTGGCACGGGCCGCCGACATGGATCCCGCGACCGCGCACTTCACCGACGGCAGCATCGCATCCGGAGAACAGTCCAGGAAGCTGACCGACCTTGTTGGCGCCGGGATGGACGCCGACGGCGAAATCCGGCCGGGCCGCAACAACAAGGATTTCTCGCAACAATCCTACGGCGCGCATTTCGCCGAAGTCGGCGTCGACGAGGATACCGGCGAGGTGCGGCTGCGCCGCATGCTCGGCGTATTCACCGCCGGACGGGTGCTGAATGCAAAGACGGCGCGGTCGCAGGCGATCGGCGGAATGGTGTTCGGCGTCGGCGCGGCGCTGCATGAAGCGATGACGCTCGATGCGCGCTTCGGGTATTACGTCAATCACGATCTGGCCGAATACCACGTGCCGGTGCATGCCGACATCCCGGCGATCGACGCCATCTTTCTTGCCGAGCTGGACAACAAATCCAATCCGCTGAAGAGCAAGGGCATCGGCGAACTCGGGATCTGCGGCGCCGGCGCCGCTATCGCCAATGCAGTCTACAACGCCTGCGGCGCGCGGATACGGGACTACCCGATCACGCTTGACAAGCTGCTTTCCGCGCTGCCGGTGCGCGCGTGAGCCGCGAGGCAGCGGGTACCCGGCGCCGTCCGATCGCGGTTGCCGCGACCGGCATTGCTGCGGCAGCCATCCTGGTAATCGCTCTTGCCGCCTCACGCAGCATGGCTGCGGGGCCGGAAACAGCACCCTTGCCTCAAGCCGCCGGATATCTGCCGAGCATCAGCGACTTAATGCTCGCCACGATTCAACCGCGGCATGAGCGGCTCTGGCGCGCCGGGCAGGATAGCAATTGGGAATTTGCGGCCTACGAGCTTGGCAATCTGCATGGCGCATTCGCTCGCATCGGGCAAGCGCACCCAGTCACACAGAGCATCTCCTTTCCGGAGATGATCGCCTCCGTCACCGAGCAGCCATTCAAGGAACTCGGCAGCGCGATTCAATCCAAAGACGCTGCCGCGTTTACCAGGGCCTATGCCGATCTGACCGGCGCCTGCAATTCATGCCACCGGGCGCTCAACCACGGCGCGGTTGAAATCGTGGTACCGAGCCGGACATCCGTGTCGGACATGAAGATCGACAGCGCGCCGCGAAATTGACACTCGGCGCGCCGCGGTACCCGCAAGACATTCTGAACGCGAATTTATTGGCTCCCGATCATCGGAAAACTATCTCTCATCTATTATTTTTTTTGGGACAGGAGAGCGACCATGTTTTCGAGACGGGATGTGCTGGCAGTGTCTGCCGGCGCAGCGATGACGGCAACCGCGGCGCATGCCGCCTCGTTCGGCAATCCGGACCAGCCGCCACAAGGCGCCGTCAACGCCAAAGCTCCGGGAAATCTCAGGGACCCCGGCCCGCAAAGCGAGGCCATCGGCAACCAGTTTCCTTCGGCGCAATTTCCGCCGGCAACCGACGTCGGCGGCATGCCGATGGACTGGGCATCCTTCAACAATGCGCCAAAGCGCGTCCAGAACGGCGGCTGGGCGCGCGAGGTGACGCAGAAAGATTTCGCGATTTCGAGCACGATCACCGGCGTCAACATGCGGTTGACGGCGGGGGGCATCAGGGAATTGCACTGGCACCAGGCCGCCGAGTGGGCGATCATGACGTACGGCAGTTGCCGCGTGACCGTGCTCGACGCCGTGGGCCGGCCCTATGTTGCGGACGTCAATGAGGGCGACCTGTGGTATTTCCCGGCAGGCCAGCCACATTCGCTGCAGGGTCTCGGCCCGGACGGGTGCGAATTTGTGATCTGCTTCGACGACGGCGACGCCAGCGAGTTCAATACGCTGCTGGTGACGGACTGGTTCGCCCATACGCCGCCCGCGGTGCTTGCCAAGAATTTCGGCGTTCCGGCCCAGACGTTCGCCAGGATTCCGCTGCAAAATCTCTGGATCTTCCAGGGCACGCTACCCGGCGGCCTGGCATCGGACCGCGCTGCAGTCAATAAGACCGCGGAAGTTCCACCCCATCCTTTCATCTTCAGGCTTGGGTCGTCCGCTCCGGTCAAGCAATCCAAAGCCGGCGATGTGCGGATTGCCGACAGCAGCAACTTCATCGCCTCAACCAGGATTGCGGCCGCGCTGGTGACGGTTCGTCCGGGTGGCATTCGCGAGATGCACTGGCATCCCAACGCCGACGAATGGCAGTATTATATCAAGGGTAAAGCACGCATGACGGTGTTCAATACCGGCCCGAATGCGATGACGATGGACTTCAATGCAGGAGACATTGGCTACGTGAGGAAAAACCTCGGACATTACGTCGAGAATGTCGGTGACACAGACATGGTGTTTGTCGCGGTGTTCAAGGCTTCCCGCTACGAGGAGGTTTCGCTGTCCAACTGGCTGACGCACACCCCGCCCGCCATGGTTGCCCAGCACCTGAACGTTGACGAGGCGACCATCGCGACATGGCCGGACAACGCCCCAGGTGTAATGCCTGCTTCATAGACCTGACGAGGAAGACATGGATGCGCTCGCCAAGGTCACGACCGGCATGACTGCCGAGAAGGCCGTGACCGTAACCGCGGAAATGACGGTCGCTCACTATGTGGCGAACATGCCCGCCGTTTATGGCACTCCGATGATGATCCTGCATATGGAAATGGCCTCCGGCTCGGCAATCGCTTCGCATCTGCCGGAGGGCTTCGTCAGCGTCGGCATGGACGTGAAAGTTCGCCACCTCGCCGCAACGCCGATCGGCCGTACTGTCCGTGCGACCGCGCGCGTGCTCGAGATTGATCGCAGGAGCGTGGTGTTCGAGGTCGAAGCCTGGGACGGCGACCGCAAGATCGGCGACGGCACCCATCGCCGCGCCATCGTCAATGTGCGGGAGTTCGAGCAGCGGTTCGGAGTAAAGCAGCTCGAAAATGAGTCTGGATTGATCTAATCCGAAAACGCATCGCAGTCAGGACCATGATCGCCACCGCCTCCGCGACGGCTCGGTAGGACTAACCGCGAATCCGTGACCGATCAGTCCTGGTCTCGCTCGATTTTGGCAGTCGTTCCCATCGTAACCGCGAGCAGAGCGAGTCCTGCAGGTAAAGCTAGGGACCTCAGGCCCATTGCCGTCTCGCACGTGGCTCCCAGGCCGCAACCAACGGCGAAGCCGACGATCGCCGGCCAAGTGCGCATCGCGCGGTCGCGTGCCTTAGCGACGTCAGTCGGGCCGCGCCCGAACATCATCTCACCGATATCCATCATGACGCGTGTGATGTTGGTCGTCATGACCGCCGTTGACGGCGCTCCTTTCAGCGATATCTGTACGAGCGCGTTTTGGACGGCCATCGCCGAGACGCCGAGCATGCCCGCAAAAATCGCCTTGGTTGTGTGCGGGTCTAGGTGCGCACCGGCGGAGGCGCACAGGAGAAAGAATCCGCAGAGCAACAGTAGCTGCAGCAGAAGGAGCGGTCGTAGCAAGGCAAATCCGACGCTTTCGAGGGCACCGGCCAGCAATCGCGTCAGCCCGAGCGCAGCCACGAACACCGGGACCGCGAGTATCGTTGCTGCAGGCGCGCCGCGGCCGGCGGCAAGATGCGCGACAAGGATGACAAGATTGCCTGTAACTTGCGCCGTGAACAGACCGCCAAGCCCGAGAAAGCCGATGGCATCCACGCTTCCCGCGATAATGCTGAGCACGGCTGGAAGCATTTTTGCATTGAGCGAGCTCACCACCAACGGCGTTATGATCCTCTGTTTCATGGGGATATCGCCGACAACGTAAGCAACGACAGCACCAGCGCGGGTGGCATGACGAAGAGGCCGTATCTGAGAAACCCAAGCGCCGTCACACTCTCACCCTCGCGCCGCAATGCGATCAGCCACAGGATGGTGGCGAGCGAGCCTGCTGCGGAGAGATTGGGCCCGAGATCGACGCCGATCAGGATCGCCCCGGCCACCTGCGTGGGTACCTGCGCAGCATGACTTGCGGCCGCCGCGACCAGGCCCGCCGGCAGATTGTTGACGAGGTTGGAGGCAACAGCGACGACGATGCCTGCAACCCATGACGTCGCTTGCGGCGACGCCGTCGCAGCGTCATGCAGGTTGCGGGCCAGCGCGGCCAACACGCCGGTTTGGTTCACCCCTGCGACGAGAACGAATAGCCCCGCAACGAGTGGCAGCACGCTCCACGAAACATTCCTAAAAATCGGCAGCGGCGATTGCCGCGCAACGACCAGCACGATGGCGGTCAAGGATGTACCGGCGCAAAAGGTCGGTAACCCGAGCGGCAGGTCCAACGCAGATGCCGACAGCAGCATCACGACGGTCAGCGCGATTCCGATCGCAGCAAGCCTGCCACCTGACGTCAGCGGGGGCACGTCCTCGATAATGGCGACCTTGGCATCGAGCGCCGGCCGTTGCATCAGCCGCAATACGACGTAGGTCACAACGATCGCAACAAATGACGGCCCGGCGAAATAACGCAACCATTGGGAAAGAGCCGGCATCTGTCCGCCGAACACGACGAGGTTGGCGGGATTAGCGATCGGGAGGACAAAGCTGGCGGCGCTAGCGACGAAGGCGCAGATCAAGAGATAAGGAAGCGGTTCCACCTGCCCTGCCCGAGTCGCTGCATAGACCGCTGGCGTCATCACCACGGCGGTGGCGTCGTTCGACAAGAACGCTGTCACCAAGGTGCCGACGACGTAAGTGATCAGGAATAGTCGCTTGGCCGAGCCGCGCGCATGCCTGACCGCCTGGATCGCGAGCCAGTCGAACAGTCCCTCCCTCCTGGCGACCTCAGACAGCAGCATCATGCCGATCAGAAAGAGGTAGACGTCAGTGCCCCTGCCGACGGTCGCCGCCGCCTCCTGCCACGGCAGCAAATTGAACACCACTAGCATCACGGCGCCCGCTATCGCCCAGACGAACTCCGGGCAATTCCACGGCCGGGCGATCACCCCCATCGTTGCGACAGTCGCAATAACCCAGATGGCTGAGTCGAGCAGCATCGGCACGTGAAACTAACGGTGTCCGGCCGTTGGTACGACCTTGCCCCTGAAAACGCCGTAGCTGATGACCGTGTAAAGCAGCATCAGCGGGAAGACGACGACCCCGCCCCAGAACATGAACATCAGGCTGGACTGCGGCGCCGCGGCCTCTTCGACGGTGATCACGAAGGGAATCATGTATGGCCAGAACGACAGCGCCAGGGTGCCGAATGCCGATACGAAGATCAGTGCGACCATATACAGGGGCCGGTAGTCGTTGCGGTTCAGGACGCTGAGCGCGAGCACGGTTGCCGCGACCGCCCCAATCGCCGGGAATACGAACAGATATGGCCGGTCGATCCAGCGATGCAGGATCGGAAGGTGTTCGACCAGCGCGTAAGCGAACACGAGCACGAGGAACGCCAGCACGCCGGCCGCGAGCATGGGGATTTGGCGGCGCGCGGTGTCACGGACATCCGCGTCGCACTTTCTGACCAGCCAGCAGGCGCCAAGCAGCGCATAGCCGAGGCACAGGCCGATGCCGCAAAGCACCGCAAACGGCGTCAGCCAGCCGACCTCGCCGCCGGAATATTCGCCGTTAGTGAACTGCAGCCCTTCCACCAGGGCGCCGACCATCATTCCTTGTATGAAAGTCGCAATCAGCGAGCCGCCGGCAAAGCTCAAATCCCAGATCCAGCGCAGCCGCTCGGTCTTGTACCTAAACTCGAACGCTACGCCGCGCAGGATCAAGCCCAGCAGCATGGCGATGACGGGTAAGTAGAATGCCGACAGCAGCGTCGCATAGACCAGCGGGAAAGCTCCCCACAGAACCACCGCGGCGACCACCAGCCAAGTCTCGTTGCCGTCCCAGATCGGGGCGACGGCGCTCAGCATAGCGCCGCGCCTGGCTTCACCGTTCGCCAGTCCGAACAGCAGGCCGACGCCGAGATCGATGCCGTCGAGCACCACGTAGAGCAGGATGCTGATGGCCAAAAGCGAGGCCCAGAACATGATCATGATTATTCTCCGGCGCCGACGTGGCTGGGTAGTTGAATCGGTTCTTCGTCGGCAAGCGACATCGGCCGGTTCGGAACTGCGAGATGCGGAAACGGTTTTCGCGCGGGACCGTTGCGGATCAGCCGGTAGATGTAAAACGTGCCGAACAGGAAAATGAAGGCGTAGACCGCGCAGAAGATCGCGAGCGAGATCGTCGCTGCACGCGTCGTCAGGAATGGCGTCATGGCGTCCGCGGTTCGCAACACGCCGAACACCACCCAGGGCTGACGGCCGACTTCAGCAGTGAACCAGCCGGTAATGATCGCAATGAAGGGCAGCGGAAAGCTGAGAAAAATCAGCCAAAGCAGCGGACGATTGTATGCGAGGCGGTGCTTGTAACTCAGCCAGGTACCGAACCAGGCGAGTCCCAGCATCACCAGGCCGCATCCCACCATGATCCGGAACGCAAAGAACGGGATGACCACCGGCGGCCAGTTCTCCGGAGGGATGCTGTTCAGTCCTGTCTCGCCGGCAGTGAGATTGTCGGAATCGATCAGGCTGCCGAACGGCGGCGGCAGCTTGATCTCGAACAGGTTGCGCCGGTTCGCCACATCCGGCCAAGCGAACAGCACTTCGGAGCCTGGCTTTTCATCGTTCCAGCGTCCCTCGATCGCGGCCATCTTCGAGGGTTGATAGGTGTTGACATAGATACCGTTCAGATGGCCGAACAGGAGCTGGGCCGGCATCAGCACCGCGGCAAGACCGATGCCCATGCGCAGCATGATACGGGCCTCGGCGTGATACTGCTTGCGCAGCATGTACCATGCACCGGTCGCGGCAACGCAGAAAGCACCGGTAAGGTAGGACGCAAGCAACATGTGGGGAAATCGCGACCACACCACCGAATTGAAGATGATCTTGGTCCAGTCGTTCGGAACAAAAAATCCGTTCTCCACGACGTAGCCGGTCGGGACCTGCATCCAGCTGTTGTTGACCATGATCCAGAACGCCGAAAACGTGGTCCCCAGCGCGACCATCGCGGTCGAAAACAGATAGAACCATGGCGGCACGCGGCTGCGTCCAAAGATCAGGACGCCGAAGAAACTGGCCTCGAGCATGAAGGCGGTAAAGGTCTCGTACATCAGCAGCGGGCCCTGGATCGGCCCGGACATCTTCGACAGCACGCTCCAGTTCGTGCCGAACTGGAATGCCATCACGATTCCGGACACCACGCCCAATCCGAATGCCACGCCGAATATCTTCAGCCAGAATTCGAAGATCACCCGATAGACCGGCCGGCCGGTCGCAAGACACATGGCCTCGAGCACGGTGAGCCAGGCCGCCAACCCGATCGTGAAGGATGGGAAGATGATATGGAAGGTGATGGTAAAGGCGAATTGAATCCGCGACAGAAGGAGCGCCGTTATATCCATTGCAATTTTCCCCGCCTAGGCCCGTCGCAATAATGAATGCCGCCTGGCTCCTGAAGCCGGAGGACGATGGCAGCACCCTGAAGGTAGCGACGGGAAGGCGGAGAACTATTAAATTCGCGGTTACCTGTTATCGCATCACGCTGCAACGCTGCGGGCCGGCGGGGCCATGAATTCCGGGCCGACCGGATCGGTGATGGTTTGGCGCAGGATCCGATCGACCTCTGCCTTGGCGGAAGCATCGAGCGACCAGCCGATCACGTCGTCGACCGGCTGCAACTGACCGGGATGGCGCGCGCCCCACAATGCCGTGGTGATGCCCTGATCGAGCATCCAGCGCACCGCCAGGTGAATCACCCGCTTGCCGAAACGTTGCGCGAGGCGATCGAGCTCCGCCACGGCGGCCAGATATTGTGCGAACCGAGGTTTTAGGAACTTCGGGTCGGTTCGCCTGAGATCGTCGCCGTCGAAAGCCGTATTGGCCCGCATTCGCCCGGACAGCAGGCCCCGGCACAGCGCGCCGTATCCCAGCATCGCGATATTGTTTTTCCGGCAATAGGGCAGAAGGTCGGTCTCGATTGCGCGTTCGAACAGATTGTACGGCGGCTGCAGCACATGCAGCGGCGCGACGCGGCGAAACCGTTCCATCTGGCCGACCGAAAAGTTGCTCACTCCGATGGCGCGGATTTTTCCCTGCGCGAACAGTATCTGCATTGCGTCCGCGGTTTCTTCGATCGCAATCAGCGGGTCGGGCCAATGAACCTGATAGACATCGATGTAATCGGTTCGAAGCCGGCGCAACGAATCCTCGACCTCCCGCAGGATGCGGGCGCGGCTGGCATTGCGGGATACTCGTCCGCCCTGCCATTGCAGTCCGACCTTGGTGGCGATAATCACCTGCGAGCGCTGCCCGCTTTCGGCGATCGCCCGGCCAACGATCTCCTCGGAACGGCCGAAGCCATAGACTGGCGCGGTGTCGACGATGTTGATGCCATGCTCGAATGCGGCCTGGATGGTTGCGATGGATTCCGCTTCGTCGGTGCCGCCCCACATCCACCCGCCGATGGCCCAGGTGCCGATAGCGACGGGCGACACCTTGAGCGACGTGCCGGGAATCCCGCGACGCTCCATGTTCATTTTGAGAGTTTCAGCCTGGCGTGCCATGGTCCTGTTCTTTCGTTGAGTGCATGCGATTTGGCAGTGTGTTTGGCGGACGCTCCGACCTCAGTTGGAGCCGACCACGGGCGCGGCGGTGAGCCCCGCCTCTTCCGCGGCGATGAGGCCAAGGGCGGTCCAGTCGAGCTCGCCGTAGCCACGCGCAATTCCGGTGATCAAGCGGTCCCGCACAACGCCCACCGATGGCATCGGGACGCCCGCTTTCTCTGCTTCGGCGAGCGCCAGGCGCACGTCCTTAAGCACCAGCGGCAAGACAAATCCGGGCGCGTAGGCCTGCCTAGCAATCTTGTCGCCGTAGATCTTGTGCGCGCGTCCGCCGAACATCGTGCTGGTCATGATGTCGATGAAAGGTTGCGGATCCAGCCCGCGCTTGCGGACGACGGCAACGACTTCCGCGAGCATCTCCAGCGCCGTCGCGCTCATCATGTTGCCGAGCAGTTTTATGAGGTTTGCCTCTTCCGGCTTGGCGCCAGTCACAAAGGTTCTTTGTCCGAGAGCGTCGAAGATCGGCTGGCACCGCTCAACGTCCGCGGTGACGCCGGCGGCGACGATGAACAGCTGGCGCGCCTTGGCGGCGTCCGGATTGCCGAACACCGGTGCGGCGACATAGCCCTGGCCGTTCCGCGCATGCTCACCCGCCAGCATCGACGCAGCCGCCGTACTGATCGTGCTCATCGACAGATGGATCGCGCCGCCCATCATGCCCGCGGCCAGACCTTCGAGGCCGACGTCTTTGCGGCCGAACACGATTTCGCGAACGGCATCGTCATCCGGCAACATGCTGATGACGACCTTGCAGTCGAGCAGGTCCGTGATAGCGGTTGTAACCCTGAGACCGAGCGCCTCAAGCCTGCCGATCTGATCCGGGCGGCGGACATAGCCGATCACCCGCCGGCCACTGGCCACCAGATTCGCGGCCATCGCCGTTCCCATGTGACCAAGGCCGACAAAACCGATCTCGCCGAGCACCGATGCCTCCTTCGTCAATCGCCTGATTTCGGTCCGCCGGTGTAGCGATCCGCATCGCGCGCGGCCGCATGACGCGGCGTCCTGACGTTTCCGCTGCGCCACTGCCGATAGTAACCGCCATCGGTGTAGGGATTGCCCGGCCCCAGATTTTGACAATTCGCGTTGGGGTAGAACTGCGCGCAATAGCCGGGGTCTTCGATAACGGCCTGCGCCAGAACCGGAGTTGCGAAAGCTGTCGCGGCGATGGCAGCGGCGCCGATCAATGCCAATTTCATCTTGGTCTCCTGGAATGGTTGGACCAAGGTTACGTAGGAAAGCCGCCGCAGCTCCGCGACTAAATTCTGTTTTAGTGGTCTCGAACGACCCCGCTGCCTATCTGGTCGATGGGGCCGTTCTGATCCCCGGTGCCGCGAGCGCGCAGCCCGAGTTGCAGCAGGTCGGCCTTCCCTATGCAAAGTAACGCCGGGCTGACGGCGGTCATACGATTGGGCCTGATCCAGGCTGAAACTAGGAGAAGTCACATGGCCATGCTCGACTGGAACAGCTATCGCCAGCAGCTCACCGTCCGGATCGGGGAGATTGCCAAGCTCAGCCCCGACACGATCAAGGGGTATCAGGCGCTGAGCGCCGCGGGCGTGAAGACCAATCGGCTGGGGCCGAAGACCCGTGAGCTGATCGCCCTGGCGATTGCCGTCACCGTCAGGTGCGACGGCTGCATCGCCGTGCACACTGAGGCGGCGGCGCGTCACGGCGCCTCGCGGGAAGAAATCGCCGAAGCGCTCGGCGTCGCCACCACCGTCAATGCCGGTGCCGCCCTCGTCTATTCCACCCGTGTGCTGGACGCCTGCGATCAGGTGGCCGCTGCGACATGATCCGCCGCAGTGCCGGCGCTTACCGTCTTACTCGCCGGTTCGGCCGCGATCTCGCTTCAGGGCAGTTTCGACGCAGCTGAAAGGCTTGGTCAGGAAGCAAATGGCTCCGGCCTTCAGCGCGCGGGCGCGGACGCTCTCTTCGGGGAAGGCCGTGATAAAGATAAACGGCGCCTTGTGGCCCTGGTTGCGCATATGCGTCAGGAGGTCCAGGCCGTTCATAGCGGGCATTTGCACGTCCGCAATCACACACGCGGAGTCGTTGAGCTGGGCCGACCGCAAGAATTCCTCGGCCGACGCAAACGTTTGAACCGGGTATCCATGCGAGCCGAGAAGATTGCTGGTCGCGGCGCGGACGGATGCATCGTCGTCAATAACTGAAATCACCGAAAGCGTCGGCAAAACGGGTCTTCCTGAAGCGAGAGCAAGGCGCTTGCGTTAGCACCTTCCTAGCCAACAAATGCGCTTTGAATTAAGGTTGTAAAATCATACTTAGGTTTGTACGCGCTAGGGCTTGGTGCGACGAATTCCGAGCGTTTCGGCCTTTCTCACCAGATCGGCCAACGACTTTGCATCCATTTTCCTCATGATATGCCCACGATGGAGCTTCACGGTAATCTCGGCAAGTCCAAGTTCGGCTGCTATCTGTTTGTTCATGAGGCCGGACGTTACCAAAGGCAGAACCTCCCGCTCGCGGGGAGTCAGGGTCTCGAGAAGCACCTGCAAATGCGCGAGTATCTTGTCAACCTCGCGCCGCTTTCGATCGCGCCCGATCGCCGTTACCACGGCGTCCAGCATGTCCTGGTCGCGAAACGGTTTGGTCAGAAAATCGACCGCTCCGCCCTTCATGGCCCTGACGGTCATCGGAATGTCGCCATGGCCGGTCATGAAAATGATTGGAATATGGATGTTCGCCCTGGCTAGTTCGGCCTGAAAGTCCAGTCCGCTCAATCCGGGCAACCTGACGTCGAGCACGAGGCAGCTGGCGACATCGGGAAGCTTGCTTTTCAGCATTTCGGACGCCGAACCGAACACCTCAACCTCCAGCCCCACCGATTGAAAGAGATTGCTCAGCGCCCTGCGCATCGATGCATCGTCGTCGATGACAAAGACGATCGGCTCCGTTGCGCTCGCAGGTTCGTGCGACGATTTGGGTCGCTCGGTCATGACGCATCCTCTTGATGCAAGGGCAGGACGAATTGAAACGTCGCGCCGCGGCCTTCATCGCCGGAAGCCGACAGGCGTCCGCCATGCGCTTCCACGATCGAACGACAGATCGACAGCCCCATGCCAAGGCCGCTGGACTTGGTGGTGAAGAAGGCGTTGAACAGCCGGTTTGCATTCTCGGCGGAGATTCCGACGCCGCAATCCGTAACGCTCAGCAGTACGCATTGCATCTCTTCCTGACGCGATCGGATCACCAGTTGGCGCGGCCGATCGGTGACCGGCTGCATTGCTTCAATGCCGTTCATCACGAGGTTGATGATCACCTGCTGCAACTGGACCCGATCGCCAAGGATCTTGGGCAGAGCCGGCGCCAGTTCCGTTCGCAGCGATACAAGGTGGCTGGCCAGCTCACGCTGTACCAGCGCGATGACCTCCCCGACGATGTCATTGACGTCGAGCGGCACCTTCTCAATGCCGGTCTTGTGCGCGAGCGCGCGGACGCGCCGGACCACCTCGCTCGCCCGGATGCCGTCGTTGATGACCCATTCCGCCGAGCGCCGCGCGGCGGCGAGGTCGGGCGTTTCGCGGTCAAGCCAGCGCAGACAGGCCTCGGCGTTGGCGATGACGGCGGCGAGCGGCTGGTTCACCTCATGGGCGATCGAGGCCGTCAATTCGCCCAGCATGGTCACCCGCGTTACATGTGCGAGTTCCGCCTGCGCCTTGCGCAACTCCTGTTCGGCATGATCCGCGCGGATCGTCGCGGTAATGTCGGTGCCGGTGCCCCGATAGCCCAGGAAACTGCCGCTTGTGTCAAAAACCGGCTTGCCGCTTGACCGGACATACACCGGAGATCTGCTCGCACTTACGGTGCTATACACGAAATCGCGAAATGGCAGATGTGCCTCATGCATCGCCCGGTGCAGCCGCCATTTTTGGGGTTCGGATTCGACATCGGTTGCAATATCCCAGCGAGCCAGGCCAGTCAGGCCTGAGGGCGCGATGCCAATAGCGTTGAGGTGATCCGATACCCGGCTCACTCGGTGGTCGGGTCCGGTCTCCCAAAACCAGTCGGAGCCCGTTTCAGCATAGTCGCGGAAGCGCTGCTCGCTCTCGCGAAGTGCCTCCTCGGCCCGCTTGCGGTCCTCGATGTCGGTGGACGACCCGTACCATTTGACGATACTGCCGCCCTCGTCGTGCAGCGGCTCGGCCCGGAACAAGAACCAGCGATACTCCCCGTCGAAGCGCCGCAGCCGGGCTTCAAGCTCGCCCGGCACGCCGGACTCCCGTATCGCGCTCCACTTCCGCAACATGCCCTTCTTGTCGTCCGGATGAAACGCGCGAGGCCAGCCGGTTTCGGCCTGGTCCAATGAGAGGCCGGTATAGTCGAGGGCTGGTTGATTGAGGAAATCCGGGACCCCGTCCGTTCCGGCGCGCCAGACCAGCGTCGGGATGGTGTCGATCACCAGTTGAAGGCGATCTTCGGATTTCTTGATTTCGTCGAAAGCGCGTTGCAACTTCTCCTTGGTTTCGTGCTGCTCGGTGACATCCACATGCGTGCCGATCAATTCGGTCACTTCGCCGTCGCTATTGACCACGGGATGTCCCACAGAATGCACGCGCCTTATCGATCCGTCCGGCAGAACTATCCGAAAAACAACTTCGAAGTCCGCTTTCTCCTGGATCGCCCGGGTCGCCGCTTCCGCATTAGGAATCCTGTCTTCGGGTAGAATACGATCCCTGAAGGCTTGCAGCGGCACATCGCCCTCTTCGGGATCAAACCCGAATAAGCGGTACACCTCGGCCGACCGATACGCCCATTTTCGGCCGCGCACATCCCAAGCCCAACTGCTTGTAAGCCTGAGACGTTGGGCTTCGGCCAAATAGGCTTCGCTGCGTCGCAGCTTCCGTTCCGCCTCCTTTGCAACCGTCACATCCGTTATCGCTCCGAAGAACTCGACGCCGCCCGACGGAGCTCTCGCCGCCCGAGCTACGGCATGAACATGTTTTGCCGAGCCATCCGGCATCAGCAATCGATATTCATGGTCGAAATCTCTTCCGGCGCGGGACGCGTTGTCGATGGTCTTTTGCACGGCGGCGCGATCGTCCGGATGGGTGCGCTGGACAATAAGTTCCAGGGTCGGCTTCACCGTTTGATCGTACTGGAAGATTCGGAAGGTTTCGTCCGACCAAAAAAGCTCTCCGGTGGAGACATTCCATCCAAAGCTCCCGGTGCTGCTCAGCCTCTGCGCTTCGGTCAGATACATTTCACTCAGCAGCAACGCGGCTTCGATCCGGCTTTGACCCGCAATCGCCGCCTGCAGGTTCTCGCCCGAACGCCGGAGATCTTCCGTTGTCTTTCTCTGCGCCGAAACCACGAATGCGACAAACAGCGACGTAATGGAAAAAAGAATAAGACGAGGCACCTCCGAAATACTCGCAGTGAATAAATTGTACTTCCAGGTAAATGAATTGATTGGGGGCACCAGGTAATAATGGAAAGCAAAGAGGGCGAGCGCGATCGCCAACAGCGCCGGGCCGAAGCCCCCAAACCATGCAGCGACAATAACGGCGCAAAGCATCAACGAAGCGATGGGTTCGGCATTCAGCAATCGCGCCGTGAATTCCGCAGCAACTATCGCAACGGCAACCGACAAGACCGCCATCGCGTAGTAAGAGATCCTACGCACTTGCGGCCAAGGTCGACGGAGATCAGATTTTGTCATTCTCCTTCCTCGTCCCGATCAGGTGGTGAGGCTGTTGACGGCCAACGTCGCCCGCCTTTAGGCGGGCAGGCCGAAAGAACGCCAGCGGTCACCTGTTCCAGCGCAATCCTGCCGGGAGAAACTGCATGACCAAATTCCGGAAGTTCCTGGTCTGGCTACGCATCATTTCGTAGAACGGCCCGGACCTCCGCGATCCGGAGTAAAGCACTTTGGAGGAAAATCAGCAATTCGTTCCAATACAGGCGCGGCGATGGTTGCGGCCTCGCGCCCCGCTCGCGCTGAGGCGATATTGCTCGCTGGAGTGCGAGGGAAACACCCTAAACCTCCGTATAGTTCACCCGATGCTTTTCTATATCGGACGCTTACTCACGTACGATTGAGTGAGCCGTCTCGATCCAACTAGTCTCGCTGCAAATCGGAAGAGCCGATTGCAGGTGACACATGTCCACGAGCCCGGCCAAGGAGACTGAGCGCAACCGCGACGAATTCGACGGTCACGCACGTGTTCCGCCGGCAAACCACACCTGTGACGGCCAACAAGGGGCGGGTACCGACCACCACGCGCGCAACGGCCACAGGAGGCAAAAATGCGCAACAGTCCCCAATATCCCTGGAACCGCGCAGCCGGGCGTTGCGCGATCTGCGACGGAAAGTTTGGCCTCGTACGGCACTACTCCTGGCGAACCGCCCTCTGTTCGAAGAAGTGCGCTGACCGCTTCAAGACCCGCCAGCAAGGCGACCGCATATGGTTGGGCCGACTCCACGCCGCCTGACAACGGTCGCGGCGAAACGCGCGCGGTGGTTTTCCGAAGTTCGGGAGCCTACGCAATGACCCTGTTATGCAAACTCCTGCTGGGGAGCTGCCTTTGCGGCGTGTTGGTGACGCGCGGCCAGGCGCAAGATGGACAAGGCCACTCCGGGCTTCACCGCCATCCCCCGCAGGATCAGCTGCTGCACGAGAAATTCTATTCAACATGGCGCATGCCCGACAATCCGTCAGCCAGCTGTTGCAATGATGCGGACTGCTACCCGGCCGAGATCAAGTATGTCAACGGCAACATCTACGCCAAACGGAGGGAAGACGGAAAGTACATTCTTATTCCAACGGAAAAGATAGAGCGGAACAGGGACAATCCGGATGGCAGAAATCACCTCTGCGCTCCGCCGCCCAATGTCTTGCACCAATCCGATACCGTGTTCTGCTTCGCATTGGGAGGCGCGACGTGAGATTCATCATGGTGAACGGCAGGACGCCGCGCCCGCAAGCCCTCTGCGTGAGGTGCGATCAGCCGATCGAAAAAAACTGTCTGCGAGAGGTCGGGACGCACCTCATCTACTGCGATCACGGTTGCTACGCGGACCACTGCGAAAGCGCGTTCCTGCTTCTCGAAAACCAGGCAAGAGCTTCATGAACCTTCCCGCCTGGGAGCAGCAAGGAATCACGGATGATATCTGCCGAACCATCAACCGATCCGGCGCGCCGGAGACCGTTCCGCAATCGAAAGGACATCGCGATGAGAGCTTATAACACCAACCGCCGCCCACCCGATCGAGCGGAATTGGCATTCATCGGCAATGATTCAAAGACTTCGGAGCCGCGATCAGCCTCAATACATTTGCTGACTTCAGCAACCGGAGCTGGGCAGCATCGGAGCGCTGTTCGTAGCACGCGGATGCCGCCAACGTTACGGGATGAAATGGCGGAGCTTCTGGTTGATGTCGACGGCCTGCCCATTCTGGTGCGCCTTCTCGTCAAGGATGTACCGGCCAAAATGCAACCCCATCTTGTCTTGAAGGATGCCGAGGTTCATGCGCTGCTGTCGCATGCCCTCGAGAAGGTAGTTGATCGCATGCGCGGATCGTCGCTGCGAAACGATGACGCCTTGAACCGGCCGCTTGCGACATCGAGCGAACAACATTCGGTCCGGCCGCCTGCCCCGCAGAATGAAACGGTGCTGCGCGTCGGACCGCTCGAGCTCGACCTGCTGGATCGAACCGCGAAGCGCGGCGACCGCCAGATCGATCTGCGGCCGCGCGAGTTTCGACTGCTCAAATACATGATGCACCGGAACGACAAGTTGCTGACGCGGGCAACTCTCCTGAAGGAAGTATGGAATTACAAGTTCGTCCCGGAAACGAACCTTGTCGATGTTCACATGGGCCGACTGCGTCGCAAGGTCGACGGGCCAAATGAGACTCCCCTGATCCGCAACGTCCGCGGCGCCGGCTTCGTTTTGAGTGTGCCGCCCTGCCCGCATGGGTCACCGTCGAGACCTGCCGAACGATCGGCAAACCCGCCGCGAGCGTTCTTCCAACACGCTCAACACGTCACCTAAGGAGCAACATCAATGAGCAAAGAGTCCAAACGCCCGCCGCTAACCCATGCGTCGGGCACGCCGGTCACGGACAATCTCAACATTCAGACCGCGAGGCCGTGACATCCGGACTGACAACAGCCGCCTCGCTTGGTGAGCGCGGCGTAGCCGCCAACCCGATCAGGAAGGGATTGCCAAGGATGTTCGACTATGTCGGGAGCTTTCAATCCGCCATTGCTGCGCTGAAACGTGAGCGCCGCTATCGCGTCTTCGCTGACCTCGAGCGCAAGGCGGGACAGTTCCCTCATGCGATCTGGAACAGCCCGAGCGGCAAGCGGAATGTCGTTGTGTGGTGCTCCAACGACTATCTCGGCATGGGCCAGCATCCGGCAGTAATCGAAGCGATGTGTGCCGCCGCGCGCGCGATGGGCGCGGGCGCCGGCGGGACGCGTAACATTTCGGGTACCAATCGGGCGCTGGTCGAACTGGAGGCCGAGCTTGCCGACCTGCATGGCAAGGAAGCGGCGCTGGTTTTCACCTCGGGCTACGTGTCCAACCATACCGGCATCGCGACCATCGCAAAACTGCTCCCGGATTGCCTGATCCTGTCCGATGCGCTCAACCATAATTCGATGATCGAAGGCGTTCGTGCCGCCGGCTGCGCCAAACAGATCTGGCGTCATAACGACCTTCACCACCTGGAGCAGCTGCTCGCGCGCAGGGCGCCCGGCCGCCCGAAGCTGATCGCGTTCGAGAGCGTCTATTCGATGGACGGCGACGTCGCTCCACTCGAGGCGATCTGCGATCTCGCGGAGCGCTATAACGCGATGACCTATCTCGACGAGGTGCATGCCGTCGGCATGTACGGACCGCGCGGCGCCGGCGTCGCCGAGCAAGACGGGGTGATGGCGCGCATCGACGTCATCGAGGGAACGCTTGCAAAAGCCTTCGGCACGCTCGGAGGCTACATCGCCGGCGGGAGCGCTGTCGTGGATGCCGTCCGATCCCATGCTCCCGGATTTATCTTCACCACAGCTTTGCCGCCCGCCATAGCCGCGGCTGCGGCAGCATCGATCGCTCATCTCAAGACGTCGGGTGCAGAGCGTGCGGGCCAGCGCGCCGCGGTGGCGGCTACCAAGGCGGCGTTGCGGGAAGCCGGCCTGCCCGTGCTGGCGACAGAGACGCATATCGTACCGGTCATGGTCGGGGATCCCGACCTGTGCAAGCAGGCAAGCGATCTGCTGCTTGACCGGCACGGGATCTACATCCAGCCGATCAATTATCCCACGGTTCCTCGGGGCACCGAGCGATTGCGGATTACGCCAACGCCTGCGCATGACGTCCGGCTGATCCGACAGTTGGCGGATGCCATGATTTCGGTGTGGCAGAAGCTCGATCTGCCGCTCGGAAGAGACTGTCAGCCTGGCGAGCAGCGTACACAAACGGTCGCGGCCGGGGGCTAGCCAGCCCTCAGCCGCGCCGCACCCGGTGGATTTCGCTGGTCAGTTGTAGCCGCTGGTACCGGGCGAGGAGCCGCCGAACGAGGAGTCGCCGGTGCCGCTCAACGTGGTCGGACCGTCCGGATTGCCGTTCGGATTGCCGTAGTTCGGCTGCAGATGGACCATCGGGGCAGCATCGCGATCGGCCCTCACGGCCGATTTGTGATGAGCGGTGTTTGCAAAGGCGGCGGTAGCTGAGAGCGCGAGCGCCGAGGCCAATGCGATTGTGGTGAGTTTCATGGTTGTGTCCTTCTAGAGTGTTGTGCCCCTCTGACATCTAGATAAGAGACAATTCTCAGCGTCCCACTAAACTCTTCTTTAGGTGCGATAGACGCGCGGTTGATGCGACCCGATCGCGCAGCTGTTCAGGCCTGTTGGCTGTCGGGACAAATAATCTCCAGCCGGCCGCCCCTGCCGGAGCGGATCGCGAGGCGAAAGCCGTGCAGCTTTACGATCGCGGCCACCAGGTTCAGGCCGAGGCCGACGCCCGGCGTGTTTCGTATCTTGTCGGAACGATAGAAGCGTCGCAGCACCGCTTCGCGCTCCTGTTCGCTGATCCCGGGGCCGGTATCCGTGACGCGGACGATGGTTTCGTGCTCGCCACGTAACAGTTCGATCTCTACCTTGCCGCGCTCCGGCGTAAACTTGATGGCGTTGTCGACGAGGTTGGCGACCGCCTCGAACAACAGATCGCGGTCGCCACGTACGCTCAGCCGGTGCCCCGCCTCGACCCGCAAGTCGATATTCTTGTTCTCGGCGATCGGCTCGTAGATATCGCAGACCTCGCGCAGCATTTCATGCAATGGGACGTTGCCGAAGGCCGCCGACCGCCGGCTGTTCTCGATTTCGGCCAAACGCAGCAGCGCGGTGATGATCGTCAGCGATTGATCGATGTTTCCGATCGCCCTGTCCGCAACCGCCTGGAGTTGCTGCAGCGTCGTTGCGTTGGTGCGGCCGCGTTCGAGGGTGAGCCGCGCCCGCGTCAGCGGCGTTCGCAAATCGTGGGCGATATCGTTGCCGACGCCGGCGAGCGCGTGGATCATGGTTTCCATTTCATCGAGCATGCCATTGACGATGGCGGCGAGCTTGGAAAACGGCTCATCGACATCCCGGTGTGGAAGCCGCTCGCGCAGATCGCCGGCGATGATGCGCTGGACCCGCTGATTTACCTCCTCGACGCGCTTCTGGGCGCGCATGCTCAGCCAAGCGCCGGCCAGCAGGCACAGGCAAAAGGCCGGCAGCAGACCCAGCGCCAGCGCCTGACTGACGACATGGGAGATTTCCCTGGCTTCGTCGACGTCGCGTCCGATCACCAGCGCCTCGCCATTCGGCAGGCGCCGGGCGATTGCGCGGATCACGCGGGTCTCCGGCGCTGCGGCAAGCGCCCGCACAACCGAGATTCCCTGGACGGAGTCATTCATCTTGAGCCCGGGCGGAAACCGTTCCAAATTGCCCGCTATCTTGCGGCCATCGGCGCCGAACAGTCCGGCATAATGAACGCCGCGGGCATCCTGCTTCAGATCCTGATCGATCGCTTCCAGCCGGCGTTCCCAGGGCAAGCCCGCGATGAAGTTCAGTTGAGTGGCGACCGCTGTGTCGGATCGTGCGACCAGGTAGTCGTCGGTCTTCCAATAGATAAAGCCGAACAGCACGATGACGAGAAGCGCCAGCATGCCGGCTACCGCGAAGGCCCAGCGGAAGGTGTTGGAACGCATGAATTGCGGTTGATGCATCGGATCTCGCCGCGCGAATTCATTGCTCAATATGCGCGGCAACGCATCGCTACCGGCCACCTTATGGTCCCGCGCGAAGAATGAAGCCGGCACCGCGGACATTGTGGATCATAGGAGTTTCACCCGGTCCGTCCACCTTGTGGCGCAGCCGGCCCATGTGCACGTCAACGAGGTTGGTCGCCGGAACGAATTTGTAATTCCAAACCTCCTCCAGAAGCATGGCTCGCGTCAGCAGCTGATCGCTCCGTTGCATCATATATTCGAGCAGGCGAAATTCGCGCGGCAAAAGATCGATCGCGCGGTCGCCGCGTTTGGCGGTGCGTTCGATCAGATCGAGTTCCAGCGGCCCTGCCCGCAACGTCGTCTCGCGCGATTCCAACGGCCGGCGCAGCAAGGCTTCCACCCTGGCAACGAGTTCTACAAGCGCGAACGGCTTGGTGAGATAGTCGTCGCCCCCCATCCGCAATCCGCGGACGCGATCATCCACCGCGCCGAGTGCACTGAGCACCAGCACGGGAGTGCGAACCTGATCTTTCCGGAGCGCTTCGATAACGGTAAGCCCATCCATTCCGGGCAACAGCCGATCGACAATCATGGCGTCGGGCCGCAACGCCCGGGCCTTGTCGAGACCTTCTATTCCGTTAGCCGACCATTCGACCTCAAAACCGCGATCGGCCAGCTCTGCCGTGATTTCCTCGGCCGTCTCGCTGTCATCCTCGATCAGCAGCACTTTTGTCATCGCTCGATTTCCGGCTGCGAAAACCGTCGCAGAGCTGGGGGTTGCTGCCCCCGCGATTAGACGCTTGCTTGAGACCATCGCCATGTCGACGCCCTGCAACTGCCACGGGTTTCTCCAAAAAGAGCCGGACAGCGCCGCCCGCCTTCCGGGGGCAAAGGGCGTGGCGTGCGCCGTCCGATCGGCGGCCAACTGGCCACCGCCTGAGGGGGCAACGCGGTGGGGCCGCTTGCTCAAGAAAATAGCCCTGATGAACGGGCCGCACCACTAAATAGCATTTTAGAGTCGGCGGCGACGCTTGCCTACGCATCGGCGTTTCGCGCGAAGACGTGGGAGATCGTTGCCGAATACTACGATGGAGCAGTGCGAGGCGCGGACCCGATAGACACACGCCCCGGCTTCGCTTCGATGCTGAAAACGGTCTGCCGCGAGCGATCGAGTCCTAAGCCTGGTTATCGAGCCGGGGATAGAATATTACCATGGTTGCAGATAATTAGCTGCTTGGCCCCCCGCGTCATGGCCACATAGAGGTGATTAGCGGTAAGGTTTTCTGTCTCGAGAATAACGCACGTCTCACCTTCAAGCCCTTTCAACAGACGTGTGCTTCCGACTGTACGCTTCGCTAGTGGTCTGCCGATAAGGCGAGACTGTTCTCGTACTGTAATAGCTGCTTCGACGGGCGAGACCCCGGTGTGATCGCAAATCTTTAGCAAGTTATACGCACCCCGCAGGATCGCCGGTCGGTGGGAACGAGCTCCGCCTCCTTCATTAATAGCAGCCAGCACCGCGCCCGCCGCAGAATATGTCCTCTCGCTTTCGAACCGAAGGGCTGCGGCTTCGGCATTGGAAGCAACACGGCGTTCGCGGCCTGCACGCAATGTCGCTAATCGGGCCATCATGTCATTAGCCCCGACGTTCACCATCACAGACTCGGCAAACGAAACAATCTGATGGGTGGCGTCTGTCGATCTGACGTCGAACCGGTTCGCGAAGGCCGTGAGGTCGGTGAGATCGACATTCTCGACAGTTACGGCTCCAAGGATTTGGGAAGCAAATCTCTGCTGTGCTGCGGGTTTATAAAAGTCAGCGATAATCAAAACCTTTTCATCGCCCGGAGCATTGCACCTACCAGCGGAAAGGCGCGTCGCGTGATCGCTCGCGTCACCGACTAGAGGGACCATCTGACATTTGCTGGCATCGGCCCGCTTAGATTGATGCTGCCACCCGCCAGCAAAACCGGACGAATGTCGAGAAGCCAACGTCCAAACGCTTCTTCGCCGACGCGTATCCACCGATGGGGCGTGTGCAGCTTGTTCGAGATGATTGCGATCCCGCCGAGGCGAGCCCGGTGCTTTTGTGCGGCCTTGGCTACGTTGTCGGAAGTGACGGCCCGGTCGGTCTGTACGTCCACGAGGTCGCGACCGAACTCCGGCGTTTCGAGAGCGAAAATGCTCCAACAAATGAGATCGGCAACGCGCAGGACTGCGGCCGGTAGCTCCTCGGTCGTCAGAACGATAACCCGATGGCGACACGAACCTTGGATCGCGAGATTTGACCCGTTGGGGTCCGGTTATCGCGCCACCAGTATCGGGTTCGCACCATCCACCGATGCCCGTCCGCGACTGGGCGTGTGAGCATTCCGCCCGCCACAAAGGAGCGGACTGCCTCGAAACTCACCCGGCTAGGCTGACCATCGATCTGCGGACCGGGGTTTACGCCGGTCCAACGATCGTACGCTTTGCACTGGTCGGAGATTGAACCGGTTTCACCGTTCCAGACCTGCGGTTCGGCATCGATCAGGCGCTGCATCCACTTCCTCCGCTCGAATGTCCATGATGTCTGTGTGCTTGGTCTCGTCGTGGACGAGCAGACCGAGTTCGGTGTCCTCACGAAGGCGCCAATCGAACGGGGCCCTCCGCTGCCCCAAAACCGCCTCGCCCACATGGTCCTCGTAGGCGTCGCTGTCCGCCAACCATGGGCGACGGCGTGGACGCTGAAGAAGACGGACTGCGCCGTGCCGATCTCCTCTCACAAATGTCGATGTTGATCTCGGAAGTGGTCCAGGACTTCGGCTGCAATCGCTCGATGGCCTCCCAAATCGATTTGCAGCCGCACTGAGCCGCTTGTGCTGTGGCTGCGCAACATCCGGCGAAGTTGATGAATCCCCGCACCGATCGTCGAACCGATGTTTATACCAAGGAGGTTCGTAATTGAAATTAAGCAGAACTTCCTCGTTGCCAGCCCCTTCCCGCTGTCTGGGCCTTCTTCCATAATGTGCCCAGCGTGGCGACATGTCTGCCGGGCGCAGAATACCTCGGTCGGAATGAGGAGGGGGCGATCAATGGAAAGGTCTCCGCCAAGGTCGGACCCTTCCAGGCGAGCTTCGAGGGTAACGCGCGGGTCAGCCTCCAGAAGCCGTCCTCTGTGGCTTCGAACCTCGAAAGTGTACACAGCGAACTCTTGGGCTGGGAACAGATCTTCTAGCATCGGAGGCCCAGCCCTAGCGCTAAACGTCTATAAACCACTCAGAGCCATTTTCGCCGTAAGCTGGTCGTTTTTGTGCGCGAAGGATAGGAACATCGTGCCATTTTGTAGCCAGTCTATCGTGTAGCGTTCAACTGAGAGGTTGTGCAGTCTTCTTCTATAATCAGCTATGTCTTCAGAAGGCTTCTCGAGAACCAACGGAAACCATCTTTCCGTTTTGAGCGGAGATGGTACCCAAAGGACGTTTCCGTATATCCCTTCGGCCTCGTCTTGAAGGTGCACCGCCGCTCGCCCGTTGCGACGCCCGGTTGATGACCAATACAAATGGGAACTGTTCTTGCCCATAACTAATCTTAACCCTTTCAAAAGCACAGTCGGAACGATTTGATTGAAAGCGATGTCATAGCGTTTGCTTGGGGGATGAGGTGAGCCAGAACGACATCAATCCCGTCTTCGGCCGGCTTTGAAGTGCTCAAGCCCCGCCCTCCCCTGGATTTCTGTACGTACATGTCCAGAGGGAGCACCGTTCCAGGAGGCATGGCTGGCGGATATGCCGCGAGGCGTTTCTCAATGTTGTTCAGCGCTTGGATACTTTGCCAGGCGGCCCGTGACACTTCTGTTTGCATCTTATTGAGTGAAGCGAGGTGCCCGCTCACCTCGATCATCTCGCCAGTTAAAGCGACAACTTCGTGGTTGTAGTTATCTCTCCAGCTTTCATGCGGACAGTTAACATTTTTGGTAACAGTATTATTCAAGTCATTTGGCAGCGCGATCGCGGTTGCCATCGTTTTGAGAGCATTGACTTCGTTCGTATCATTTGGAGACATTAAAAACTTCCTTTTCAACAGTATCAATCAGTAGCCTTAGTAAGCACAACGACATCGCTTGTTTCAATTTGTTTGCGCGAACCCTTCTGCTTGCTTGAGATATCACGGCGGCGAACGAAAAGTCTGAACAACGCAATCACAGCGTTTCACGAGTGGCGCGGCATTGGAATGTAGAATAGGTAACCCACGTTTCGGCCGACAAATTTCCGGGGAAATGGATGAATCTGGCCTATGCAGTCCATGAAGCGCGTACCTGCGTAGGTCTCAGTCAAACGGCATTCGCGCAAAAGGATGGAATCAGCCTGGATGCTGTTTCAGCCCTCGGTACATGGAGGCGGGATGATCCACGTACTAGCCGCCGTGGCTATTCTGATGATCGAGCGAATGCTGAAAGTGTTTCCATGCGTCCACCTTCAGAAGGGTGCCGCTCTTGGCTCCGGCCCGCCTCTCCATGTGCGGCGTTCGCGATAATCTTCACGCCAATCCCATGCGCGGTCACATTGGTGGTACGGTTTCCGCCCCCGGGTGAGCTTGGCGTCCCTGTGTTCGATATCTGCGATGGCCTTCAGACCGTTGCTGAGATGGGATGTGACAGGGGTCTGTTTAATGCTGAAAATCGCGGGCTTTTCCAATTAGTGCTGGGGCCTGAATGGCCGAACGTGACCAAATGGACAGTCTCATGGGTTGGCTTTCGAATCCTCGAGCGTGCATCTATGTCCTTCCTTCGCGGCCACCCGGCTCAGATATGGAGACGCGACATGAATGACGACGACAATACTTGAATGAGAAACATCACGTGCAGCATCCGCATGACACGCGCCACGAAGTTGTGCTGGCCTCTTTGCAGGAAATCAGAAACGAGTTAGCTCGGGTTTCGCACAGACTGACTTCCCGCTCGCAAATTCTGTCGCACGGAGCGCGAGACGCCTATCAGCAAGTACCCCGACGGCTTGTGGGCCCTCTTGCTGACGATCCTGACACACTTGAGGTCGTACTCGCGCACTTCATCCCACAGCGTCTGAAAGAAGAAATCGCATTCTATCAGATCGTGACGATGCTCTACTTGAAAGCCCACGGTGGCGACCCGATGTTAGCGAAGAATGCCGGACACTTGTATGCAGAGGCTCACGGGTTTTTCAATCGTCGTGCGTCAACGCATCTTGTGACTCAAGCCAATATTGAAGGCGATGTGTTCTGGGTACCAGACCCGGCGAACCATCAGATTGGTTTGCCCTGGTGCTCGACGCTTCGAGCGTCACGCCGGCAGACCTGCGGGCTAGAATCGAGCCCCAAACGAAAAGGCAGTTCACAGTTGAGCATTTTGGCCCGAAGTTCGTGTTGAGTTTTGAGGACAAAAGAGACTGGGTCATAGCGAAAATGTACCTCGGGTAGGAGGAGCACGCGAAATGATGCAGGCAAGTGTCCTCGGTGAGAGCAGGAGTGAGTGGTATCAGGTCCATTCCGAAAAATCTGAAACGGTCCGCCAAAGCCGCCTCTGATAAGTGGCGTTAGTGCGTCGTTCGAAATTTAATATTGCATTCGGACCGGCGCGACGGATAAATAGACTTGTATTCGGCGGGCGCTCCTTGTGAGTTCGGTGGCTGGCCCGGCCAAAACTCTGACGCGGGAAACAGGACCGCATTAGGAGCAGGCTCCGAGGCCAAGACGCTGATCAGTCGTTTGAAGCTGATCGAAAGAGAGCCGCAACGTCCCAACGATGACGACGGCTCGTGACGCCCCGGTCGCGTGACTTGGCTTGGGTGACACGCTGATGTTGGTCATACCAACTTCTAACCGCCAGAATGCTTGCATTTGGAGACAGCAACTAAAAACAGGGCTACGGGTGGCCACCTGTTACGGATAAAACCGTTACATTGCTGGAAGTCACTGTCGAAGACTCAACGAATGAACCGGCTACGTATCTCCCCCTGCTTCTATCAGAGACGCCTCCATCGTGATGGTCAGGCTACTCAGCTTTGATAGGAGCGGGGGAATAGATTTGTGTCCAGTTTCTAACGAATGGATACGTTCGCAAGCTGACGCTTGCTCTCTCCGTCCTGGCTCTCCAGCTATCGATCCATAGCCATCAAGTCATCGACTGCTCATATGAATCGCGACTAGCTCCATTAGCAAAAGCGACATTAGCAAACTTCCATCGCAATAAACTTCATCCAGGAAATTGATAATGATAAACGGGTGAAGTTTCTGGTGAACGAGCGAGCGACAGCGAGCTAGAGAGCCAGAAACGAGCACGAGTTCGAATGAGCGAAGCCAAGGGCGCAGGCGAATTCGGACTTTAAACCATGTCAAATTCTTCGTTCACTTCACAGGACGAAGCCCCTTAGACAAGAACTTAAGAATCCCCGCTTATATAAAAAATAGTGACGGATCTACAGGCGATCTCTTACAAAGGAATGACACCAACAACGGACTGATAGATACCGGTTTTGCGGTCGGGTTCGATGTAGGGCATTGTGCGCACGAGTGTGGGGGCCTTTGTGTGGGTAAGGCAATCCCCTAAGCCATTGGTATGCACGACTTTTCAGAAACTTCAAGGTTTTAGGAGCCGAGTGGCGCGCCCGAAGAGATTCGAACTCCTGACCCCTAGATTCGTAGTCTAGTGCTCTATCCAGCTGAGCTACGGGCGCGTGTTTTGGCTTGTATTTCGGGGCGCGGTAGCCCCGATGCCGCTGCGTTCCGGGGCATAAGAATGCCTGCGAAAGCGGGCCATAGCTACCGGCTCCAGCCCTGCTTGGCAAGGTCCGGAAGCAGTCATCCGTCAGGCCGGGAGCGCGGTCGGTCCACCGAAAACCCGCATGAAACCCGCTAAACGGCGTGATTCCTACGCCCTCGCCCGCTCGCTGCGCACGGTCTGCAATTCCACCGGCCGGTCCGGGATCGCGATCCGGAACGTCGCGCCGATGGTGCCTTCCACCAGATGGATGTCGCCGCCATGGGCGCGGACCAGTTCCGCGGCGATCGCAAGGCCAAGTCCGCTGCCGCCCGGGCGGCCGGAGGCCTGGAATGCCTCGAACAGGTGATCGCGGGCCTTTACCGGAACGCCAGGGCCGGTATCGGAGACCTCGACGATGGCGACCGTGCCTTCGCGGCGGCCGGTGATGCGAATCTGCTGGGTCCCGGCGTCGCTGCGCGGCCGGCCCTCCAGCGCCTGGGCTGCGTTGCGCACCAGGTTGAGCAGGACGCGAAACAGCTGATCGGGATCGGCGTCGATGACGAGCCCGCGCTCGATCGCGCTGATCCAGGTGATCGACGCATCCGACGCAAGGCCTGCCGATTCGCGCACTTCGTTCACGACAGGCTCGATCGCGATCATCCGGCGGTCGGGCGCGGCCTCCTGCGCGCGGCCGTAGGACAGCGTCGACTGGCAGAACGCGATGGCGCGTTCCAGCGAGCGCATCAGTTTCGGCGCGAAGCGTTGCACCCGCGGATCCGGCACGCTGGCGAGTTGGTCCGAGAGCAGTTGCGAGGACGCCAGCAGATTGCGCAGGTCGTGATTGATCTTGGATACCGCAAGCCCAAGCGCTGCGAGCCGGCTCTTCTGATGCAGCATCGACACCAGGTCGCGCTGCATGTCGGACAATTCGCGCTCGGCGACGCCGATTTCGTCGCCGCGCTGGCTCGGCACGATGATGCGCGCGGAGCTTTCCGGATCCTGATGGAAGCCGACCAGATTGGCCGTCAGTCGCCGCATCGGCCGCACGAACAGATAATGCAGCGCAAGATACACCAGCGCCGTGGTCAGGATCGCAATCCCCAGCGACACCAGCAGCAGGTTGCTGGAAAAGCGGTACATCGCCTGTCGCAACGGCAACTCGTCGACCACCACCTCGATGAATTGCGCGCCGCCGGGCGCGGGCCCGACGATGCGGATCGACTGGTTGCCGCTCTCCAGCATCATCTCGAACGCATCGACAATCGCCGACCACACCGTCATCGAGCGCATGTCGATGTCATGGTCGATCTGGGGCGGCAGGTCGGCGCTCGCCAATAGGCGGCGCTGCTGCCCCATCTTGATGGCGACCGCGCGCGCGCCGATGCTGCCGAGGATTTGCCGGGCCAGCGAATCCGGCACCATGCCCGAGGGGGCTGCGTCCAGCACCAAAGCGGCGGTATTCGCCGCCGCCAGCCGGTCGTTCAGCCGGTTGACCCGGAAGTTGGCGATCGAGGGCACATAGATCAGCATTCCCGCGATCATCACCAGCGGAATGGTAAGCAACAGCAGCTTGCCGGACAGCCCGAGCCGCCGCGACAGGTCGGCTTTTGGCTGCGGCGCAGCGTTTGACACGATATCTGCCTCTGATCTCAGGTCTTCAGAATGCGTCCTGCTCCGGAACCGGTCAAATTACGGATCGCTAATGTCTGCCAGACCCCCATCTAGGGAGGACGCACGCGCGCGCCAAGTCCAGCTCAGCAAGAACGTCCGCCGTTCGCCTGCAAACACCGCGAAACCCGCACTATTGGCGACAATTACCCCGTTTCGAAGCGCTCCGAAATGACGCTTGGCAACATTGACGAAAACGGGTCGCTCCCGTATAAGCCGCGCCAATTGTCCGCGATGGCCCGGTCTGACCGGGGCGGCTCATTTGGGCCGGAAACGGTCCATGTTTGGGGCCAGCATCTTTGGACTTATCTCATTTATCAGGCGAATTGCCCGGTCAGCGGAGAACGACCCGTGAAGCGGACTTATCAACCCAGCAAACTGGTGCGCAAGCGCCGTCACGGCTTTCGTGCCCGTCTCGCGACGACCGGTGGCCGCAAGGTTCTCGCCGCACGCCGCGCGCGCGGCCGCAAGCGTCTGAGCGCCTGAACGGGCCTCTTTCCGAGATCTCATCATGGATCGGCTAAGGCAGCGGGCGGACTTCCTCGCCGTTGCCAATGGGCCGCGGGCGAACAGCGCTGCGTTCGTCCTGCAGAGCCGCGCCCGCGGCGATGACGGTCCGGTCCGCGTCGGCTTTACCGTGACCAGGAAGGTCGGCACCGCGACCGAACGCAACCGGGTCCGCCGCCGGCTCCGCGAATTGGTGAAGCGGCTGGATGCCATATCGATGCGACCGCACAGTGATTATGTGCTAGTCGGCCGTCGTGCGGCGCTGACCCACGACTTCGCCACCATGCTGGACGATCTCCGCTCGGCGCTGCATCGCCTCGATCGGCAGCCCCAAAATGCTCGCAGGCCACAAGCCGCAACCCGAATTGAATGACGAGACCTTGAACGATGACTGATAACCGCAACACCATCCTCGCCGTCATTCTGTCCGGCCTCGTGCTGATCGGCTGGCAATATTTCTTCAATATCCCGCAGATGGAGAAGCAGCGGGCGCAGAGCCAGACGCAGACCCAACAGGTGAATCCAACGGCCCAGCCCGGCGCCCCCGGCAGCACCACGCCGCAAGCCGGCACGACGCCATCGGCCAACGCGCCCGCGGTAAATCAGCCCGCGGCCACCGTCGTCAGCCGCGATGCCGCGATCGCCGGTTCGCCGCGCATCAAGATCGAGACGCCGCGCGTGAGCGGCAGCATCTCCTTGAAGGGCGCCCGCATCGACGATCTGGCGTTGATCCAGTTCCGCGAGACCGTCAATCCGGCTTCGCCACCGATCATTCTGTTCTCGCCCTCGGGCACGGCAACTCCCTACTATGCGGAATTCGGTTGGGTCGCCGCCTCAGGCTCGACGGTGCGGCTTCCCGATCAGAATACGCAATGGCAACAGGAGGGGTCGGGCAGCCTGACGCCGACCAGTCCGGTGACCCTCAAATACGACAATGGCGAGGGCCTTACGTTCCGCCGCACCATTGCGATCGACGACCGCTATCTGTTCACCGTCAAGGATGACGTGAGCAATGTCGGAACCGCGCCGGCAACGCTGTATCCGTTCGCGTTGATCTCGCGGCACGGCGCACCGCATGTCGAGGGCTATTACATCCTGCATGAAGGCCTGGTCGGCTATCTCGGCGACAAGGGCCTGCAGGAATACGGCTACAAGAAAATCGACGACGACAAGGCCGTCAACTTCAAGGTCACCAATGGCTGGCTCGGCATCACCGACAAATATTGGGCCTCCGCGCTGCTGCCGGATACCAACGCGCAGCTGCAGGCGCGATTCTCGTCGAATCCGGTCGGCGCCATCAGGACCTACCAGACCGATTACCTGCTCGATCCGCAGACCATCGCCATCGGCGGCACCGGAACTGCAAACGCACGGCTGTTCGCCGGCGCCAAGGAAGCCAGCGTGGTCGGCATCAATTTTCCGGGTTTTGGTCTTGGCGGCTACAACAAACAGCTCAATCTCAACCATTTCGATCTGCTGATCGACTGGGGCTGGTTCTACTTCATCACCAAGCCGATGTTCCTGGCGCTCGACTGGTTCTATCACCTGGTCGGCAATTTCGGCGTCGCCATCCTGCTGGTGACCGTGCTGGTGAAACTGCTGTTCTTCCCGCTCGCCAACAAATCCTACGCCTCGATGGCGAAGATGAAGTCGGTGCAGCCGCAACTGGCGGCGCTGAAGGAGCGCTATCCCGACGACAAGGTGAAGCAGCAACAGGAGATGATGGAGATCTACAAGAAGGAGAAGATCAATCCGATCGCCGGTTGTCTTCCCATCGCATTGCAGATTCCGGTGTTCTTCTCGCTCTACAAAGTGCTGTTCGTCACCATCGAAATGCGCCACGCGCCGTTCTACGGCTGGATCAAGGATTTGTCGGCGCCCGATCCGACCAATCTGTTCAACCTGTTCGGCCTTCTGCCTTTCGATCCGACCCATA
>NZ_DASYMN010000147.1:0-3616 GCF_036009065.1 Bradyrhizobium sp. | reverse complement strand
GGCGAGGTGCACATGCCGGGCCGGCCGCGCGACGTGGTCGGCGTCAAGGCGATGGCGATCTTCGCGCAGCGCGCGTTCGACAATTTTCGGCCCGGCGGCGTCAAGGTGATGGCCGGCGCGCCGGTGATCGAGCCCGGCATGGTCGAGGAAGATTTCAGGGAGATGGCGGCGGCCGGCGTGCGATGGCTCGGCGAAGTCGGCCTCGGCGGCGTCAAGGACGGTCCCACCGCGCGCAAGATGGTGGCGTGGGCGCGCAAGTACGGCATGAACAGCACCATCCACACCGGCGGGCCGTCGATCCCCGGCTCCGGACTGATCGACGCCGACGTGGTGCTGGAAGCCGACACCGACGTGGTCGGCCACATCAATGGCGGCCACACCGCGCTGCCCGACGGGCAGATCCGCTGCATCTGCGAGGGCTGCAAGCGCGGGCTGGAGCTGGTGCATAACGGCAATGAGCGCGCGGCACTCTATACTTTGCGGATCGCGCGCGAGATGGGCGACCTCTCCCGCGTCATCCTCGGCACCGATGCGCCGGCGGGTTCCGGCGTGCAGCCGCTGGGAATCCTGCGCATGGTGTCGCTGCTGTCCTCGCTCGGCGAGGTGCCCGCGGAGATCGCGTTCTGCTTTGCCACCGGCAACACCGCGCGGATGCGCGCGCTGGACTGCGGCATCGTCGAGGTCGGACGCGCGGCGGATTTCGTGATCATGGACAAGGCGCAGCATTCCGCCGGCACCAGCCTGCTTCACAGCGTACAGCTCGGCGACCTCCCGGGCATTGGCATGACTATCATCGACGGCATCGTCCGCACCCAGCGCAGCCGCAACACCCCCCCGGCGACCAGGGTGCCCGAGATCGTCGGGCATTAAAAACCGCCGTCATTCCGGGGCGCGAGTCCGGCGCAAAATTGACGCAGTCAATTTTGTCGCTGGACGCGCGAGCCCGGAATCCATAACCACCATCGTGAGTATGGATTCCGGGTTCGCGCCCAGGCCGGCAATTGCCGGCCGAAGGCGCGCCCCGGAATGACGGAGAAATGAGGCCAACATGACCACGCCGCTTGATCCCGCAATCGCCCAGATCATTCCGCTGCTGCCGCTGCGCGATCCCACTGTCATGACGCCGCAGAGCGCGCGCGATGCGTTGCGCGCGCTTGCCGCATCGCGCGCAGCGATTCCACCGCCGCCGGTCGCGAGCGCGATCGACATCGAGGTGAAGGGCGCTGCCGGGCCGCTGGCCGCGCGGGTTTACCGCGTGTCGGACCAGCAATCGCCGACCGTGGTGTTCTTCCATGGCGGCGGCTGGGTCGCCGGCGATCTCGACACCCACGACCGGCAGGCGCGGCTGCTGGCGGTCGAGACCGGCGCCGTCGTCGTCTCGGTCGACTACCGTCGTCCACCGGAAACGCGCTTTCCCGGCGCGTTCGAGGACGGTTTTGCGGCCGTGCGCGACGTGATCGCGCGCATCGTCGAATTCGGCGGAGACAGCACCCGCCTCGGCGTCGCCGGCGACAGCGCGGGCGGTAATCTCGCCGCGACGGTCGCGATCGCCTGCCGCGATGCGGGGTACGAACTCGCCGCGCAGCTATTGGTCTATCCAGTGACCGATGTCGCCGGAAGCTATGCCGACGAGAGCGAGAACGCGCGCTATCCCTCCCGCGCGGAAAATGCGGAAGGCTATTTCCTGTCGCGCGCCGCGATGCAATGGTTTTCGGGACATTATGTCGAAGATGCCAAGCACGGCACGGACTGGCGGGTATCGCCGCTGCGCGCGAAAAGCCTCGCAGGGCTGGCGCCGGCGGTGGTTTGCACGGCGTGGTTCGATCCCTTGCGCGACGAGGGCAAGGCCTATGCCGACGCGCTCGCGGCAGCGGGCGTCGCGACAAAATACCACGAGGGCCTCGGCCTGATCCACGGCTATTTCGGCCTCGGCGAAGCCTCGCAAACGGCGCGGCTCGAGGCGCAACGCGCGCGGGCGGATTTCAAGGCGCTGCTGGCGGAGCAACCGTAGCCACACACGACCCGTCATCCTGAGGAGCCGCGCGATTGCGCGGCGTCTCGAAGGATCGGCCGCAAGCGCCGGTGGCCGATCCTTCGAGGCTCGCCGCTGCGCGGCGAGCACCTCAGGATGACGGTGGAGCCTGCGGATACACGATCAATCCCGCTTGAACCGGTAATTGAACCGCTCGCCATCCGCCGTGACCCGACCCGCGGTCGGGGTCGGGAAATGGATCGGCAGGATCAGCGTGTCAGTCTCGGCAACCGAGGACAGAAACTTCCGCCGCGACGCCGCGGCCTGTTTGCCATCCCAATCGACCCGGGGCGACCAGTCCGGCTCGCGGCACTGGATGATATGGTGCATCATGTCGCCGGTCACCACCGCGCGCTGCCCGCGCGAGAAAATGTTGACGCAGCAGTGGCAGGGCGAATGCCCCGGCGTCGGCGTCAGCGTGATGGTGTCGTCGAGCGCGTAGTCGTCGTCCACCAGCAGCGCCTGTCCCGCTTCCACGATCGGCAGGCAGTTGTCGCGAAACACCTTGCCGGGCGGATCGGCGCCGCGCGCGTACTCCGCTTCCCAGACCGCGTATTCCTTTTTGTGAAACACGTATTTCGCATTCGGGAATGTCGGCACCCAGCGGCCGTCGCGTAAGATGGTGTTCCAGCCGGTGTGGTCGATGTGAAGATGGGTGCAGAACACGTAGTCGACCTGCTCGTAGCCGATGCCGAGTGCCAGGAATTCGTTGCGCCAGCGCTCCTTGCCGGGGAAATCGAACGGCGGCGGATGACCCTTGTCCTCGCCGGTGCAGGTGTCCACCAGGATCGTGTGGTGCGGCGTTCGCACCACGAAGGTCTGGTAGGTGATGACCATCAATCCGAGGCTTAAGTCGAACACCTCCGGCTCCATCGACGGCAGATGATGCCTGAACACCGCCTCGTCATAGGCCGGGAAGAAATCCTGCGGCCGCCGCCACGGTCCCTCGCGCTCGATCACCGCGTCGATGGTGATATCGCCGATTCGGAGCTGTTTCATTTTATCTCTCTCTTTTTCTTTCCCCGGACGCAGCGCAGCACGTAGCTCTTGCGTAGTGGTGCGCTGCAGAGCCGGGGCCGCGGTTGCTGCTCGAAGAAACCGGGATCCCGGTTCTGCGAAGCAGCGCTTCGCGAAGAGCTACGCGCTGCATCGCGCCCGGGACACGAGCCGAGGCGCCGGAATGACGAATCACCGCAACTTGCTCAGCAGTCCCAACAGCGTTTCGCGCTCCTTGGCGTCGAGCGGCGCCAGCGTTTCCCGCGTAATCGCCAGCGCGTTCGGCGCGGCCTTCTCGGCCAGTTGCTGCCCGGCGCGGGTCAGGCTCACCAAAAGGCGGCGGCCGTCTTCGGGATCGGGGCTGGTTTCGGTGAGACCCCGCGCGGTGAGGCGGTCGATTACGCCCTTGATGGTGGCGACGTCCATCGCGGTCAGCCGGCCGAGCTGGTTCTGCGAGCACGGCCCGGTCTCGGTGAGCTTTGCCAGCGCCGCCCATTGCGTCGGCGTCAGGTTGATGCCGATTTCGCGGGCGAAGATGGTGGCGTGGCGCTGCCAGACCTGGCGCAGGATGAAGCCGATCTGCTCCTC
>NZ_DASYMN010000146.1:0-2090 GCF_036009065.1 Bradyrhizobium sp. | reverse complement strand
CTCGAGCATGTTGGCCAGCGCCGAGGGCAGCTCCGCGACGATACCCGCGAGGATGATCAGTGAAATGCCGTTGCCGATGCCGCGCGAGGTGATCTGCTCGCCGAGCCACATCAGGAACATGGTGCCGCCGGTCAATGTGATCGAGGTGGACAGCAGGAAGAACGCTCCGGGTTCGCTGACGACGTTGCCGGCGCCCTGCAGGCCGACGGCGATGCCATAGGACTGGAACGCGGCCAGGATCACCGTGAGGTAGCGGGTGTACTGGTTCAGCGTCTTGCGACCGGCTTCGCCCTCTTTCTTGAGGGCTTCGAGCTGCGGCGAGACGGTGGTCAGAAGCTGGATGATGATCGACGCCGAGATATACGGCATGATGTTCAGAGCGAAGATCGCCATGCGGTTGATGCCGCCGCCGGCGAACATGTTGAACATGCCGAGAATGCCGCCGGCCTGCGACTTGAAAACCTGCTCCCAGGCGGCGGGGTCGATGCCGGGCAGCGGGATGTAGGTGCCGAAGCGATAGACCAAGAGCGCACCCAGCGTGAACCAGATGCGCTTCTTCAGTTCGTCCGCCTTGGCCAGGGCGCCGAAGTTAAGATTTGCCGCCAGTTGTTCTGCTGCAGAGACCATGTTTGGCTTTCTCCCGCGCCTCACTGACGCCGGACATCAATTTGGTGCTCGGCTTTCGAAAAATCCACCGTCCCGGCGTGCCGGATCGCAGGCTTAAGCCGGCGATGACGCAGATGTTACGCAGCTTCGCCTTCGTCCTTTTTCGGCGCCAGGATTTTCACCGTGCCGCCGGCCTTCTCGACCGCCGCGATCGCGGATTTCGACGCGCCGTGAACCTCGATGGTCAGCTGGGTCTTGATCTCGCCGCGCCCCAGCAGGCGCACGCCACCCTTGGCGCGCCGGATGGCGCCGGATTTCACCAGCGATTCGGCGTTGATGACGTCCTTGGCGTCGAGCGTCTTGGCATCGATCGCGCCCTGGATACGGTCGAGGTTGATCTCGGCGAATTCAACCCGGAAAATGTTGGTGAAGCCGCGCTTCGGCAGCCGCCGATGCAGCGGCATCTGGCCGCCTTCGAAGCCCTTGATGCGCACGCCGGAGCGCGCGGTCTGGCCCTTGCCGCCGCGGCCGGCGGTCTTGCCCTTGCCGGAACCGATGCCACGGCCGACCCGCATGCGCTTCTTGCGCGAGCCGGCATTGTCGGCGATATCGCTGAGCTTCATCGTTAGCTTCCCTCTCTCTTCGTCATGGCCGGGCATAGCCGTCTGAAGGACGGCGTCGCTTCCGCTCGCCTATGTCCCGGCCATCCACGTCTTTTGCGAGTCTGACGCAAGAAAAAGACGTGGATGCCCGGCACAAGGCCGGGCATGACGCAAAAACTATTTCTCGTCGACGACGCGGACGAGGTGTTGAACCTTTGCGATCATGCCGCGAATCGCAGGCGTATCCTGCAGTTCGGTGATCCGGCCGATCTTGTTGAGTTTTAGGCCGATCAGCGTCGCACGCTGCGAGTGATGGCGGCGGATCGCGCTGCCGGTCTGCTCGACCTTGATCATCTTTGCGGCCTTGGCCATCGTGATAACTCCAGAAAGTCTTATTTAGCGTGGCATGATCTTAATCGGAAAACCGGTACCCTCTTTTCCGGATCATGCCATTTACTCAGCGACCACTTCGGCGTCGCCGCCGACGCGGCGCGACTGCAGCGTCGACACCTTGATGTTGCGGCGGGCCGCAACCGAGCGCGGCGAATCCTGATGTTTCAGCGCGTCGAAAGTAGCGCGAACCATGTTGTAGGGGTTCGACGAGCCGATCGATTTCGCCACCACGTCCTGGATGCCGAGCGTTTCGAACACCGCGCGCATCGGGCCGCCGGCAATGATGCCGGTACCGGCCGGCGCCGCGCGCAGGTAAACCCGGCCGGCGCCATGGCGGCCGGCGATATCGTGATGCAGCGTGCGGCCTTCGCGCAATGCAACGCGGGTCAGGTTGCGCTTCGCCGACTCAGTCGCCTTGCGGATCGCTTCCGGGACTTCGCGCGCCTTGCCGTGGCCGAATCCGACCCGGCCCTTCTGGTCGCCGATGAC
>NZ_DASYMN010000145.1:0-28632 GCF_036009065.1 Bradyrhizobium sp. | reverse complement strand
CGCCTTCGGCGCCAATCCGAGCGACAGCTCGTCGATCAGAAGGAGCTTTGGGCGAGCCATGATGCCGCGCCCGATCGCGCACATCTGCTGTTCGCCGCCGGACATGGTGGTCGCGCCCTGATTGGATCGCTCCGCAAGAATGGGAAAGATGGAAAACACAAAGTCGAGATCGCGGGCAATGTCCGGCGCACTGTCCTTGCGCAAATAAGACCCGAGCATTAGATTGTCGCGTACGCTGAGAGTCGGAAACAGCCGGCGCCCTTCGGGGACATGGATCAGCCCTTTGCCGACGATGCGGTCGGCGCCCACATTTCCGATCTCTTCGCCCTCGAACGTGATGCTGCCGCTGCGTGCGCGCACCATGCCGGAAATCGCCAGCAACAACGTCGTCTTGCCGGAGCCGTTGGGCCCAACGATCGAGACGATCTCTCCCTTCGGCACGACGAGGTCGACGCCCCACAACACCTGCACATCGCCATAGCCGGCGGTGAGACCGGAGACGGTAAGGATCGCAGGTTTCGACGCCCGCTGGTCAGACGCAGCTGGAACGGCGCTCACGACTGCGGTTCCGATGCAGGCTGGCGGGCAGCCGCAACGGCGCGACGCGATGCCGCCAGTTTCACGGCATCGACGATTTCAGGGTAAGCCGAGCAGCGGCAAAGATTTCCGGTCAGGTAGTGCCGGATTTCCTCATCGGTCGGATTGGCATGGGTGTCGAGCAGTTGTTTGACCATCATGACGAAGCCGGGTGTGCAAAAGCCGCATTGAAACGCGGACGCGTCGATGAAGGCTTGCTGCACCGGATCGAGCGTCGGCCCGCTGCCGAGGCCTTCGATCGTGACAACCTTTGTGCCATCGACGAACCAGGCCAAATACAGGCAGGACGAGACCGCCTTGCAATCCACATAAACCGTGCAGCACCCGCAAAGGCCCTGGCCGCAGCTTTCGCGCGCGCCCTTCAGTTCGAAGCGCTGCGAGAGCATGTCGATCAATGTTTCGTGCGGCATGATGCTGGCCGAGACCGGCGCGCCGTTAAGCGTGAAACGAATGGTGCGTGCTTCGGTCAAGCTATTCCCCAGCGAGTGGTGTGCCGTTTTTAATTTGAATCGCCCGGAATATCGATTCCGGCGTCAGCGGCAAATCCGTCAGATGGACCCCGATGGCATCCGCGATGGCGTTCCCAATCGCCGGTGAAAGAGCGATCGTGGAGCTCTCGCCTACGCCCTTGGCGCCGAAGGGGCCGGTGCTTTGCCGTGAAACCACATATTCGTTGACGAACTCACGCGGCATATCGAGCAGCGACGGGATCTTGTAATCGGCGAGCGACCCGTTGGTGAGCTGGCCGTCGCGGAACACCATGTTCTCCGTCATGGTGAAGCCCAGCTGCATGATTGCCGCACCGGAAATCTGCAATTTGACCAGCTGGGGATTCAACGCGACGCCGGCATCGACGACGTTGACCAGTTTGGTGATGGTAACCCGGCCCGTCTCGGTATCGATCTCGACTTCGGCGGCGTTACCGCCGACGCCCCAGAACGGCGTGGCGGCGAGCGATTGACCCGTTTCGGGATCGGGCTTTTTGTAGGCCGGGATAAAGCTTCCGGTACCGATAATATTTCCGGCCTGCATGCCGTATTTTTTTCGCAGCAGTTCGCTCAGGGGAAGGTTGTTGTTCGGCGGCAAACCAAGTTCGGACGCGAGTTCCCCGATCTTGCGCTTTGCATCTTCTGCCGCAAGTCGCACCGCCGTTCCCATATGGAATGTCGATCGCGAGCCGAGCGTGCCCATGTCGTACGGCGTAACGTCGGTATCGGGGTGGATCACTCGGATCGATTCCGGATCGAGGTTCAGCACTTCCGCGGCGATTTGCGCCATGACGGTGTCAGAGCCCTGCCCCATATCGACGGTGCCGATGTAGAGACCGCAACTGCCGTCGCCGTAGAGATTGACGATCGCAACCGAGGTGGTCGGCGACGTGATACCCTTTATCCCGATCGCGATGCCGCGGCCGCGCCGGATCGAACCGCTGCCTTTGTCGAACGGCAAATGCCAGTTCATCCGGTCGAGCAGGTGGTCCAGCACTTTTTCGAGCGCGGCATCCTGCACGATCGTACCTGACGCCTGGGGCCGGCCTTCCTGGAGCAGGTTCATTCGCCGGATCTGAATCTTGTCGATATTGAGCGCTTCGGCGATCAGGTCCGTATGGGACTCGTAAGCCCACGCCGTCTGCGGCGCACCAAAGCCCCGCAACGCGCCGGCTGGCGGGCGATTGGTATAGACGGCATAAGAATCGATCGCGACATTTTCGATGTCATACGGGCCAGCCGACGTGAAGCCCGCCTTCTGCGTGACACGCGGTCCGATATCCGCGTACGCGCCGCCGTTCCAGACGACCTTGCACCGGCGCGCGATGATCTTGCCGTCCTTATTGACACCGCTCTTGATGGTGAAAGTACAGGCGTGCTTGGTGACCATGAAGAACTGTTCTTCCATGGTCAGCGATATTTTTACGGGCCTCCCGACCAGCAACGACAGCCCGGTCACCAGCGCCTCAAGCTTGATATAGAGCTTGCCTCCGAAACCGCCGCCGAGATGGGGGACCTTCACGCGCACGCGGTTTTCCGGCCAGCCCAGCAGTCGCGCGATTTCGATGCGAACGAATGACGGCCCCTGCGATGCGGTATGAAGTGTCAGGCGCCCGTCCTGCACGTCGGCCACGGACACGAATGGCTCCATCGGAGTATGCATGGCTTGCTGAGCGCGGAAGGTATGCTCAAAGACATGATCAGCGGCTGAAAAACCCGCTTCAACGTCGCCACGTACCAGCTTGTAGTCCAGCGCGATGTTGGTGTCTCCGCGCCCCTTCAGGTGCTGCAGATCGGGGAACGTTGCCGCCGGTTTCAGTTCGTCGTGGACGCGAACGTCCGACGTCATCGCTTCGATTTCGTCGTAGACCGCAGGAAGTTCCTCATACTCGGCAGTGATCAGCCCTGCAGCCTCTTCAGCGATGCGGGGGTCGGCGGCGAGCACCACCGCAACCGGCTCGCCGGCAAAACGGACCTTGCCGTCTGCCAGGATCGGCTGATCATGAAAGGCCGGGCCGTAATAAGGATGGGGAATGACACTGCGAATGTCGTCAATGGTAACGACCCGGAATACGCCTTCCATTGCCTGTGCCGCCGAGACGTCGAGACTCTTGATGCGCCCGTGCGGTATCGTGCTCCGAAAGATCTTGCCATGGAGCATGCCCGGCAGCTTGATGTGGTGCACGTATTCGGTACGGCCGGTCACTTTTTCGCGCGCTTCGAGGCGCTGCACTGAACGGCCGATACTGCGGGATGGCAATGCGGTCACCATGACGTCAGGCTCCGGCGATCGATTGAATGGCGCGCGCCAGATGGACGCGCAGCAGATGAGTTTTGTAGGCAGCCGATCCGCGACTGTCGGTTTCGATATCGACCTCGGCTACCGCGGCATCGCCTGCGCGCACCAGCGACCGTTCATCGAGATCCTGTCCGCGCAACGCCTGCTCCGCAGCCACGAGCCGGGTCGGCTTATCAAGCGCGGCGCTGAGCACAATTCGGAGATCCTGTACGCGCATTCCGACGAATTCGGCGGAGACCGCAATACCCAGCGCAGGCCAATCGTGTGTCGCGCGTGTTGTCACCTTGACGTAAATCGATCGCCACGTTGGACGGACCGGCACGCGCAACTCGGCAATCAATTCACCGTCGGAGATTGTCGTCTCATAATAGCCGGCGAAGATGTCTTCAACGGGAATGACCCGCTCCCCGGTCCGACTCACGACACGAACAGCTGCAGCCAGCGCCGTCCACACCGGCGGCAAATCGAGGTGCGGATCGCCATGTGCGAGGTTGCCGCCGACGGTGGCGACATTGCGGACCCGGACATTGGCGAGCGTTCGCATGGTCTTGACCACCACGGGGTGGTGCATCTGAACGAGTGGCGAATGCTCAAGTTCGGAAAAGGTCGTCATCGCCCCCACCAACAGGTGCGAGCCATCCTCACTTAACGATAGTCCTTTAAACGGCGCTCCGAGATGCCGAAGGCTGACAAGCCGGATCGGCTTGAAAATCTGCGCTTTCATCATAAGCATCAGCGCAGTACCGCCGCCGATCGGTCGAATTGCCGGATCGTGACGGTCGAGCAGCGAAAGCGCCTCACTCAAAGATTTTGGCTCGGCAAGCTCGAACTGCGACATCTCTACCCTTCTAGAATACGAAACCATGGCCTACGCATCTCGAGCCCAACGACGAGGCAGGTAAATTCACGTACCCGCCACACCCGGAAGGGCGAAAGCTGATGTTAAGTTCGCAGACCCATGCAAATCTGTCAACTTTTTAGGACGGTTTCATCACATGCCTTCCCTGTTACGTCATATAATTTTGAAACTATTAGTCTTTCTGTAATTTCTTAGCGAGCAAATATCCGTACAAACACTGATTTTCGCCCAAATGATGCAAGAAGAGACACCGTTTGCCGCGCAAATAATCACCTAACGGTACGCTGTACACAAATTGGGATTGATCCAATGACCGTGAAATCAGAGCCTTTGTGCTCCGAAATCACATAAGGCTAGGTATTTCGGCGATCGTGAAAGGCGCGCGCCGGCTCAAACAGCAATTCGCAAATGGGAAGAACCGGAGCTCAATGCCGAGCACGAGCCAGACGCATCCCCGGGGATTCGGGCGAGGTACCGCTCGACGCGTTGCTTCTCAAGGTGGTGGTTTGAGTCGGGCTCATTATCCGGATATGATCATCAGCCAGGACTGCAGCCTCCCAACGATACGGCAACGCAGGGGTCTTCGATCCAGTCTTGGTGAGTCAGCGATTGTAGGCAGGTGCAACACCGCGCAGAGTCTTCCATATGTCGTCGACTCGTGCACTGGTCTCGTCATCCGGCGCCTCTCCTTCCGCGGCGGTGAGATTGGCTTCCAGGTGCTGCATGCTTGAAGCCCCAATTAGCACGCAATCAACGTGAGCACGGCTAAGCAACCAACGATAGGCAAGTTCGAGAAGCGTCATCCCAGCATCGGCGGCTATACCTCGAAGCCGTTCAACTGCGTGGAACTGAGAGTCATTCCAGTAACGGCCTTGGTAATGGGTATTCGAAAAACGACTTCCGGCCTGGGGCTGCTGTCCGGCGCGATGCTTTCCGGTTAGTAGACCCCCGGCAAGGGGATTATAGACGATATTAAATAATCCATGATGACGCGAGCATGCGACGTACTCTTCCTCAATCCTGCGAGCCAGTAGGTTATACATTTGCTGAGAAATTTGCAGCTTTGGCAGGTTCTTGTGCGTAGCGATGCAGTTCAACTCCGTGATCTGCCACGCCGCAAAATTTGATTGGGCTATATATCGGATCCTACCTTCACGTACGAACTCGGCGAGGCAAGCGAGAGTCTCATCCAGAGGAGTGTGTTTATCCGGGGTGTGCAAGTAGTAAACGTCCAGATAGTCGGTATCGAGACGGCGAAGAGTTGCTTCAAGCGCGCGCGTGATCGACTGCCGGCTGAGTGGCTGATCTTCATCTCGAGACATGCCGACCTTTGAAGCCAGTTGAATTTCCCGACGAAATGGCTTGACAATGCGCCCAAGCATCTCTTCCGAACGCCCATCATTGTAAGCATTCGCGGTGTCGAACATAGTGATACCGGCATCGCGACAACGCCCGACCATGCGCTCACCAATGGGCTGATCAACCTGCGATCCGAAGGTCATCGTTCCTAAGATTAAGCGCCCGATGAGCAGGTCAGTATTTGCGCGGCGTGGTTTTAAATCGATCTGCATAGCTCGCACACGGTTGCAAAATGAAGGTAGGGACACTTCTCGATACAGCTCGGATGCTGACGGTTGTGCCGACGGCTTCTACCAAGCTGCAGGCTCCTGCCATGTAGATTCTATCGGCGCGTCAGCAGCAGCGACCGCGTCGTAGCCCCACAGCCAATCACGCATCCATGAGCCTGTTGGATCACTTGCCATTTTTGCCGCAAGTCTCCGGTTACGCTCTCGGATCTGTACAGCATCGGACATATGACTGGGCTTCTCCAGTTCTCGGGATCGACGTTGAACGTAGTTAGCGCGAGGCAGCCTTCTGCGCTCGTAATCCTCAAGCGCGGCAACCACGCCATCAGCGTTTGCGCGCGCAAGACAACGGCCGATAACGACGGCGTCTTCAAGCGATTGCGCTGCGCCGTTTGCTAAAAATGGCCACAGAGGATGGGCAGCGTCACCGATTACTGCCACGCGACGATCTACATACCGGGCAAGCGGAGGACGATCAAAGATACCCGTGATGAAAGCCTCCTCCACGAGATTAATCATCGCTGTAACTCTTGGGCAGGAACCGTGAAATGATCCACGCAGTTGGGTGATGTCTCCATGCGTTTTCCAGGATTCGGCGTGAACTTCGCTGGAAGGTACGACACCAAGGAAGTTCAATTGCGAACCGCCATTCACCCAGTATGACGTTATGCTCCGATGAGGTCCCCACCATTGATAGTGCCAGCGATCGAGTCCTAAGACTTTTGCCTTCTCGTACGGAATGAGCGACCGCCACCCGAGCAGTCCCGAGAACACAGGTTCTTCGGGTGGCACCAAAGTACTGCGCACAACGGAGTGAATGCCATCTGCGCCCACCAGCACCTCGCCCGTTACAACGGCGCCGCCTTCAAGTTCGACGGCTACTCCTCGGTCGTCTTGATGGACGCGTACACACCGCGATCCTAGCCTCACCTTGCTTGACGGAACCGACCTTTTCAGTAAGTCCAGAAACTTTCGGCGATGGATTTGGAAATAGGGTACCCCGTACCGCTTCTCCGCGTACTCGCCAGCAGGCGTATCATAGATAACTTCGTCGGTAATGAGATCACGGTAGGTACTACCTTCGCTCATTGTCTCGGTTTTTCTGAGCTCGTCGACGAGACCGAGATACTCGAGTACCCGGGTCGCGTTGTTGGTGACCTGGACTCCAGCACCGATCTCGGTCAATTCGGGCGCTTGTTCAAGGACGATGTAATCGTCGACCCCGCTGCACGTCAGCGCTCGAGCAGTCGCCAAACCCGCGATCCCACCGCCTACTATTACGACTCTCATCTGCTCTCCTCGGCTTCCTCAGAGTACTTTCTTTCAATGTTCTGATCTTGAAGCGCTGCGTGGCCGTCAGGAGGGCCGTCGCCGAACTTCTTGAGGCGATTGATCCCGACGTTCCGGGATATCTGGTGCGCTCAACGGCGGCTGCCCCGCTGCATTTCGCGGATTCATCAATTTATGAATCTCGTCACGAACCGATCTAAAGGCCTCGGGAGCGGCGTAATCGCTCGTTTTGTATTCAGCGAGGATTTGTGCCGGCGAGCCGAACACAAGTACACGCGTGCCGAGAAAGAAGGCTTCCTCGATATTATGCGTCACGAGTAGCGCGGTGGCGCCGCGCTCCTGGCAAAGGTCTCGGAAATCCTTTCGGAGTGCCCAGGCCGTAACTTCATCCAAGGCAGAAAAGCTTTCATCCAGCATGAGCACCCTTGGTTCGATCGCGAATGCGCGCGCCAAGGAGACGCGTTGGCGCATTCCACCCGAGAGCTGGCTCGGATAAAGATCCTCAACACCGTTCAAATGTACGCGTGCCAGCCATTTGCGCGCGACTTGTTTGCTCTGCTCTTTCCCGTGACCCATGATGTTCAGGCCCACCCGGGCATTGTCCAAGGACGTAAACCACGGCAACAGATTAGGGGATTGGAAAGCCATCCCTATACGACCTTGAAGCTGTTTGTGCTGCGCGTAGGGATCAAGGCCGGTAACCATCACCGAGCCGGACGTCGGCGTGCGACTACCAATGAGCAGGTTCAACAACGTAGATTTTCCGGACCCGGTGCTTCCGAGGATCGCCACTCGCTCGCCCTCTTTGACCGAGAAGTTGAGTTTGTGAATGGCGACCGTTTCGCCAAACTGGACTGTAACGTCCTCTACCCGGATGACATCCTGATCCTCGCCTGTTCCCGTCATCGGACTACAGCCTCCTCGCGCCAGCTTAGCAGCCACCACTCCGCGGCAGCGCTTATCCGGCTAACGCCAAAGCCCACGAAAATAAGAATGACGGTCCATGCAAAAATCTGATCCATTCGGAAGTTGGCCAACGCGTGGGCCATCCGCTCACCTACGCCCGAGGTTGCCCCGATCATCTCGGCGAAAACCAAAATTCTCAGACACAGCGAAGCAGCGCTGCGTACTGACAAAAGCAAATAGACGAACGATTGCGGGATGAGCAAAATTCTAATGATCTGAAGTCGCGTCGGGCGAAATTGGTTGATGGCTTTCACCAGGTCGCCGTCGATATCGCGCAGCCCCTCGTACACGTTCAGTGCAAAAAAAGGCATCCCGATAATGAAACATATTAGAATGATGCGTATTTCCACACTCGAAATCCACAGCACCGAGACCAATATCCATGACAGAGCAGGGACCGCCTGAATAATGTTCAAAGCCGGAAGCATGAATTGCCCGACCGCTGTCCGGAAGGCTCCCATGAAAAGTCCGATGGACCAGCCGACCATGATCGCGAGAACCAGCGCGACTGCAAACCGCGCGATGGTGATGGATATATCGCTCAAATCGGTCGTCAGTATGGTATACAAGGCCCTGACGATCGCCACCACATCGGGAAAAAGATAGGGCGGCAGAAACAAGCTTGCGAACTCGACAAGCGCGAGAAAGACAATAACGACTACAAGCGTTCCGCGATTGCGTCCGAGAACTCGGCCCGGGATGCCTAAACCAAAGCGCTTCGCAATTCGGTCCATCGTCCGCCCCGAGCGTGGGGACGACATGGCGGCTTCGGCGGACGCGCGAGTTGTGTCCCGTGTTTTGTAAAAATTCTCGGGGTCGCTTGACACGGCATGCTCTACTGGGTTGCCTTCCGCTCCAGGCGGCGAATTGCGGGTCAGCGATAGTAATAAAAGCTTTTCTTGTCGGGCAGCGATTTAAGGCCGCCCTGATCAACTACTAGCTGCAAGTCGTCGTGAAGCGCGCCGACGTCTTCCGCGGTGAGCGGATGTATGTCGATGGGATTAGTAGTTCCGCTTAACACCTTTTCGATTATTCCCGCCTCCAGCTGGATCAGTTCGCGATAATCCTTATCGGCCTGAGCTGGGTTCTTCTGAAGCCACGCGGCTGCCTCGGCAAGCGCCCGTGTCTGTCTGATCTTAACGTCGTCGGGCATATTGCCGTGAACGCCGATAACAAGCCGCCAGGATTTATACTTCTTCAGTTCATCTGCAGACAAAACAACATGAAGGCCTGGCATTCGCACCATAGAAGCCGTCGTAAACGGCTCCCAAGCCAAGGCATAGTCCGCTGTGCCGGCAACCACTTGAGCCGCACCTGATCCGAGGTTATTGACGGAGACAACCTCGTAGTCCATTTTCGCCTTCAAACCGAAATGCTGATCGATCTGCGCTTGCATCGACAACCATACGCCCGCGGCAGCGAGAGCTGTAATGCGCCTTCCGCGCAACTGATCAGCAGAGACAATCTTGTCGCCTTTGCCGAGTAGTACAACGGATTTATCCGGCTCGGCAGTTGCGATCACTTGGACGGGAATACCCTGCACGGCTTGTGTTGCGAGGCTCGAGGCAGGAACAAATGTTGCGTTATAGTCACCTCTAACCATTGCTGGGTAGAGATCTTGCGTATTCGCAAAGATTCGAACCTTGACGTCGAGCCCGTATTTTTGTTGTAGAGCCTTGTCGTCGGCCAATCGCTGAGGCACGAGAACCGATGTGACGCCTCCGCGCAATGCACCATAGGTGACTTGGTCGGGACCTTTGGCTGCACTTTTCTTGTCGGCTTGCACGTCTTGCGCTTCGGCTCCGGCTCCCAGCAGAACGAACGGAATGATTAGGGCAAATCTGGTCCAGACGTTTAGCGTGCCGCCCTTATTCGATTTCATCATTGTCGCTCCGCTGCCGCATGTCGAGATGCGTGTCGTTCAAGGCTAAAACGGTTACCGAGATTACTTTCGCCGGTAGACGACGGCCTGCAACGGCTTGATCTTGAAATTGTTGCATGGATTGCGCGTTTGCGGACAGTTCGAGAAAATTGCGAGTAAATCCATTTCCACCTTGAACTCTATGTATTCACCAGCCTTCACGACCGGCTTTTCAATACCGAAAGCGCCGTTGTCGCCGATCGGGCAGTTCATGAAAACGTTCATTGGATACGGCATATCCTTCCAGGAAAGCCCCCAAGGAGCTCCCGCAGAAGCAAAATTATCTCTGCAATTGTGAGTGTTTTTCTCCTGATAACGAACTTCGTTCGTAAAACTTGAGCAGGCGCCGGCGATCATGTCATGCACGCCCTTGCTGGTATCGGCCACTATCGTCATCATCAAGTTGGCCTCATCCGAGAACAGGCCGTAGCCGGCTCCCGGAAAAATTCCTTTGTTCAGCAGCAGTGAGTTCGGCGGGGACAATTTCTCCTGCAGCCTTTTGAGATTAAACAAAACAAGATCTGCAACCTGCTCTCCTTCGACATTCACAATACGCAATACGTCGTCACGCCGAAGCTCGTGCGCAAAATGTCCCGCTGCGGGGACCAGGGTGTCACTGACAACTGCATATCCCGAAGGCACTTCTTGTTTCATCGCTCTTTCCAGCTTTGCGTTCGCCTTGTCCCGCGAGGGTGAAAGGTGATTGTTTGGTCGCAGATGGGAACGGGACTGTCAACTTTTTAGGACTAACCCTCGCCACATTATGCAATTACAACACAAGCTACTGTATAAATTATGTTTTCTACATTTGATCATCGGCCAAATATTCGCACTGGGTCTAAATGACGCACTGCAAGCAGCGGTTAAATCGCACAAAATGATCCTCGAATGATCCACCGTTCAGAAATTGGTACTGATAAAGACCGTGAAGCAGAACTCCGGAGCGACCGGAGACGGTGTTCTCAGACCTAGTCTGCGTCCGACTAGAAATGTGCGAGCGCCCCGGTGAAGAGTGAGCATCGTGTGTTTCATACCAAGACGATCGGGCGGGATCGGCCCGCGCGCTAAGTTAGACGATGATCGCGGGGTGGCGGGGCGCGATCATCGGACTGGTGCGATCCGAGGAGCTCTGGAAAGCCGCATCCTGATGGGTGTGTGCATAGGCGATAACAGTGAGATTCTTCTCGCGGGCAGATGCCCGTTCTAACTTTTGCTCATAGATGCGATAGACGGCCGCAATCTCAAGCGCAGGGTCCTTCCTCGCCTTCGCGCACGGAATTGTTGCAATCTGCTACTGGAGGCGTTCGCAGCCAGGGGCATTCGATCCAAGAACGTTCAACGAGTTTGGATCATGAAGGCGTATTTGGTTGGCTTGGGGAAGTCGCGCTTCACCGATCTGGTTGGATTTTCCGTGGAGTCTTCGTCGTGCTGGCCGACCACCTCCTATCCCAACTGAGGTTCTCGACCGAAATCTGTGGCGATCTCATAGGCCGCGTCCACATGCTGGGGGACAAGAGAGGGATCAAGCCGCTTTGCTGGATTCCCCGACGCAGTGTAGACAGCAACGTTGTCAGGCCATGCCGCATTTTGGGTGCCGGTTCATTTCATGAAACGGGACCTTGAGTTCGCGATATTCTTTGACCGCCAAGAAGCGGCCATCTCAGGAAACGTATCTATCCGTTCAGCGAAATAATATTCTATCTTAGCGTTTAGATCGCCGCCATTCTTTCATTCCCATCGCTGGTTGGAAGATCAACGCCGCTTTTGAGTCTTGGAACCTTACAAATCATGGCGCCGCTATGCGAGAGCGAGATTTTGTAACCCATTGCCCCGGGCAAGGCACCCGTAGAAACACGTGGTACTTAGAACCACTTTCACTTCGTCCAGTCGCCAATGCTTTCAACTTGTATTTTGGGCTTGCTACGTTCTAAAAGATTCATAAGAAGCATGATGGGAATCCTGAAGAAGGCCCTCTGCGTCGAATTCCAAAAGGTTAAGCTGGGAATGCTGTCACGCCTTTCGCGCGACAGCTCGACGGATGCAACATGATTACCAATGAAATAATAGACTTTCTCGACAAGCTGACTGCAGTCACGTCGGGACCGAGCTTAGTTGCGGCATTGAAGCGAACGCTGAACGGACTGGGCGTAGAATACTTCTCGCTTAATTTTCTGCCAAAGCCCAACCAAAGCTTCAAGGATGTGATGTTGGTCAATCATCTGCCGAGTGGCTGGCTGGACCTGTATATCCAGCAAGGCTTCGCTCACCATGACCCCTCATTGCGTCAGTGTCACTCCGTGGTGCATCCGTTCAGGTATCAAGATGCTCCGTTCGATCCAGTGCTCGAACCTGAGGTGCTAGAAGTCGTTCAGCGCGCTGCGGATTTCTCGATCAGCAATGGGCTGGTCGTTCCTGTTCCTGATTCTTGTGGCATCATTGGCGACGTCTGGATGGGCGGCAGGGATGTCTATTTGGAGTTCCGATCAACTCAGCTGCTGCACCTGCTGGCTTTGTATTCCTTTGATAAAGCTCAACAGGTTTCCGGGATCGCCAAGCCAAAAGTAAGCCTCACGGAGCGGGAAAAGGAAGTATTGAAATGGATTGCATGCGGGAAATGCGCCGATGAGATTGGCGAAATACTTCGAATTTCAAAACGAACCGTCGAATGGCACGTCGGGGAGGCAATGCAAAAACTTTCGGCGAAGACACGCACCCAAGCGGTTATTATTGCCCATCGTGCGAGACTTATCGAACTTTAGGATTTCTCACGGTACTATAGGAGAGGTCTCTATTCCATTATGGTTGTGCTCGCGCAGATCGCAAGGACGCCTTCCAGCTCGTTTTCGCCAAACAATCGGGCGGAGTAAGGGATGTCAAAGTACTAAGCGCAATGGCGCCGATTGCTTATAAAAAAGCCTGGTGCTGCAGCGACGTCTCAACTTGCAAGCCCTGTCTTTTTCACCAACCTCAGTCGACCACTAGCGTCTTTGGGTTTTCGGGAAGCACGAGTGGGCTAATGAAGCTTTCGCGCAGCAAAGTGGTAGCCTGTGCGGCGTCAAGAGGGCGACTGAAGAAATAGCCTTGCGCGAATTCACAGCCAGCCGACAACAGGAACCGCGCCTGCTCGGCATTTTCGACGCCTTCCGCAATCAAATCCGTATCCAGTTCTTCGGCCAAACGTATGGCAGCGCGATCCACCCTGGCGTGCCGGATTTCCGTGGTGCATTGGAAGATTAGCTCCTGCGCGATCTTGATCCGGTCAACCGGAAAGTTGGTAAGGTAGGAGAGTGATGAATAGCCGGTGCCGAAATCGTCGATCGCAAGTTTCAGTCCGAGCGCGCGCAAGCGTGCAATGATATCACAATGATGTTGGGTGGCCTCCATCAGCGTTGATTCCGTTAGTTCAAGCTTGATCCGTTCGGGCGCGATTTGCCATCGGGCGAGACTCGCGACGATATCCTGCTCAAACTCAGGCCGCTTGCACTGGATTGCCGACACGTTGATCGCGACCAAGGGCGGATCGATGCCTCCGTCCTGCCAGACCCGAGTCTGACGGCAAACCTTCATCGAATAGCCATTTCCCCAGTTCGACGATTGACCCGGTTTTCTCTGCGACGGGAATGAACACTGCAGGCGATATGGGACCACGCTGGAAATGGTTCCAGCGCACCAAGGCTTCCAGTCCGACGATACGCCCAGTTTCAATCTCGACTTGGGGTTGGTAATGCAAGGAGAGGCCGGCACCATGGATCGCGGCCATAAGGTCCCGGCCGAGGATCGCGCGCTCGCACGCATGCTGGTCGAACGTCTATTCCATCGGCACAATTTGAATTTTTGCGTTTCGCGTGCTTTTTGGCGGAGAGGGAGGGATTCGAACCCCCGATAGGCTTGCACCTATGCCGCATTTCGAGTGCGGTGCGATCGACCACTCTGCCACCTCTCCAGGCGCCACGATGGGCGGCTTGCCGCCCTCGGTCGGGCGGAGTTCTAGGCGAGGATGGCGGGCCAGACAAGGCGCGGGCTGAGGAAATTCGGGCGGTCCGGGCCCCGGACGCAGCGCAGCGCCACAAGCGCGTTTACGCGTGTCTTCGACGCGCTATGGCTCTTCGCGAAGCGGTGCGCTGCAGAGCCGGGCCGTACAGAGGCCGATGTTCGTTACGGTCCGGCTCTGCGGAGCGGCATGAAGAATGCCGCACTGCGTCCGCTGGAGCGGGATTTGGCGTAGGTCTCGTGCCCCGGACGCAGCGCAGCGCGCCGTTCTTCACGGCGTGGCGCGCTGCAGAGCCGGGGCCCGATTACTATGCGACGGGCTAAAGCCGGGTCCCGGTTCTGCGAAGCAGCACCGCGCGCGAGAACCTTACTCCTTCCCTTTCTTCTCACCCTTGCCGTTCTTCTCTTTCTTGCGGTTGGTGAACCGCGCATTGCCCAATCCCGTGCCGATGGTCAGCACGCCCCAGCGGTCGACGTCCTGCATGAACGGCACTTCGGAAAGGCCCTGCACGACGCCGTCATTGTGCATCAGCACCGCGGTGTCGTGATCGCCGATGGTGGGGATCGCCTCGACGAGGCTTGCCGGCAGGTTGAACTTGCTGCTCTCCCAATTGCCCGGCAGGTTCTGGGCGCCCTTTTCGATCGAGCCGTCGGCGTCGATTACGCCAGGACAGGAAATTCCGATGAAGGGCGCGAGCTTCAGGCCTTCTGCGTCGGCCGCGGTGATCAGGTCCTTCAGCATCTTGACCAAGCGCTTCACCGCGCCCTCGCGCGTCGGCTCGTCGTCGGCGTGGCGCCACAGTTCGGATTTCCACACCGCCGCTTTCGACAGGTCCTTTGCCTTCTTCCAACGCGTCTCCACCACGCCGCAGCGGATGTTGGTGCCGCCGATGTCGACCGCCACGATGCTGTCATGGGCCTCGAAAATCCATGACGGCGCAAGATGCAGGCAGCCGATCAGGCCGGCATCGTCGGGATCGAAGCGGATCGGCACCAGGTCGATCTTGAAGTCTTCGGATTTTAAAATGATGTCGGTACGCGCGATCGCGAGTTCGCCGACCCGGCTCTGCCGAAAACCGCCGCCGACCACGATGCGCTCGGTATCGGCCCACGCCTTGCTCTTGAGGAAGCGCCGGGTGACAAAGGCCAGCTCCTGGGCGAATTCCTCGATCGCGCCATGCACCAGGGCTGCGGCGGCGACGTCGTCGCCCATCAGGGCTTCATCCAGTGCGCTCTTGGCCAGATTCTCGGAAGCTTTCTTGCCGAACGGATCGTCGCCATTGCCGCGCAGCGGTTTTCGTAAACCATCCAGAATCCTTCGAAACGCACCTTTGCTGGCGCGGTCGCCGAGAAAACCGTCGTCGTCTTTCAGCTCGATATTGAAGCTATCGACATCAACCGACGGCAGGCGGGTCGCGCCATGCCGGGCGATGCCGGTGGTGGTTACGAGTTCGTCAGCCATTTTTGCCCTTGCCCGCTGGAGTCGGCGGGACAACGGCGAGGGAACCCATTGGTTTCATGGGCCGATGCCGCAGGCTGCGGGCACCCTCGCCACGGCCAAAATCCGCCAAATCCTTGCTTTTTGGCCGGTTTTCGTGCCTGTTTGCCTTGACTCCGGGCCTCCAACAGCTATAAGTCCGCCAACCCGGCGCGGGATTTTTCTCGCGCTGTTTGTTTTTGTGCTCTGCGCAAAGATTGAACCCATAACGACTGACCAAAAAGCCGGCCCGGAGCGATCCAAGGCCGGGATCGAACACGAAGGAATAAAACGATGTTCGCAGTCATCAAAACCGGCGGCCGGCAATATCGCGTCGTTCCGGATGATGTGCTCGAGATAGGCAAGATCGCCGGCGATGTCGGCACGATCGTGCAGCTTGGCGAAGTGCTGCTGGTCGGCGGTGAAACGCCGGTGCTGGGCGCGCCAATGGTAGCCGGCGCTTCCGTGGCGGCCGAAGTGCTGCAGCACAAGCGCGGGCCGAAGATCATTTCGTTCAAGAAGCGCCGCCGCAAGAATTCGCGTCGCAAGCGCGGCTATCGCGACGAGATCACGGTGCTGCGCATCACCGAGATCCTGACCAACGACAACAAGCCGACTATCGGCGCGCGCCCGAAGCGCGAAAAGCCGGTCGTGGCTGCGTCGGTGGATGGCGAGGACGACGCGCCGGCGCCCGCGAAGAAAAAGGCGCCCGCCAAGAAGCCGGCTGCCAAGGCTGCGGCAAAGCCGCGCGCCACGCCCGCGGCGAAGAAGACCGACAAAAAGTAAGCGTGATAAAAAGTGAAATGATTCCGTCAAGGAATTGATCTAAGAATTAGTGGAAGTTGGAGAGGGGCTATGGCTCACAAAAAAGCAGGCGGTTCATCGCGTAACGGGCGTGATTCGGCGGGCAAGCGGCTCGGGATCAAGGCCTACGGCGGCGAGCACGTGATTCCCGGTAACATCATTGCGCGCCAGCGCGGCACCACGTGGCATCCCGGCCTTAATGTCGGCATGGGCACCGACCATACCCTGTTCGCCAAGGTCGAGGGTCATGTCGAGTTTCGTGCAAAAGCTGGCGGCCGCACTTTCGTGTCGGTACTCCCGATGACGGAAGCCGCGGCCGAGTAAACGGCGGACCAAATGGAGTCCGCCGGGTCCTGTTGAACCGGCGGAGTCCAAAAAGGGCTCCAAAGGGGAGGCGGGAAACCGGCCTCCCTTTTTTGTTGCGTAAAAATCGTTGCTTACAAGAAGCATCCCGCAAGGAGCCCGACATGTTGCAGGACGTCCCGACACCGACGCCCACATTGCACGAAGCAAGACCTTTCGTCCTCGAGACCGAACGGCTGCTGCTGCGCAGGCCGACCCTCGCGGACGTAAAAGCCATTGCCCATCTCGCCAACGATCTTCGCGTTTCCATCAATCTTCGCCGGGTGCCGCATCCCTATGCGCAGGAGCATGCCGTGGAATTCGTGCGTTCGCTGGCGGACGAGATTCGCAACACGGTTTTCCTGATCGAGTGCGACCGCGCAGCCGTAGGCGTGGTCGGCGTTGACTGGCGCGAGCCGAAAGCGCCCGAGCTCGGCTACTGGCTCGGCGTGGAGTATTGGGGCCAAGGCTTTGGCACCGAGGCGGCGCGCGCGGTGATCGATTTCACCTTCGAGGAGTTCGACATCGAGCACCTCGTCTCCGGCGCGCGGGTGACCAATCCGTCCTCGCGCAACATCCTGGAGAAATGCGGCTTCCAGTGGAGCGGCGTCGAACTGCACCGCTTCGAAGCGCTGGGATCATCGACGCCGGTCGACCGCTTCAGGCTGAGCCGCGGCGTGTGGTCGTCGCTGAAGAACTGGGGCAGCTCGACGAAACGGGAGCGGTGACAACAACTCGTCGTCCCCGCGAAGCGCTAGGGCATGCATATCTTTTCAAGCCACGTATTAAGCCCTCATCCTGAGGAGCCGCGCGCTTGCGCGGCGTCTCGAAGGATGGCCCCAGGGCGCTTGTGGCCGATCCTTCGAGACGCGCCAAGAGGCCGCTCCTCAGGATGAGGGCAGTGTGTGCTGGCCAAGACTCCTGGCAGATCTGTGCATGCCCTAGCGCCTTCGCGGGGACACGCTGAATTTGTGTCGACGCTTCGTAAATTTCTGATTCATCGATTCAAACAGCCAAGCCTTTTCAAACAGCCAAGCCTTTGCATTCTCGCGGCGCGATGCGTCCGAGGTTTGCCAGTCCCTCGCGAACCCAAGCGAGGGGGTGGAGCGGCGGGAGGCGCCAGGGCACCAGCGGGCACCCTTTGAGGCGGGATTAACGTACCCACCTCGCGCGGCAAGGTGAACCGCGCGCGCCCAGTAACGTAGGGCGCAGCGCCTCCCGGCGCTCCACCGTTGGTCACCAGCCAATCAACCGAAGCGGCGATCACCCGCTCCGGACGATTACATTCCCCATGACTATATTCTGGAAAATAGGATTGTCAACCCAAAAAAGACTGTGGTCCCCGCGCAGGCGAAGGCGGGGACGACGACGGTGTTTGATGCTGCTCCGTGCTCACACCGGCGGATTAACCGTCGTCTCGCCGCGCCCCAATTGCTGCTCGCGGATGAAAATATAAAGTCCGGCGCCGATGATGATCGCCGCTCCCACAATCGTCGCCACCGACGGCACGTCGCCAAACACCACGTAGCCGAACATCACCGCCCACACGATCATCGAATATTGATACGGCACCACGACGCTCGCCGGCGCGAGTTTCAAGGATCGGTTGGTGCAGAGCAGCGCCACGATCGAAATGCATCCCGCCAGGAGGAACAGGCTGAAATCCGGCAAACCGGGCGTCACCCACACAAACGGAGCGAGCACCGCGCCGACGCTAAACGTGCCGGCGAATTGCGTCGCGGCCAGCACGATATCCGGCGTCGCGCGCAGCGAGCGGGTGACGATCATCAGCACCGCGAAGCAAAAACTCCCCGCCAGCGCGATCAGCGCCGGCCATGACACGGTCTGCGCCGACGGCTGGAGCGCGATCAGCACGCCGCAAAAGCCGACCACTACCGCACTCCAGCGCCGCCAGCCGACTTTTTCGCGCAAAATGATCGCGGACAATGCGGTGACGAAAATCGGACACGCCAGGTAATAGGTGATGACATCGGCCAGCGGCAGATACACCACCGCCACGAAGAACGCGGCCACTTCCGCGGTCGAGAGCACCATGCGCAGCAGCTGCAACCCCGGCCGCTCCAGCCGCGGCAAGCTCGCGCGCTGCCGCCAGATCAGCAGCAGCAGGATCGCCAGCGGCACCGCCGCGCGCAGCAGCAGCAATTCGCTGACCGGATAGCTCGCCACCAGCACCTTGCCCAGCGCATCGCCGAACGAGAACATGCAGACGCCCGCGAGCATCAGCGCGATGCCGGCGAGGCGGGCGGAACGTTCGTCGGTGGCGGTGGAGATTCTGGAGAGGATGCTCACGTGATTCCTTGGTCGCGCCCCACATTCAGCCGTCATCCTGAGGAGCCGCGCGCTTGCGCGGCGTCTCGAAGGACGGCCACAAGCACCGCACCCATGGCCATCCTTCGAGGCTCGCCCTGAAGAAGGGCGAGCACCTCAGGATGACGGTGTGCTGTTTGCATAGCAGAACAATGGCGGGGCTTAAAAGGTTGCCCCGCCCCCACCGCCGCACTACCTATACCTCATGAAATTCCTCGATGAAGCCAAGGTCTATATCCGCTCCGGCGACGGCGGCAACGGCTGCGTGGCGTTCCGGCGCGAGAAGTATATCGAGTTCGGCGGACCCAGCGGCGGCAATGGCGGGCGCGGCGGCGATGTCATCGTCGAGGTCGCCGACGGGCTCAACACGCTGATCGATTACCGCTATCAGCAGCACTTCAAGGCGCCGAAGGGCACCAACGGCATGGGCAAGGACCGCCATGGCGCCAACGGCAAGGCCATCGTGCTCAAGGTGCCGGTCGGCACGCAAATCTTCGACGAGGACCGGGAGACGCTGATCCATGATTTCATCAGCCTCGGCGAGCGATTCGTGCTGGCCGAGGGCGGCAATGGCGGTTTCGGCAACGCGCATTTCAAATCCTCCACCAACCGCGCGCCGCGCAACGCCAATCCGGGCCAGGAAGGCGAGGAGCGCTGGATCTGGCTGCGGCTGAAGCTGATCGCCGACGCCGGACTCGTCGGACTTCCCAACGCCGGCAAGTCGACCTTCCTCTCGGTGGTCAGCGCGGCAAAACCGAAGATCGCCGACTACCCCTTCACCACGCTGCATCCGCAGCTCGGCGTGGTGAATTCGGAAGGCCGCGAATTCGTGCTGGCGGATATTCCGGGCCTGATCGAGGGCGCGCATGAAGGCGCCGGCCTCGGCGATCGTTTCCTCGGCCATGTCGAGCGCTGCCGCGTATTGCTGCATCTGGTCGATGCGACCTGCGAACACGCCGGCAAGGCGTACAAGACGGTGCGCGGCGAGCTCGAGGCTTATGAAGGGAACCTCGCCGACAAGATCGAGATCGTCGCGCTGAACAAGATCGACGCGGTGCCGCCGGACGAACTGAAAAAGCAGAAGGACCGGCTCAAGCGCGCCGCCAAGAAAACGCCGCTGCTGATGTCGGGCGTGACCGGCGCCGGAGTGAAGGACGCCTTGCGCGCGCTGGTCGAGGTGATCGGCGAGGCGCCGGTGTCGGTCAAGGCAAAAGGCGCGGCGCAGGCCGAGCCGTGGACGCCGCAGACGGGCTAGGCGCGTCACCTCTCCCTGCAGGGAGAGGTGAACAAGTGAGCTTGTAATCGCCATTTCGATATCGCAGCATCGGCGCGTCGAAATCACCGAAGTGCCCTCATGCCGCGCCCGAACAACGTCATCTGGATCATGTGCGACCAGCTTCGCTACGATTATCTCGGATGTACGGGACACCCGACCCTGAAAACACCCAACATCGACGCGATGGCGGCGCGCGGCGTGCGCTTCTCCAACGCCTATGTGCAATCGCCGATCTGCGGTCCGTCGCGGATGTGCTCCTATACCGGCCGCTACATGCGCTCGCACGGCTCGCACTGGAACGGCTGGCCGCTGCGCGTCGGCGAACCGACGCTCGGCGATCATCTCGCCAACATCGGCGTGCGTAACGTGCTGGTCGGCAAGACCCATATGGCGCCGGACCTCGAAGGCCTGAAAAACCTCGGGATCGCGGCGGATTCCATCATCGGCGTGCATGTGTCGCAATGCGGCTTCGAGCCCTATGAGCGCGACGACGGGCTGCATCCTACGGGGCGGCCGCGGCCACGCTACGATGAGTACCTACGCGAACGCGGATACGACGCCGTCAATCCCTGGGAACAATGGGCCAATTCCGGCGCGGACGAAGACGGCACGCTGCAGAACGGCTGGCTGCTGGTGCATGCCGACAAGGCCGCGCGCGTTCCGGAAGAGCATTCCGAGACGCCGTACATGACCCGCCGCGCGATGGATTTTATCGCGGAGGCGGAGCAGGACGGACGGCCGTGGTGCCTGCATCTATCCTATATCAAACCGCACTGGCCTTATATTGCGCCCGAACCCTACGCCAGCATGTACGGCCCCGGCGACGTGCAGCCGGCGATCCGCTCGCAGAAGGAACGGCAGGAGGCGCATCCGGTGTTCGCCGCTTATATGGACATGCGCTACTCCAGGAACATGGCGCGCGACGAGGCGCGGGAAAAGGTGATCCCGGCCTATATGGGGCTGATCAAGCAGATCGACGATCAGATGGGCGTGCTGATGCAGTTCTTGCAGGCGCGCGGCCTGCTCGACACCACCATGATCGTGTTCACGTCGGACCATGGCGATTATCTCGGCGATCACTGGATGGGCGAGAAGGATCTGTTTCACGATCAATCCGCCAAAATCCCGCTGATCGTGATCGACCCGTCGAAGGCCGCGGATAGCACACGAGGCACCGTCAGCGATGCGCTGGTCGAAGCGATCGATCTCGCGCCGACCTTCATCGAATATTTCGGCGGCACGCCGCCGGATCATATTCTCGAAGGACGCTCGCTGATGCCGCTGCTGCGCGGCGAGCAGCCTGCGGATTGGCGCAAGGTGGCGTTCTCGGAATACGACTATTCGATGCAGGACGTGCGGCTGAAGCTGAACCAACCGATCGAGCAATGCCGCCTGTTCATGGTGTTCGACGGACGCTGGAAATACATCCACGCGTCGGGTTTCCGCCCCATGCTATACGACCTGCACAGCGACCCGCAGGAGTTTTCCGATCGCGGCGACGATCCGTCCTGCGCCGACGTGATCGCGCGGCTGCAGGCCGCGCTATTCGACTGGGCGCTGCATCCGAAGAACCACATCACCACCAGCAATGCGAAGATCGCCGGCTATGCGGACAACCAGCTTCAGGTCAAAGCCGGCATCCTGATCGGCATCTGGGACGAGGCAGAGCTCGCCGCGATCCGCGAGAGGATCGGAACGCTGCCGTCATCCTGAGGTGCTCGCCGTCTTCGGCGAGCCTCGAAGGATGGCAACAAGCGCGGTGCATGCGTCTATCCTTCGAGACGCCGCGCAAGAGCGCCGCTCCTCAGAGTTTGTGAATCTATTCGAGTTTCGACGTTTCTGCGGGTCCTAAGTCTTTGATTTGACTCATGTCGGAAAACGCAAAAATCAATAGATTCACAAGCTCTCAGGATGACGGTTGAGTGTGTGGCTCGGGTCAATTCGTAATCTTGTATCCCGTCGCCTTGACGATCGGTTGCCAGAACGCGGTGTTGGCAGCCAGCTCCGCGGTGAGAGCTTCCGGCGTCGTGCCGACCGGGATCAGGCCGATCGCCAACAGTTTTTCGCGCACCTCGGGTTTGGCGAGGGCCGCGACGGCGGCGGTACTCAATTGCCGGACAAACTCCGGCGGGCTGCCGGCCGGCAGCCACGTGCCGTACCAGGCGTCAGCCACCAGATCGACGCCGCCGTCCTTCAGGGTCGGCACGTCGGGCAAAAACGGCGAGCGCGCAGCACTGCTCACCGCAAGAATCCTGACGCCGCCGGCGCGGTGCTGGGCCGCCACATCGGCAACCGTGGTGATACCGAAGGGAAGATGGCCGCCGAGAAGGTCGTTCACAATCGGCGCGCTGCCGCGATAGGCCACCCGCGTCATCGGCGTCCCCAGCACTTGCTCAAGCCGCGATCCGATAAAATGCGGAATGGTGCCACTGCTCGGCACGCCGAAGGTGGCCTTGCCCGGATTGGCCTTGAGCCACGCCACGAATTGCGCGAAGTCCCCGGCGATGGCAGGACTGGCAACGACGGCGAATTCGAAGCGGGCCAGCAGCGAGACCGGCACAAAATCCCTCGCGGTATCGAAGCTCGGCGTCACCTCCGTCATGGGCAGCAGATACATGGTCGGGCCGGTGGTCACGAGAATCGTGGATCCGTCGGGGGCGGCGCTCTTGACGGATTTGATCCCGATCAGCCCATCGCCGCCGGTGCGGTTTTCGACGATGACGTTGCGATCGAGCGACGGGCCGAGATGTTGAGCCACCACCCGGCACAGCGCGTCTCCGCTACCGCCGGCCGCGAAGGGAAAGATGATCCTGGTCAGCGGACCGGCCTGGCCGAGCGCATCGCCTGCTTTCGCGGTCAACGACATGCCGACGCATCCGGCAATGAAACTTCGGCGGTCCATTCTCTGTACTCTCGCACGAATGATCCGGCGTATTACACCAGACCACGGCGCCAATTGAAATGACCAGCTTGCACCGGCAGTCGTCCTGCTGCAAAACGGTATGATTGCAGAATAGCGCAGGGAGGTAAATCGATGATCGGTTACGTTACGCTGGGCACCAATGATCTCAAGAAGGCCGCCGTCTTCTACGACAAGATTTGTGCCGAACTGGGCATGGGGCGGTTCATGGAAAACGACCGCTTGATCGCATGGGGCGGCCCGGGCAGCGGCGCAGGATTTGGCGTTGCGCTCCCCTATGATGGAAAGCCCATGACGGTCGGCAACGGCGTCATGGCTGCATTCGGCGCAAAGGACAAGGCGCAGGTCGATCGCGTCCACGAGCTCGCGTTGTCGCTGGGCGGCAGCTGCGAGGGCCCTCCCGGACAGCGCATGCCGAATTTCTACGCCGCATACTTCCGCGACCCGGAAGGCAACAAGCTCAACGCCTTCGTGATGGGCTGAGGCAGCGTGCAGAGCGCTTGTCCGGAGCGTTTGGCTTTGGATCGAAATGTCCTATGATGGCAGCGAGCAAACTCAACGAGCCGTCATTGCGAGGAGCGTAAGCGACGAAGCAATCCAGCTCTTCCCTTGCCTCTGGATTGCTTCGCGGAGCCTGTCATCGGGCGGCGCGGAGCCTGTCATTGGGGGCGCATTCGCGCGACCCGTTGGCGCCGACCCGTTGGATCGCAATGACGATATTTCGCCCCGAGCTGAAAAATTTCCGCCGCATCGTCGTCAAGGTCGGCTCGTCGCTGCTGATCGATTCCGACGCCGGCGAAGTGCGGGCGTCATGGCTGGCCGCACTGGCCGCCGATCTCGCAAACCTGCACGGCGAAGGCCGCGAATTGCTGGTCGTGTCATCGGGCTCGATCGCGCTCGGACGCAGCCGCCTGAAATTGCCGCGCGGCACCTTGAAGCTGGAGGAAAGTCAGGCCGCCGCCGCCGTCGGCCAGATCGCGCTGGCGCGAATCTGGTCGGAGGTGCTGGGGCATCACGGCATCGGCGCCGGACAGATCCTGGTGACGCTGCAGGACACCGAGGAGCGCCGCCGCTATCTCAACGCGCGCTCCACCATCGCGAAACTGCTGGAATGGCGCGCGGTGCCGGTCATCAACGAGAACGACACCGTCGCCACCAACGAAATCCGCTACGGCGACAATGATCGTCTCGCGGCAAGGGTCGCGACGATGGCGAGCGCCGACCTGCTGATCCTGCTGTCGGACATCGACGGCCTGTACGATGCGCCGCCGGCTTCCAATCCGGGTGCGAAACTGATTCCGTTTGTCGAATCCGTCACCGCCGAGATCGAAGCGATGGCGGGCGCCGCCGAATCCGAGTTGTCGCGCGGCGGCATGTTCACCAAGATCGAGGCGGCGAAGATCGCAACCTCAGCCGGCACGCACATGCTGATCGCGTCGGGCAAGATCGAGCATCCGCTGCAGGCCATCACGCAAGGCGGACGCTGCACCTGGTTCTTGACGCCGGCCAATCCCGTCACCGCGCGAAAACGCTGGATTGCAGGATCGCTGGAGCCGAAGGGCACGCTGACCATCGACGCCGGCGCGGTGACCGCGTTGCGCGCGGGCAAAAGCCTGTTGCCGGCGGGCGTGATCCGGGTCGACGGGCAGTTCGCCCGCGGCGACGCGGTGGTGGTGCGCGGTCCGGATACCCATGAAATCGGCCGCGGCCTTGTCGCCTATGATGCCGAGGACGCCGACAAGATCAAGGGCCGCTCGTCTTCCGATGCCGCGCAGATTCTCGGCGTCAGCGGGCGGGCAGAGATGATCCACCGCGACGATCTGGTGATTGGCGCAGCAAGGGGGTGAGGTTATTCCACATCGTCCGGGTGGAAATCTCGTCGGCCATGTATGACGCGGAATATATCGATGCCCTCTGGCACCTTAATGTAATAGATCACAAAATTATCGACTGCAAAACTGCGAACGTTCTTGCCAAACTCGGGGCGCGTACGACCTGCTTGAGGCAATGTCAGCAGCATATCGAACGTCTCCGTTAGGCGGTCGATCGTAGCATCGGCTGCTCTTGGACTGTCCTCAGCGATGAAGAGCCAGATCGAATCCAGATCATCTTCTGCATCCGGCCTGATATGGCGCCTAGTCATTCTTCTCCGTCGCAAGTTTGGCTGCAGCAAGCCGTCGACGCCCCCGCGCCTTGACCTCCTCGGCAAGTGTCTTCGGATCGAATTCTCGCGGCGGTCCGCTGTCCAACCCCTTTTGTATTTCGGCGCGCAACCATTCCAGTTTGGCTTCACGGCGCTGTTCGCGTTCCTCAATGATCCGAAGCCCATCGCGGATGATCTCGCTTGCGGTCGAGTAGCGGCCGCTGGCAATCAAGCTCGCGATGAACTCTTCGAAGTGCTTGCCGATGCTGTAGCTGGTTGCCATGGTCATCTCCGGATTACCGCATAAAGTAATACTTAGTGCTACTAACAACCGATTGCAAACGTAGGGTCCGGATTCGTCTTCTGGTGGAGTTCGACCAGTTACGCCCTCGTAAACGACTGATTTGTGGGCTATATCGGGCTACAAGTTGAAAATGGACCCAACATGACGGCTTCCCTCATAGCAGTCGACAGCTCAACCGACTTGCCGGCCCTGATGACCGACCTCGCCGCCCGCGCGCGATCCGCCGCGCGAATACTGTCGCTTGCCTCGCCGGAGCAGAAGAATCGCGCGCTCGACGCGATGGAGCGCGTCATCCGCGCCAATGCGGCGGCGATCCTTGCGGCCAATGCCGAGGACGTCGCCGAAGCCCACGCCGGCGGCGCGACCACGGCCTTCATCGACCGGCTGACCCTGACGCCCGGGCGCGTCGATGCGCTGGCCGACGGCATCCGTACCGTGCGCGATATTCCCGATCCCGTCGGCGTCATCACCGAGCGCTGGCAGCGTCCCAACGGCATGACCATCGAGCGCGTGCGGGTGCCGCTTGGCGTCGTCGCGGTGATTTTCGAGAGCCGACCCAACGTCGCGGCGGACGCCGGCGTGCTGTGCCTGAAATCCGGCAACGCCGTGATCCTGCGCGGCGGCTCCGACAGTTTTCGATCCTGCCGTGCGATTCATGACTGCCTGGCGCAGGGTTTGCGCGAAGCGGGCCTGCCGGAGGCCGCGATCACGCTGGTACCGACCCGCGACCGCGCCGCGGTCGGGCTGCTGCTCGGCGGCCTCAACGGCGCCATCGACGTCATCGTACCGCGCGGGGGCAAAAGCCTGGTCGCGCGCGTCGAGGCCGAAGCACGGGTGCCGGTGTTCGCGCATCTGGAAGGCGTCAACCACGTCTATGTCGACCACGCCGCCAATCTCGAAATGGCCAAGTCGATTGTGCTGAACGCAAAGATGCGGCGCCCAGGCGTCTGCGGCGCCGCCGAAACCCTGCTGATCGATCGCGCCGGCGTGGCGGCGAATTTGAAGCCATTGGTCGAGATGCTGATCGACGCCGGCTGCGAGGTGCGCGGCGACGACGCCGTGCAGCGCGTCGACTCGCGGGTAAAACCGGCGTCGGACGAGGATTGGGACACCGAGTATGAAGACGCCATCATCGCGGCAAAAGTGGTCGGCGGGGTCGATGAGGCCATCGCGCACATCCGCCGACACGGCTCGCAGCACACCGATGCGATCGTGACGGAAAACGCAAGTACCGCGCAAAAATTTCTAAACGAAGTCGATTCGGCGATCGTGCTGCATAACGCTTCGACGCAATTCGCCGATGGCGGAGAATTCGGTTTTGGCGCGGAGATTGGAATCGCGACGGGCAAATTCCACGCCCGCGGTCCGGTCGGCGCCGAGCAACTGACCAGCTTCAAGTATCGCATTCATGGCACCGGACAGACCCGGCCGTGAAGGCCATAGCGTTTTCAAGCGGAGTGGCAACCGGTTCGCGTGAAGAAAACGCGTCAAGCATGCTTGCGCACGCGGTGACCGATTTGAAAGCCGCGGCGCGGTCCGCCTCATCCTCCCATGGAATCCCGTTTCATACCGATGGCATGCGCATCGGCCTGCTCGGCGGTTCATTCAATCCGCCCCATGCCGCGCATCGCGCGGTCAGCCGGTTCGCGATCAAGCGGCTGGAACTCGACCACGTGTGGTGGCTGGTCACCCCGGGCAATCCGCTCAAAGAGCAGGGCGCCTTGCGCGACCTCGAACAGCGCGCCGCCGCCGCGCGCAAAATGGCCGACGATCCGCGCATCGATGTGAGTTGTCTCGAATCCGTCATCGGGACCCGCTACACTGTGGATACCATCACCTATCTGCGCCGCCGCTGCTCCGGCCTGCGCCTGGTCTGGATCATGGGCGCCGACAATCTCGCGCAATTCCATCGCTGGGAAAACTGGCGGCGCATCGCATCCGAGGTGCCGATGGCGGTGATCGATCGTCCACCGCAAAGCTTTCGCGCGCTGGCCGCGCCCGCCGCGCTGGCGCTCGGGCGGTATCGCATTCCGGAAAGCTGTGCCGGCAGGCTCGCCGACCGCCGCGCTCCGGCCTGGGTGTTTCTGACCGGCATGAAATCTACCTTGTCATCGACCGGTCTTCGGAACCCGGATGGCAGTTGGGCAACACAACGCAAGAAGTGAATCGGCCGCATCACTGGAATATTGAAACCGTTAACCCCACATGCCTAGTATAGTCATCGGGCGCCGGGATTCGGCGTTCGCGATACAGTGAAAGGAATGGTCCCTGGCCACATCTGTATTGTCCAAGTCTGTTTTACCCAAGCGTAAAACATCGACACCAGCCGTGGTTTTGCAGGCGCAGCCTGACGCCGACAAAACCCTGAACCTGATCCTCTCCCGCCTCGACGATATGAAGGCGGAAGAAACGGTCACCATCGATCTTCGTGGCAAATCCGCCTTCTCCGATTACATGGTCGTCACCTCGGGCCGGGCCAACCGGCACGTCGGCGCGATCGCGGAGAACGTCACGAAGGGTCTTAAAGAGACCGGCATCAAAAGCATCCATGTCGAGGGCTTGCCCAATTGCGACTGGGTGCTGATCGATTCCGGCGACGTGATCGTGCACGTGTTCAGACCCGAGGTCCGCGAATTCTACAACCTGGAAAGGTTGTGGACGCAAAGCCCGACGGCGGCGAAGACGCTCTAGGTTCGAAGGCCGATGAGAATCGGCCGGGCGCATGCTAGCCTGCGCGTATGCGCCTCATCGTCATTGCAGTCGGCCGCCTCAAGCAGGGCCCGGAGCGGGAACTTGCCGAACGCTATCGCGCACGATTTGGCGAACTGGGCCGCAAGCTCGGCTTTCGCGGCCTTGCGATTCATGAAATTCCGGAAAGCCGCGCACGGGACAGCGCTACCCGCATAAACGAGGAAGCCGCGGCGATTTCTGCGCAAATCCCGGAAAAATCCGTTCTGGTAGCGCTCGATGGACGCGGCGAGAGCATCGACAGCGCGACGTTTGCGCGGCATCTTGGGCGCTGGCGGGATGAGTCGGTCGCCA
>NZ_DASYMN010000144.1:0-28028 GCF_036009065.1 Bradyrhizobium sp. | reverse complement strand
GTGGGATGAGCAGCGCTACACGGCAACGGGCTTTCCTCGGGTGTTTTATCTGCGCTATCATGGCTACTCGAAGTTCTTTCCGCTCTGGGCGCTGGCGCGGTATCGAAATTTGAAGAGCACCAACAGCAGGGTGGTAGGGGTTGGAATGTGAATTTGGGGGCGGGGACTGACGCGTCCGTGGACAATGCCTTTGATCCACGGCCGATACTGATCGTGACTGGTCTTGCGCAGGAGGCCCGCATCGCGGCTGGGCCCGGCATGACGGTCATCTGCAGCAGCAGCGATCCGCAGCAATTGCGCGCGCTTCTGGCGACGCTCGATCCATCCACAATACGCGGCGTCATCAGCTTCGGCGTTGCCGGCGGTCTCTGTCCGTCCCTGAAGTCGGGGGACGTCGTGGTTGCCACCGAGGTCATGGCTGGCGATTCGCGCTGGCTGGCCGGCTTCGCGCTGAGCGAGGAATTGATCGCCGGCACTGCGCTCGGGAACAGCCGGGTGGTCCAGGGCGGAGTGGCCGGAGTCGAAGAAGTGGTCGCGGCCCAAGCTGGAAAAGCCGCCCTGCATCTGGAGACCGGCGCCATCGCGGTCGACATGGAGAGCCATATCGCGGCGGCCTATGCCGCTGAGGCAGGATTGCCGTTCGCGGCCCTGCGCGTGGTGAGCGACCCTGCGGACCGCGCGCTGCCGGCGCTGGCCATGGCTGCGGTCAAGCCCAATGGCGACATCGACCTGCGCAAGGTTTTGCGCGGTGTGGCGCGAAATCCACTGACCTTGCGGGCGCTGGTATCGACCGGGCTCGACTTCAACCGGGCGCTACGGTCCTTGCGCGGCTGCCGTGCCTTCTTGCTGGGGGGCGAGGGCCTCGTTGCGGAGGATGCCGGAGAAGTACCGGCGGTGGCTTAAGCCGTCATTGCCGGGCTTGACCCGGCAATCCATCGTCTTCGGAAGACTCTTGCAAAGTATGATGGATGCGCGGGTCAAGCCCGCGCATGACGACTTGTGGATTGCTTCCTCGCAAGTGCTCCTCGCAATGACGATAAAGTTCACGCCGCCGTGGAGGCTTTCTGCTGCTGCTTGGCGGCAGCCGCCGCGGCCTCGTCACGGCGGATCTCCGACAGGCGCTTCTGAACTTCGGCCGAGAAGATGTACTGCGCCGGACGCTGATTCTCGAGATTGATCTCGGGCGCCATCGGGCCGGTGGTGCGAATGCCGCGTAGCGCCACCCACATCGCCTTCAGCGGATTGCTCAACGCCGCATTGGCCGCGGTCGGCTCGTAACCGCAATGCGCCATGCAGTCGGCGCACTTCTCATACTTGCCGGTGCCGTAGGTTTCCCAGTCCGTGGTGTCCATCAATTCCTTGAAGGTTTTTGTGTAGCCTTCGCCCAGGAGATAGCAGGGCTTTTGCCAGCCGAAGATATTGCGCGCCGGCATGCCCCATGGGGTGCATTCGTAGTTCTGGTTGCCTGCGAGGAAGTCGAGGAACAGGCCGGAGTGCATGAAATTCCACTTCTTGCCCTTGCCGAGCGCGAATACGTCGCGGAACAGCTTCTTGGTCTTGGTGCGGTTGAGGAAGTGCTCCTGATCCGGCGCGCGCTCATAGGCATAGCCCGGGGACATCGAAACGCCGACGCCAAGCTCGGTGGTGAAATCGAGAAATTTTGCGATTTCTTCGGCGGCGTGGCCGTCGAAGATCGTCGCGTTGACGTTGACCGTGAAGCCGCGGGCTTTCGCGGCCTTGACCGCCGATACCGCGCGATCGAACACGCCCTTCTGCGACACCGCCTTGTCGTGGTGCTCCTTCAGGCCGTCCAGATGCACCGAGAAGAACAGATAGGGCGACGGCTCGAACAGATCGAGCTTCTTTTCCAAAAGCAGGGCGTTGGTGCAGAGCGAGACGAATTTCTTGCGCGCCACCAGCCCGCGTACGATCTCGCCGATCTCCTTGTGGATCAGCGGCTCGCCGCCGGGAATCGCCACCATCGGCGCGCCACATTCGTCGGCGGCATCCCAGCATTCCTGCGCCGACATGCGGCGATTGAGAATTGCATCGGGGTAGTCGATCTTGCCGCAGCCGACGCAGGCGAGGTTGCAGCGAAACAGCGGCTCCAGCATCAGCACCAGCGGATAGCGCTTGCGGCCCATCAATTTCTGTTTGATCAGGTAGCCGCCGATGCGGAGCTCTTTGAAGAACGGTATTGCCATTACAAGTTTTCTTTCTGGACTTTAGCTCGAGTTAGATCAGCCCGCAGTGAGTTCGGCCGGAAGCCGGAATTCGATGTTTTCTTCCCGTCCCGTCAGGACCGAAACGGCCACCGGCCCGATGCGCCTCAGGGCCTCAATGACGTCATCGACAAGAACTTCCGGCGCCGACGCGCCAGCCGTGATGCCCACGGCCTTCGCGCCTTTCAGCCAATCCGGATTGAGTTCGCTGCCATCGGCAATGAGATAACTTGCGACCCCGACTTCGGTACCGATTTCGCGAAGCCGATTGGAGTTGGAACTATTGGTCGCCCCCACCACCAGGATAACGTCGACGAGCTTGCTGAGGTCTCTTACCGCAGATTGCCGGTTCTGTGTCGCATAGCAGATATCCCGGATGTCCGGGCCTTGAATATCTGTAAAACGCGCCTGGAGCGCCGCAATGATGTCCCTTGTGTCGTCGACGCTGAGGGTCGTCTGGGTGATGTAGGCTACCGGGGTGTCGGCAGGCAGCGTAAGGGCCGCGACGTCGTCCACATTCTGGACAAGAAGTACCGGGCCGGGAACCTGGCCCATGGTTCCCACCACTTCAGGATGGCCGGCGTGCCCGATCAGGACCAGCGCGCGGCCCTTCGACATGTATCGCTTGCCCTGATTATGCACCTTGGTGACCAGGGGGCAGGTTGCATTCAAAACGGGCAAGCCGCGCGTCGCGGCTTCTTCCTCGACGCTTTTGGCGACGCCGTGGGCGCTGAAGACCGTGACCGCGTGGGGCGGAACCTCCGACAAATCCTCGACAAATATCGCCCCTTTGCCCTTCAGGCTTTCGACGACGTATTTGTTGTGCACGATTTCGTGGCGGACATAGACCGGTGGACCATATTTCTCCAGCGCGCGCTCGACGATCTCGATGGCGCGCACGACCCCGGCGCAAAAGCCGCGGGGCTGCGCGAGAAACACTTCCATGGGGCGGCCGTTACGCAAGCTGCACCGCGCTCATTGTCGGTCTCCGTTCCATAGCCTCAAATATGTGCAATATCTGCACCAAGTTCCGTCCCGCATTCATTCATGCCCCCGAGCCGCATGGCGGCCGAGGAACTTTGTGACAAAAATACCTTCGAAAGCAAAGGCGGATTCAGAACAAGATTACCGCAGCGGGATGGTCTGAAGGTACTATAATACAGCTATGCTCCCAATGCGCACTTTTTGACGCCCCCTTGAACCCCTCGTTCGTCACTTTACCGCCCGACAATCCCGGTTATACAGCCCCGGACAGGACCTCGGCACACTTTATGCCACCTTATCGTGGCCTTAAAGACAAGTGTATTCAAAGCCATTAGATCAGGTTCCGGAACTCCGGTACACACCGGGCGTTTCAGGCCAACCGGCAGATAGAAAGAAAAAGTGTGCTTACAAGTTTCGTTGTTTCGGTTGTCAGGACCTGTACCCGTTTTGCCCCGCTAACCGTTGTGCTCTCGCTCGTCCTTGCGCTGGGGGCGAGCTTCTATGCGGCTCGGCATTTCAAGATCAACACCGACATCAACACGTTGATTTCGCCCGATCTCGATTGGCGCCAGCGCGACATTGCGTTCGAAACGGCCTTCCAGCAGGAAAGATTGATTCTGGCCGTGGTGGAGGCGCCTACGCCTGAATTCGCCAGCGCGGCGAGCGCCAAGTTGGTCGAGAAACTGTCTCCCGACACCAAGAATTTCGATTCGGTCCGCTCGCTGAACGACACCGAGTTTTTCCAGAAGAACGGATTGTTGTTTCTTCCGAAGGAAGAGGTGGCTCAGGCCACCGGCCAGTTCGCATCCGCCGCGCCTTTGATTGAAATCATGGCTGGCGATCCCAGTCTGCGCGGACTGACCGGCGCTCTGGAGACCGGGCTTGCGGGGGTCAAGCGTGGCGAGATCAAACTGGACAGCACGGCAACGCCGTTCTCGCTGATCGCCCAGACCGTCGAGGATGTACTGAACAAGGGCTCGGCGACCTTCTCGTGGCGTGAACTTGCCAACAACAAACCGTTGGCCGACGCCGATCGCCGCTCCTTCATTGAATTCAAGCCGATTCTCGATTTCAACGCGCTGGAGCCGGGCAAGGACGCGACCGACGCGATCAGGCAGGCTGCCAGGGATCTCAATCTCGCGGGCGAATATGGCGCGCGGGTGCGGCTGACCGGGCCGGTTCCGACTGCCAATGAAGAGTTCGCGACCGTTCAGGATGGCGCCGTGGTCAACAGTATCGGCACCGTACTCGTGGTGCTGTTGATTCTCTGGATGGCGCTGCATTCGTCGAAAATCATCTTCGCCGTTTTCGTGACGCTGTTCATCGGCCTTGCGACCACCACCGCCGCCGGCCTGATGATGGTAGGATCGCTGAATTTGCTGTCGATTGCGTTCGCCGTGCTGTTCATCGGATTGGGCGTCGATTTCGGCATCCAGTACAGCGTGCGATACCGGTCCGAGCGGTTCAAGAACAACGACCTGGAAGCAGCACTCGTCCACGCGGCCGAGCGCTCGGCCGTTCCCCTGTCGCTTGCGGCGATGGCGACCGCAGCGGGGTTCTTGTCGTTCCTGCCGACCGACTACAAGGGTATTTCCGAACTCGGCAAGATCGCCGGCGTTGGCATGCTGGTGGCCTTCCTCGCGAGCATCACCGTATTGCCGGCGCTGCTCAAGATGCTCAATCCGCCCGGAGAAAAGGAGCCGGTCGGCTATGCGTTCCTGGCGCCGGTCGACCATTTTCTGGAAAAGCATCGTATTGCGATTATCGCCGTCACGCTGCTGGTGGCCATCGCCGGAATGCCGGCGCTGTATTTTCTCAAGTTCGACTTCAATCCGATCCATCTGAGAAATGCCAAGGTCGAATCGATCGCGACCTATCTCGATCTGCGAAAAGATCCGAACACCGGCGCCAGCGCCGTCAACGTCATGGGCAAGTCCGTGGATGACGCGCGGAAGATCGAGGCCCGCCTTGCCAAGGTGCCGGAAGTTCTTCGGACCAGGTCGCTGGACAGTTTCGTGCCGCCCGATCAACCGGCCAAACTGAAGCTGATCGCGCAGGGCGCGAAGGTGCTCAATCCGGCATTGAATCCCGACCAGATCGACGCGCCGCCCACCGATCAGGAGAATATCGACGCGCTCAAGGGCGCTGCCGACAGTCTGCGCAAGACGGCCGGCGATGCCAAGGGCCCGGGCGCGGACGCGTCGCGCCGGCTTGCCGACGACTTGACCAAACTCGCCGACTCCAATGAAGCCACGCGGAACAAGGCGCAGGCGGTTTTCGTCGATCCGCTGAAGATCATGATCGCGCAGCTCAAGCTGCTGCTTCAGGCCCAGCCAGTCAGCCTGAAGACGCTGCCGCCGGATCTCGTGCGGTCGTGGCAAACCCCGGAGGGTATCACCCGGGTCGAAGCGTTGCCGCGCGGTGACCCCGACGATAACGAGACGCTGCGAAAATTCGCCGCCGCGGTTCTCGCCGCCGAGCCAACTGCGATCGGCGGGCCGGTGTCGATTCTCAAATCCGGCGAGACCGTCGTGAAGGCCTTCATCCATGCCGGATTCTGGGCGCTGATCTCGATCAGCCTTTTGCTCTGGCTGGCGCTGCGGCGAATAACCGACGTACTGCTGACGCTGGTGCCACTGCTGGTGGCCGGCGCGGTGACGCTGGAAATCTGCGTGCTGATCGGCTTGCCGCTCAACTTCGCCAACATCGTCGCGCTGCCGCTGCTGCTCGGCGTCGGCGTTGCGTTCAAGATCTACTACGTCACCGCGTGGCGGTCCGGCAGAACGAATCTGTTGCAGTCGAGCCTGACGCGAGCAATATTTTTCAGCGCGATGACGACGGCCACGGCGTTCGGAAGCCTCTGGCTATCGAGCCATCCGGGCACCGCGAGCATGGGCAAGCTTCTGGCGCTGTCGCTTGTCACCACGCTCGCCGCGGTGTTGCTGTTCCAGCCCGCGCTAATGGGCAAACCGCGCGATGTCAGGGAGGAGACAAATATCGCCGACGACATCACCTGAGGCCGCGGCGGCGGTCTTCTGGCCGGGAGCGACTGTCTTCGGACCGGTCGATCCGGTCGTCTTGGGCGCAGGCGGAGGCGCAACGGTTTTCGGTTGAGCCGGTTGGCCGGGAAGGCCGGTCGTCTTTATCCCGCTGGCCGCCTTCGGCGGCCCCTTGGCCATGCTGTTGGAAGGGCTGCTGGGAATCGGAGGCGCGACGCGGGTCCAGGTTTCGCCGCCGCACAGAAAGCCCAATACGCAGCCCTGAATCTCAAGCTTGTCCGAACCGACGGGCTTGATCGTCGAACTATAAAGCTTGCCGTCCTTGGCGTTGTAAACTTGGCCTTCCCACTGGTCCGCCCCGGTCTTTTTCTTCATGTCGATCAGGATCGGCATGCCCAGGGTCGGTCGGCTCTGCAGCGAAACATCGGGATTGTTGAGGTCGCGGCCGCCGGGCGTTTTCTCCCACGCCACCACCCCCCACATGCTGCCGTTGCATTCGGCGACGCGGATGTTGGCGACTTCGTCCGCGACTTTCCAGTCGCCGGTTGGATCGGCCGCGAGCGCCGTTCCGAAGCCTGACGTAAAAACGATTCCGCAAACCACCAAGGAGCGCGTGAAGTTTGGAGGGCAGTGCAACATGGTTCGAACCTATGCTTAAGTAGGATGATCAGGACCGGGGGCAAAACGCCGCATTGAGCGTTTTCAGTTGACGAAACGACCATCAACCGAAGTATGTATCTGATGCTATATCCAAATCTAGACGTTTCCGAGATGTTTGTGGACCGCCAGGCGCAGCGGAGTTCCATGCATTCCCGCCACCTCAACGAACAACTTGTCCGCGTCCTCAAGACGATTGGATACGATGTCGGTTTCCAGAAGGGTCAAGGCCAATACCTCTTCGATCGCGATGGCGCCCGCTATCTGGATCTACTCAGTGGTTTTGGCGTTTTTGCGATTGGGCGGAACCATCCCGTACTTCGCGACACGTTGAAGAGCGTGCTCGACAGCGACCTGCCGAATCTCGTGCAACTCGACGTTTCCACGCTTGCGGGCGTGCTCGCGGAGCGGCTGCTCGCCTATGTGCCTTACCTGGATAAAGTCTTTTTTGCGAATTCGGGCGCGGAATGTGTCGAAGCTGCGATCAAATTCGCACGCTGCGCAACCGGACGGCCGGGCATCGTCTATTGCGATCACGCCTTCCACGGCCTGTCTTATGGTGCGCTGTCGCTGACCGGCGATGCCAACTTCCGTGCCGGTTTCGGACCGCTGCTGCCGGATTGCACGTCGATTCCTTTCAACGATCTCGCAGCGCTGGAGCAGGCGCTGTCATCGCGCCAGGTTGCCGCCTTTGTCGTCGAGCCGATCCAGGGCAAGGGCGTCAACATGCCGACGGATGAATTTCTGCCGGGCGCGGCTGCGCTGTGCCGCCGCTATGGAACGTTGCTGGTCGCCGACGAAATTCAAACCGGCATCGGCCGCACCGGACGGTTTCTCGCGTGCGAGCACTGGAACATCGAACCCGACATGGTGCTGCTGGCGAAGGCGCTATCCGGCGGCCATGTTCCCGTCGGCGCGCTGCTGACGCGCAAGCACGTCTTCGACAAGGTATTCAATCAGATGGACCGCGCCGTGGTTCACGGCTCGACCTTTGCCAAAAACGATCTGGCGATGGCGGCAGGCATTGCGACGCTCGAAGTGATCAAGGCGGAGCGGCTGGTCGAGAGCGCCGCCAAGCGCGGCGCCGAACTTCGGCTCGCCTTGACCAGAATGGTGCCGGGCTACGAACTGATGAAAGAGGTTCGCGGCAAGGGACTGATGATCGGCGTGGAATTCGGCCCGCCGAAGTCGCTGCGGCTGAAAGCCTCGTGGAACGTGCTGGAAACTGCCAACAAGGGCCTGTTCTGCCAGCTCATCACCGTTCCCTTGTTCAAGGACCACAAGATCCTCACCCAGGTTTCCGGCCACGGCAGCCACACCATCAAACTGTTGCCGCCGCTGACGATTACGGATGCGGACTGCAACTGGATCGAGCGCGCCTTCGACACCGTCATCGCCGACAGCCACAAGGTCCCCGGCGCGATCTGGTCGCTCGGCAAGACGCTGGTCGACAACGCGATCCGGAAGACGGCTTAAGCCTTTCGTTGCCACATCACCGTCGTCATCCTGAGGTGCTCGCCGTTCTTCACGGCGAGCCTCGAAGGATGGGCTCCGGGTGCAAGCAGCCATCCTTCGAGACGCGCGCAAGAGCGCGTTCCTCAGGATGACGGCCCACGTGTTTAGCCGCCCTGACTGCCATCCTCAATAATCATCGCCGCGCCCTTTTCGGCGATCATCGCCGTCGGGGTATTGGTGTTGCCCGAGGTGATGGTCGGCATCACCGAGGCATCGACCACACGCAGCCCCTTGAGGCCATGAAACCGCAGCCGCTCATCGACCACGGCGAGCGGATCGGACGCCATCCCCATCTTCGCGGTGCCGACGGGGTGAAAGATCGTGGTGCCGATGTCGCCGGCGGCTTTGGCCAGTGACGCATCGTCGTCGCCGACCGAGGGTCCCGGCAAGAATTCTTGCGGATGATAGGGCGCCAGCGCTTTCTGCTTCATCAGCCGCCGGGTGGTGCGGATCGCGTCGGCGGCGACCTCGCGGTCTGCGTCGGTCGACAAATAATTCGGCGCAATCGATGGCGCGCTATCCGGCTCAGCCGTTCGAAGCCGAACGGTGCCGCGCGATGTCGGCTGCAGATTGCACGCGCTTACGGTAATCGCGGCAAAGCGATGCAGCGGATCGCCGAACTTGTCGAGCGACAGCGGCTGCACATGAAACTGGATGTTGGCGCGCTCGCGGTGCGGGGCGGAGCGCGTGAAAATGCCAAGCTGCGACGGCGCCATGGTCAAGGGCCCGCGGCGGCGGAAGGCATAATCGATGCCCATCATGCCGCGCCGGAATAGTGAATAGTAAGTCTCATTGAGCGTGCGCACGCCCTCGACCTTGTAGATCGCGCGCTGCTGCAGATGATCCTGCAGATTGCGCCCGACGCCCTGGCGGTCCAGCACGGCCTCGATGCCAAGCGGGATGAGCCAGTCCGCAGGCCCGATGCCGGAGCGGTGCAGCACCTGCACCGATCCGATCGAGCCGGCACAGAGAATGACTTCGCCTTTGGCGCGGGCTTCGACGATCTCGCCGCCCCGGATAAACCGCACGCCGGCGGCCTGGCCGTTCTCGACGACGAGGCGATCGACCAGCACGTTTTTTTCAAGCCGGAGATTTGCGCGGTGCAGGACCGGCTTCAGAAATCCTCGCGCCGAAGACCAGCGCCGGCCGCGCTTCTGGTTGACATGGAAATAGCCGACGCCCTCATTGTCGCCGGTGTTGAAATCCGCAATCTTGCGGATACCCATTTCCGCCGCGGCGTCGCCGACCGCGTCGAGAATTTTCCACGACAGCCGCGGCGCTTCGATGCGCCAGCCGCCTCCTGTGCCATGATGCTCGCTGTCCCCGAGAAAATGATCTTCAAGACGTTTGAACGCCGGCAGCACGTCGTCATAGCCCCAGCCTGACAATCCGAGCTGCCGCCAGTGATCGTAGTCGGCGGCCTGGCCCCGCATCGAGATCATGGCGTTGATCGCGGAACTGCCGCCGATCACCTTGCCTCTGGGATAGGCCAGCGCACGTCCGTTGAGGCCGGCTTCCGGCTCGGTCCTGAACATCCAGTCCGACCGCGGATTGCCGATCGCGAACAGATAGCCTACGGGCACGTGAAACCAGATCCAGTTGTCGTTGCCGCCGGCTTCCAGGATCAGCACGCGGCTGGCCGGATCGGCCGAAAGCCGGTTGGCAACGATGCAGCCGGCCGTTCCCGCGCCGACCACGATATAATCGAAATCGCCCTCAATCCGTTTTGGCATTTCTGATTTCCACGTCGTCACATCATCACCTCGTCATGCCCGGCCTTGTCCCGCCTGCGGGGCCGAAGCCCCTTCGGCGCGGCGAAGGCCCGGGCATCCACGTCTTTCTGACCTTGCAGCAAACAAGACGTGGATGGCCGGGACAAGCCCGGCCATGACGGCTGTAGAGGAGTATTGGGCGGATCGCAGCCCCATGCTAGACAAGAGAAAACGTCCAACCCCGAGATTTGTCATGCCCATCATCAATCGCGTCGCCGATTTGCAACCGGATATTCAGGCCTGGCGGCGGGATATCCATGCTCATCCCGAATTGCTGTACGAAGTGCATCGCACCGCGGCGTTCGTGGCGGATCGGTTGCGCGAGTTCGGCTGCGATGAGGTCGCCACCGGTCTCGGCCGCACCGGCGTGGTCGGCGTCATCAAAGGCCGCAGGCCGGCCGCGGACGCCGATGTCAAGGTCATTGGGCTTCGCGCCGACATGGACGCGCTGCCGATTGAGGAAGACACCAATCTCCCATATGCGTCCAGGACGCCGGGCAGGATGCACGCCTGCGGGCATGATGGACACACCGCGATGCTGCTCGGGGCGGCGCGATACCTTGCCGAGACCCGGAATTTCGCCGGCGACGCCATCGTGATTTTCCAGCCGGCCGAAGAGGGCGGCGCGGGCGCCGCCGCCATGATCGAGGACGGCCTGATGGACCGTTTTGCCATCGATCAGGTCTACGGAATGCACAATGGCCCGGGTATCCCGGTCGGATCGTTCGCATTGCGGCCCGGTCCCATCATGGCCGCCACCGATAACATCGACATCCGCATCGAAGGATTGGGCGGCCATGCGGCGCGCCCGCACAAATGCATCGATTCCGTCCTGGTCGGCGCGCAGCTGATCACCGCGCTGCAGTGCATCGTCTCGCGCAGCGTCGATCCCCTGGAATCGGCGGTGATTTCGATGTGCGAATTCCACGCCGGCAACGCCCGCAACGTGATCCCGCAAACCGCCGACTTGAAAGGCACCGTGCGGACATTGAAGGCGGATGTCAGGCAACTGGTCGAAAAACGGATACGCGAAGTCGTGGCCGGCGTCGCGCAGATCACCGGCGCCAAAATCCACCTTGACTACGGGCGGGGCTACCCGGTGGTGGTCAATCATGCCGCGCAGACGGATATCGCGACCCAGGTGGCCAAGGAGGTCGCCGGCGATGCCAACGTGCGTGAAATGGCGCCGATGATGGGCGCCGAGGATTTCGCCTACATGCTGGAAGCGCGGCCGGGCGCGTTCATTTTCTGCGGCAACGGCGACAGCGCCGGGTTGCATCATCCGGCCTACAATTTCAACGACGACGCCATCGTCTACGGCACCTCGTACTGGATCAAGCTGGTCGAAAATACGCTGGCGGCGTAAATCAACAGCCCGTCATGCGCGGGCTTGACCCGCGCATCCATCAACCTTCGCAAAAATCTTTCGAAGAAGATGGATGGCCGGGTCAAGCCCGGCCATGACGGGTCGTTTTCGATCGGCGCACTTACCCGCCCCTGAAATCCTGCGGCGTGAAGCCGAGATCGAGCACCTTCCATTCGCTGTATCGATCCGCGGGCAGCGCCGCATAGGGCTGGCACGCCCCCAGCGCCTCGATGGCGGCCTGCATGAGCAACGGCCCCTTGGCGGAGGCGCTGGCCTCGATCAGCAAGGGCGCCGATGCAAGGGTGCCGTCAGGTCGGAAGCTCGCACGCAACCTGATGGTGACCTTGTCGGTCGGCGCGATCGATCCAGGCAGTACCGAACATTTCTTCAGTTGCTCTCGAAATTTGGCGATGTCGTCGGTCGACACCTTGGCGGCATGGAATGCCGGTGCGTCGAAGTCATCGCCGGGGAGCGCGGGCAGACCTAGATTGACCTGGTATTTGATACTGAGATCGGGCTCCGGAGGACGCCAGGAGGCGGCCGGTTGCGGAGCCGTGGCTGGCGGCCGCGCCGGTCTCGCTTGGTCCTTTGGAGTTGCAGGAGCGGCGGATGGCATCGCCTGTTGCGCGGGTTGCTGCTGCTGCTGTGGTGCTGAAGCAACTGCAGATTTTGGCGGCGCCGCAGGCTGGTCCGCGCTGGAGAGATCCGGAATTTCCAAAGGCGGTGCCGGCTTCGGCGCCGTTTCCTGCGTGGCTTCCCTGACCTCGTCGGGCGAGACGATGTCCACCGCGATGGCCTCGGTCGGCGCGGTTTCAAAAGGCCGCACACCCGCATAGCCCAGTCCGACGGTGAGCACCGTCAGATGCGCGGCGATCGACAACGCCATGCCGGAGTGGTTGAGCCTTAGGTGCGGCATCGGTTTTTTACGCGTTTACCTATGCCCTCAGCATAGCGGTCCGGCAGTTTTGGTGGTGGCTTTTTTGCCGCAGTCGCCGCCGATTCCACGGTCCGGAACAATGCGCATCGCGTCACGTTGAGAGGCGGGAACGTCCCCACTTTTTCAAGCAACGGAGTACGTCATGGCCGCCAAGGACAAGGACCTCAACGACCTCTTCCTGGATACGTTGAAAGACATCTACTACGCCGAAAAGCAGATTCTAAAGGCGCTGCCGAAGATGGCGAAGGCCGCCCAATCGGACGAGCTGCGCGCGGCGTTTGAGAAGCATTATGGCGAGACCGAGGGCCAGGTCGAACGCCTCGAGCAGATTTTCGAAATCCTCGACAAACCGGCGCGCGGCAAGACCTGCGACGCCATCCAGGGCATTCTCGACGAAGGCAAGGAGATCATGGACGAGTACAAGGGCTCGGAAGCGCTCGATGCCGGCATGCTCGCCGCGGCGCAGGCGGTGGAGCATTACGAAATCTCCCGCTATGGCACGCTGAAGGCGTGGGCTGCCCAGCTCGGAATGAACGACGCGGCCCGTCTGCTGGATCAGACGCTCAAGGAAGAAGAAAAGACCGATCAGACGCTGACCAAGCTGGCGAAAGCAGCGGTGAACCTGGCGGCTGCGGCTTGAAGCAGAACCTCTTGTACCGGCCGCGGTGCAGCACCTGGTGATGCACCGCAGGGCGGGGATCCACATTTGCTTTCTTTGTACAACAATGCCCCGGCTCTGCAGCGCACCGCTTCACGCTGCGCTGCAAAGCCCGGGGCACAAGCATCACGCTGCGCCCCGGGGGCACGAAAATCTACGCCGCTCTCGCGGCTTTCTTCATCTGCGACGCCACGATCTTCAGATCATCGACGAAGCGCTCATACTCCCGCGCCTTGGCGTCTTGGTCGGGAAGCCGCAGCAAATAGGACGGGTGCACGGTCACCAGCGCCTTGGTGCCGTCCTCGAGATCGATCAGCCGCCCGCGGTTCTTGTTGATCGGCGTGGCCTTGCCGAACACGCTCTGCGCCGCGGTAGCTCCCATCGCCACCACCAGATCGGGTTTGATCGAGGCGAGCTCGCGCTCGTACCACTGCCGGCACGCCTTGATCTCCGGCGTATTCGGCTTCTGGTGCAGGCGGATTTTGCCGCGCGGCACGAATTTGAAATGCTTTACCGCGTTGGTGACGTAGACCTTGTCGCGGTTGACGCCGGCCTCTTGCAGCGCGCGGTCGAGCATCTGGCCCGCCGGTCCCACGAACGGTTTTCCCGCAAGATCTTCCTTGTCGCCGGGCTGCTCGCCGACCAGCATCACCTGGGCATGCTGCGGGCCCTCGCCGAATACGGTCTGGGTGGCGTCTTTCCACAGATGACAGGCGCGGCAGCCGGCGGCTTCCTCGCGCAGGGCCTCGATGCTGTCGCCGGGCGCTGAATGCTTGCGTTTCATGGGCTCGGGCCGTTTCTGCGCCTTGTGCGGTTCGGTGGCGCCGTGCGCGATCATGTCGCCGGTTGCGCGGCCGGCGCCGGCGATCAGAGGCTTAATCAACGAGGCCTCCGGCAGGTTCCGCCAATATTTCTTCGGCATCTCGGCCTGCATCGCCCTCACCTTGAGCCGGGCCGGATTGAAGATGCTGGCATAGTAGCGCCGCCAGGTCTCCTCCAGCCGGTCTTCCGAGGGCGCGTCCAATTTGCTTAACCCCGACGTGAAAGAAACCGCGTGGCCGTCCCAATGCGCGCAAACGTCCGGGGTGAGGATCGACCAGGCCATATCGGCAAAACGCCGCGCGAAAAACGGCGCCGCCCGTTCGACGATGTAATGCTCAGGCTCGAACCAGGCAATGAAGTGCGACTCGCGTTCGCGGCCGACCTCGCGGAAGCGGACGAAGGCATGCATCTTGTGCTCATCGCGGCGCACCGCCTTGGCCATCACCGCGATTTGCGCCACGTCCGGATCGGTCGCGATATCGAGCAGGTCGTGGTTGGCGCGCAGCCGCCACAGCAGGCGGTACAGAATGGCAAAACGCTTGATATCGCGATGCAGGATCGCGATCTGCGCCAGCTCGACGAATTTGCCGGGGACGTTGAAGGTGCCGTGCGGCGTTTCGAGCGGCGAAGCTGATGAAGATTGTTCAAAGAGCTCAGGCTCGTTGCCCGCCACCGTCCATGTCACCCCGGCCGGCGCCACGTTGTTCAATGCCAGCGCGCGGGCCGCCTTACGCCAGCCCTCGAAATCGGCTTCGCTGTTCAATGAGATGAAGTGCATGTTCTTTTTCTCTCACCACCCATACAGCGTCATCCTGAGGTGCTCGCCGCATCTGGCGGCGAGCCTCGAAGGATGGCCACAAGCGCCCGCGGCCATCCTTCGAGACGCCGCGCAAGAGCGCGGCTCCTCAGGATGACGGTTGAGGGTTTTGCTGCGTTACTCAAAACCCAAATCCCAACTGCTTGGACTTGGGCTGAAACCGCTCCGCCAGCCGTGCGCCATCGAGCAAATGCGACGCCGGTCTGTGATCGGACAGAATGATGAACGGCAGCGCCTTGTTCCGCGGGATATGCAGCCGGGCCAGATCGGCGACGCGGATCGATGCCACGCGCCGCGTCGCGATGATGCGGTCGACCGCCTTGGCGCCGAAGCCCGGCACGCGTAACAACTGCTCGCGGCTGGCGCGGTTGACGTCGAGCGGGAAGCGATCGCGATTGCGCAGGGCCCATGCCAGTTTCGGATCGATGTCGAGCGGCAGCATGCCTTCCGCCTTCTCGACGATTTCGTTCACATCGAATCCATAAAACCGCATCAGCCAGTCGGCCTGGTAAAGCCGGTGCTCCCGGACCAGCGGCGGTGCGCGAAGCGGCAGCGAACGGCTGGCATCGGGAATCGGGCTGAATGCGGAATAGTAAACTCGCTTTAGATTGTAGGAGCCGTAGAGATTGGCGCTGGTGGCGAGAATGGTCTGGTCGGAGGCGCTATCTGCGCCGACGATCATCTGCGTGCTTTGTCCCGCCGGCGCAAAGCGCGGCGCGTTCGTGGCTTTTGTATTTTCTTTCGCTTCGTCGAGCTTGAGCCGCAGCCGGCCCATGGTGCGCCTGATCGCGCGCACGTCCTTCTCAGGCGCTAGCTTCGCAAGGCTTTCCTCCTCCGGCACCTCGATATTGATGCTGAGGCGGTCGGCGTATTTTCCGGCCTCCGTGATCAGTGCGTCATCGGCTTCCGGAATAGTTTTGAGATGGATGTAGCCGCGGAAGTGATGCTGTTCGCGAAGCTTGCGCGCGACACTCACCACTTGCTCCATGGTGTAGTCGGCGCTGCGAATGATGCCGGAGGACAGAAACAGCCCCTCGATGTAATTGCGGCGATAGAAGTCAATCGTCAGTTGCACTACTTCGTCGACGGTGAAGCGCGCTCGCGGCACGTTCGAGGTAGCGCGGTTGACGCAATAGAGGCAGTCGAAGTTGCAGGCGTTGGTCAGCAGGATCTTCAACAGCGAGATGCAGCGGCCGTCCGGCGCGTAGGAATGGCAGATGCCCATGCCGGGCGCGGTCGAGCCCAGCCCTTTGCCGTCACGGCTGTCACGCTGCTCGGTGCCGCTGGAAGCGCAGGAGGCGTCATATTTGGCGGCGTCGGCCAGGATTTCCAGTTTGCGCTGCAGGTCCATTCTCTGAATCCCTTTGATTCCATTCTGTTATTCGTCATTGCGAGGAGCCCTTGCGACGAAGCAGTCCAGTCTTTGGATTGCTTCGCGGAGCCTGTCAGCGGGCCGGCGAAGCCGGACCCATTGGCTCGCAATGAGGAATGCGATCCCGATTGACTCTCGGCTAGGTCTTAGCTTTATTAGAACATATCATGAACAAATGAGCCAGCCATTGGTTCTGTTCTGAACTCGATAGTCCAACGTCTTCTTCAGGAGCGGCGCATGACCGGCGCACGCACATGCACGATTGCGGCCTTGCGCGGCAGCATCGAGCGCATTGAAACTCACGACGCCACCGCGTCGGAGCGGGCGGCGCTCGGCCATGTCGGGGCAGATGCGGCGCTGCGGGGCGGTCTTGCGCTGGGCGCGGTGCATGAGGTGTTCGCGGAAGGCAGACATAGCGCCGCGGCGACGGGATTCATCGCTGGGCTGGCGCGGCGCGTCAGCGTGCGGCGGCCGCTGCTATGGGTGCGACAGGATTTTGCGGAAATCGAATCCGGCGCGCTATCGATGAACGGCTGGAGCGAACTCGGCCTCGATCCGCGCCTCGTGGTGAGCGTGCGCGCGCCCGACGCGGAGACCGCGCTGCGGGCATCCGCCGATGCGCTGGCCTGCGATGCGCTCGGCGCCGTGGTGATGGAAATCTGGGGCGAGACGCGGCAGCTCGATCTCGTCGCCAGCCGCAAGCTGACCTTGGCCGCGCAAATGTCGGGAGTGACCTGCCTGCTGCTGCGCCTCGCGGCAGAGCCGATGCCTTCCACGGCGGAGACGCGATGGATCGTGCGCGCGGCGCATTCGCCGCCGCGTCTCGAGGCATGGGGCGCGCCCATGCTCGATACAAAACTGGTTCGCAACCGTCATGGCCCGAACGGGCATTGGATCATGGAATGGAAATGTGATGAGTGCCTTTTCCGTGAAGCGCCGGCGCATCCTCAGCCTGTGGCTGCCGCGCCTGCCGACCGACCGCATCAAGCGCGAACTGTTCCGCCGCGGCGCCGGGCTGGATAACAGCCGTCCCTGCATTGTCGTCGCCAAACAGAACAACGCGCTGCAGATTTCCGCGCTGGATGATGCCGCGGCCCGCCTCGGCCTTGAGGCGGGTCTGCCGCTGGCCAATGCCCGCGTGGTCTGCCCTGACATACAGGTGTTCGATGCCGACGAGGCCGCGGATGCGCAGGCGCTGAACACCATCGCCGACTGGTGCGACCGCTTCACGCCGCTGGTGGCGCTGGATTCCCCGCACGGCCTGTTCCTCGACATCACCGGCTGCGCGCATCTGTTCGGCGGCGAGGCAGCCCTGATGCAGATACTGTGCGATGCGCTGACGCGGCAGGGTTTTGGCGTCAGCGCCGCGATTGCCGCCACCTCGATCTGCGCGCGGACGATGAACCGCCACGTCCATGGCCGCATCGTCATGGATGGCGAAGAGGCAGATAGCGTAAAACCGCTGCCGGTGTTCGCGCTCGGCGCGGACGATGCCGTCACCCGCGGCCTGCGCCGCGCCGGCTTGAAAACCATTCGTGATGTTGCCTCGCGCGGGCGTCACGAGATCACCGCAAGATTTGGCGCGGATTTTACCACTCTGCTGGAACAAGCGCTGGGGCAGGGCGATGCGCCGATCAGCCCACGCAAGCCGCTGCCGGATTATATCGTGGAGAAACGCTTCGCCGAACCGGTCTTAACCGATGGCGTGATAGCAGCGACATTATCCAGGCTGGCGCAGATGCTGGTCGCAGCGATGGAAAAACAGGGCAAGGGCGCGCGGCAGCTGGAGGCGAGCTTCTTCCGCACCGACGGCGCGGTGCGCGCGATTGCGGTGGATACCGGACAGCCCGTCACCAGGGCTGCGATGATCGACCGGCTGTTCCGCGAACGGCTCGATGCGTTGAGTGATCCCCTCGATCCCGGTTTCGGCTTCGATCTGGTCAGGCTGTCCGCCAGCCGCACCGAGATCGTGGTGCAGCAGCAGCGCGATCTCGACGCCAACGTGCACGACAATGACGAACTGGCCGCGCTGATCGACCGTATCGCCGCACGCATCGGCGGCCGCCGCGTGGTCGTGCACCTGCCGCAGGATACCCACATTCCGGAACGTGCCGGTTTGGCGGCGCCGGCGCAGCATCATCTTGCCGCAGCTACGCTAGCCGCTTGGCCAGCGCGCGCCGAAGGCGAACCGCCGCTGCGGCCGTTGCGGTTGTTCGAGCGGCCGGAGCCGATCGAGGTGCTGTTTGCGGAAGTTCCTGACAAACCACCAAAACATTTCAAATGGCGGCGCGCATCTCACACCATCGTTCGCGCGGAAGGCCCGGAACGCGTCGCCATGGAATGGTGGCGTGCGCAGGAAGCGATGCCGACACGCGATTATTTTCGGGTCGAGGATGAAACGGGGATGCGGTTCTGGCTTTATCGGAATGGGCTATACGGCGAAATCGCAAAGGACGGTAAGGCCGTTCCGCCAGACTGGTTCGTGCATGGGCTGTTCGCATGAATACGCCGTACGCCGAAATCGGTATCACGACGAATTTTTCATTCCTGCGCGGCGGCTCGCACCCGCAAGCCTATGTGCATCAGGCCAGCGAATTGCGCCTGCCCGTCATTGGCATTGCCGATCACAATACGCTGGCTGGTGTGGCGCGGGCTTACAAGGAGTTGGAAAATCCCAAGGTCATATACAAACCGAAATTGCTGATTGGTTCGCGCCTCGTCTTCATGGACGATACGCCGGATATTCTGGTCTACCCAAGCGACCGCTCGGCCTATGGCCGGCTCTGTCAGTTGCTGACTCATGGCAAGCGCGCGGCGGAGAAAGGCGAATGTCACTTAAAACTGGATGATCTTTCGGAATTCGCCGAAGGACAGCTTCTGGTTCTGACGCTGCCGCATCGCTTTGAGACAGCGAAAGCGCTGAAAATTCTAGATCATCTGCAGCGCAGTCGCGCGGAGGGCGTCTGGCTCGCGGCCAGCCTGCTGTACCGCGGCGATGACAAGCGCCGTCTCGCCCGGTTGCAGCGCATTGCCGCAACGGTCCGCGTTCCGCTGCTGGCGACCAATGAAGTGCTGTATCACCATCCCGTGCGCCGGCCCTTGCAGGACGTTCTGACCTGCATCCGCGAGAAAACGACCATTGAGCGTATCGGCAAAAAACTTGAGGCCAATGCCGAGCGCCATCTGAAACCTGCGCAAGAGATGGCGCGGTTGTTTCGCGAGGTACCGGAGGCGATCGCGGAAACCATGCGGTTTGCCGGCTGCATTACGTTTTCGCTTGATCAACTCAAGTACCAATACCCCGATGAGCCGGTGCCGCCAGGCAAGACTGCGCAGCAGCATCTTGAAGATCTCACCTGGGCAGGGGCTGATCAATATTTTCCGCAGGGAATTGATAGTGCTTTGCGAGCTACGCTTGGAAAAGAACTCGATCTGATCGCGGAGCTGCAATACGCGCATTATTTTCTCACCGTGCATGACATCGTCCGCTATGCGCGGTCGCAAAATATTTTGTGTCAGGGAAGAGGATCAGCGGCTAATTCGGCGGTGTGCTATGTTCTTGGTATAACCTCGGTGAACCCTTCCGAAATCAATCTGCTGTTCGAGCGTTTCATTTCCAAGGAGCGGTTGGAGCCACCCGACATCGACGTCGACTTCGAGCACTCGCGGCGCGAGGAGGTGATGCAATATGTCTACCGCCGCTACGGCCGCCACCGCGCCGCGATCATCGCCACCGTCATTCATTATCGGCCGCGCAGCGCGATCCGCGATGTCGGCAAGGCATTGGGCCTGACGGAGGATGTCACCGCGGCGCTGGCCGATACGGTGTGGGGAAGCTGGGGCAAGGGCCTTAACGAGATGCAGGTCAGGCAGGCCGGGCTCGATCCGAAAAATCCCATGGTCGAACTTGCCGTCGAACTGGCCAGCGAGCTGATCGAATTCCCGCGCCATCTGTCGCAGCATGTCGGCGGCTATGTGCTGACGCAGGACCGGCTCGACACCTATGTGCCGATCGGCAATGCGGCGATGGACGATCGCACCTTTATCGAATGGGACAAGGATGATGTCGACGCGCTGAACATGATGAAGGTCGACGTGCTGGCGCTGGGGATGCTGACCTGCATCCGCAAATGTTTCGACCTGATCGCGCAGCACAAGGGAACACGCTACGAGCTTGCCGATATCAAATCCAGAGACGACGACGAAGTCTATCAGATGCTGCAGCGTGGCGAGTCGCTCGGCGTGTTCCAGGTCGAGAGCCGCGCGCAGATGAACATGCTGCCACGGCTGAAGCCGCGGACGTTTTATGATCTGGTGATCGAGGTCGCCATCGTGCGGCCTGGACCAATCCAGGGCAACATGGTGCATCCGTATCTGAAGCGCCGGAAGATGAAGCCGGAAGATATCGATTATCCCTATCCGAAAGGAGGCAACAAAAACGAACTGAAAGACGTCCTGGAAAAGACCCTAGGTGTGCCGCTGTTTCAGGAGCAGGCAATGCGAATTGCGATGCAGGCTGCGGAGTTCACGTCTGAAGAGGCAAATGGCCTGCGCCGGGCGATGGCGACATTCCGGAATGTCGGCACCATGCATACGTTCGAGGAGCGAATGGTCAATCGCATGATCGAACGCGGATATGATCCTGTATTTGCTCGAAGCTGCTTCGACCAGATCAAGGGATTCGGCAGCTACGGTTTTCCCGAGAGCCATGCCGCGAGTTTTGCGCAACTGGTCTATGTTTCTTCATGGCTCAAATATTGGCATCCAGACGCGTTCTGCTGCGGATTGTTGAATTCGCAGCCGATGGGATTTTACGCGCCGGCGCAGATTGTCGGCGATGCCCGCAAGAACGCCGTCACGGTGCGCGGGATCGATGTGTCGTTCAGCTTCTCGCAAAATACGCTGGAGGAACAATGCGGGAAATATCACGCCGTTCGTCTCGGCTTTCGCCAGATCGACGGGTTCAAGTGGGCCGATCCGGATGAAGAGTTTCTTCGGATGGAAAATAATAAAAGGCTGGAAATCAAAAAGCCGAAACCGGAAGACTGGGGAGAGCGCATCGTCGCCGCGCGCGAACGCCGCTCCTTCACCTCGCTGGAGGATTTTGCCCGCGACACGGGATTGCCGAAACGCGCGCTGATCCTGCTGGCCGATGCCGATGCGTTCCGCTCCATCGGCCTCGATCGCCGCGCAGCATTGTGGGCGGTGCGGCGGTTGCCGGATGACGTGCCGTTGCCGCTGTTTGAAATCGCCGCCGCGCGCGAGCAGCCTGACGAAGACGCGCAGCCGTTGCCGCTGATGCCGCTGCCGGAACAGGTAGTGGCCGACTATCAGACCATCCGGCTGTCGCTGAAGGGCCATCCGATGGAATTTTTGCGGGCGATGTTCACGAAAGAACGTGTCATTGCCTGCGAAGCAGTTTCGCATGCCAATGACAGGCAGCGCGTCCGCTGCGCCGGCGTGGTGCTGGTGCGCCAGCGCCCCGGCAGCGCCAAGGGCGTGGTGTTCATGACGCTGGAAGACGAAACCGGCATCGCAAATATCGTGGTGTGGCCGAAGGTGATGGAGCGTTTTCGGAAAGAGGTGATGGGAGCGCGGCTGATCCTGGTCGAAGGTACCATTCAAAGCAGCCCGGAAAAGGTGGTGCATCTGGTAGCCGAGCGATTGTTCGACCGCTCGTCCGATCTGATGAATCTTTCCAATGATGCACTCGGCCGGCGTCACGTAATGCCTTCCGCCGCGGCGCCGATCGAGCCGCTCAACGACGACCGCCGCGAACACCCGAACAATCCGGCGCAGAAAATCCGCCACCCACGCAACGTTCGCATTCTGCCGCCATCAAGAGATTTTCATTGAAGGTTAGCCGTCATTGCGAGCGAAGCGAGGCAATCCAGCGGCAACGGAAAAAACTGGATTGCTTCGTCGCTTGCGCTCCTCGCAATGACGGCGGTACGATTGCGCGGTCATCGTGCGGAACATTCCATGCAAACCCCTCGCGACATCCTCACCGATCTCTGGACATCGACCGGCGGCGAGCGCGCAGCGCTCGATCGCGTCACGCTGGCCGGCGAGGAGCCGCAGCTGCCGTCGTCGTTTCGCGTCGCAGCCGCCGCGCAGGCCAGCATCGCCGCGGCGGGAATGGCGGCGGCAAATATCTGGCAATTGCGCAGCGGGCACCTGCAGGATATCGCGGTCGATATGCGCCATGCCGTGGTCGAATGCCGCAGCGAGCGCTACCTGCGCGTCGACGGCAAGCCGCCGGGTCCGGCGTGGGACGCCATCGCCGGCATCTACAACACCGGCGACGGCCGCTTTGTGCGGCTGCACACCAATTTCCGGCATCACCGCGACGCCGTCTGCAAGGTGCTCAACTGCAAGCCGGAGCGCGACGAGGTGCAGGCCGCGCTGATGCAGTGGGACGGCGAGGCGTTCGAAACCGCAGCTTATGCCGGCGGCTGCGTGGCCGCGCTGATGCGCTCGCATGACGAATGGCTGGCGTTGCCCCACGCAAAAGCGTTGGCGGAATTGCCCCTGGTCTCGATCGAGAAAATCGGCGAGGCCGCGCCAAAACCATGGCCGGCGGGCGATTGCCCGCTGGCGGGAGTGCGCGTGCTGGATCTGTCGCGGGTGATCGCCGGTCCCGTGGCCGGCCGCACGCTCGCGGTGCACGGCGCCGATGTGATGCTGATCTCAAGTCCGAACCTGCCGGCGATCCCCTGGCTCACCATCGACACCGGCCGCGGCAAGCTGACCAGCTTTGTCGATCTCAACACCGAACAAGGGTGCGACCTGCTGCGCCGTCTGCTGGCAGGGGCCGATATTTTCTCGCAGGGCTACCGGCCGACATCCATCGCGGCGCTCGGCTTCTCTGCGGAAGAAGCCGCGAAGCTCAGCCCCGGCATCGTCTATGTCTCGCTGTCGGCCTATGGCCATGCCGGATCTTCTACAAGTCCTTGGGCGAACCGCCGCGGTTTTGACTCGCTGGTGCAGACCGCGACCGGCTTCAATCACGCCGAAGGCCAGGCGGCGGGCGTCGACAGGCCGAAGGAATTGCCGGCGCAGATGCTCGATCATGCCACCGGCTACCTGATGGCGTTCGGCGCGATGATGGCGAAGGCACGCCAGTCGCGCGAAGGCGGCAGCTGGCATGTCCGGGTATCGCTGGCGCAGACCGGGCGCTGGCTGTGGAATCTCGGCCGCGTCGCCGACGGTTTTAAGACCGAGGATTTGAAGGGCGAATCCGTGAGCCCCTTTATCGAGGAAATCCCCTCGGGCTTCGGTCCGCTGCGGTCCGTGCGCCATTCGGCGCTGCTGTCGAAAACCCCGGCGTCGTGGTCGCGCCCGGCGATGCCGCTTGGCAGCCACCCGCCGCAATGGCCGGCGCGCAATTAAGCGTCTCGCAAAATTTTAACTCAAAACGCCAGCCTAATCGCGTTTTTCGATTGTTTGCGACAGCAATTAGGCACTATTAGCACAGCGATGAGGCAAATCGCCGCGGATCACACGACGCTTTAGCCAAGGCCCCATGCCGACCGAATTTATCAAGCGAATTCAGTTGCTTAATCGTCAACGTTTGGCCGTTGGCGCGGCCTTGCTGATCCTTGTCGGCTTTGCCGGCTATTGGTTCGTGCACGCCAGCAAGGCAACCCACGGAAATTCCGAAATATCGAGCCAGGCCCGCAAGGGTCTGCAGCGCTACACCCCGACGCCGTCGGAATGGGCCAGCCTGGCTTTCGAGCCCGTGACCGAGCGCGCTTTCCGCGCCGAGCACGTCACCGAGGGCAAGATCGCGGTCGATGAGGATCGCTCGACGCCTGTGTTTTCGCCCTATGCCGGCCGGGTCACCAAGCTGCTGGCGCGGCCCGGCGAGAAGGTCACGCAAGGCCAGCCGCTGTTCATCATCGAAGCCGCCGACAACGTGCAGGCGCAAAACGATTTCATCGCCGCCACGACCGGACTCAACAAGGCGAAATCGGCGTTCGATCTCGCCCAGCTGCAGGACAAGCGCGCCAGGGATCTGTTCGAGGGCAGGGCGGTCCCGCTGAAGGATTATCAGCAAACCCAGGCAAACCTGATCCAGGCGCAGAACGATCTGCGCTCGTCGCAGACCGCGCTGGAGGCCGCGCGCAACAAGCTGCGCATCCTGGGCCTGACCGATGACGCCATCACGGCGTTTCAGGAAAAGGGCAGCATCAACCGCGAGACCACCGTCTTCGCGCCGATCGCAGGCACGGTGGTCCAACGCAAGATCGGCCCGGGTCAGTATATCATCGCCGGCGCCAGCGACCCGGTCTTCGTGATCGGCGATCTCTCCACGGTCTGGCTGACGGCCTTCGTTCGGGAGACCGAAGCCTCGTTGGTGTCGGTGGGGCAGGAGATTACCTTCAGCCTGTTGGCGCTGCCCGGCCGCGTGCTCACCGGACGTATCAACTACATCGCGGCGGCGATTGATCCTGCCACCCGCCGGCTGCTGGTCCGCGCCACCGTCGATAACAGGGACGGCCAGTTGAAGCCGGAAATGTTCGCTACCGTTACGATCTACGCGGCCGGTGATCAGCCATCCGTCGGGGTGCCGAAGCAGGCGCTGATCTATGAGGGCGATCAGGTTCGGCTCTGGGTCGCCCACGACGACAAGACGATCGAGCTTCGCCAGATCAAGACCGGCCTCACCAACGGCAATCTGGTCGAGGTGAGGGGCAATCTGAAGCCCGGCGAGCAGATCATCACCAAGGGCAGCCTGTTCATCGACCGCGCGGCGTCGGGGAGTTAGGTCATACCACTCTCCTTCCGAGCCACGTATTCCGCCGTCATCCTGAGGAACCGCGCGCTTGCGCGGCGTCTCAAGGGATGGCTCCGGGCGCTTGTGTCCCATCCTTCGAGGCTCGCTGAAGACGGCGAGCACCTCACGATGCCGGCAGCGTTGCCTGGCCAACGCGTGCCGGGCATGACGAACTTGATGACAGCTCTTTTGAAAGACCCGATCTGAATGGATCGTCTCGTCGAACTCGCCGTCCACCGCCGCTACCTGATGGTGGGGTTGTTTGTCGCCGTGTTGATCGGCGGGCTGATCGCGTTCAAGCAGCTCAACATCGAGGCCTACCCCGATCCGACCCCGCCGATGGTCGACATCGTCACGCAAAGCTCCGGGCTTTCGTCGGAGGAAATCGAGCGCTACATCACCATTCCCATTGAAACCCAGGTCGCGGGCATCAAGAACGTGCGCACCATCCGCACCATCTCGCTGTACGGCCTGTCCGACGTCAAACTGCAATTCTCGTTCGACTACACTTATGACGAGGCGCTGCAGCAGGTGCTGAACCGGCTGTCGCAGATGGCGCCGTTGCCCGGCAACGTGCAGCCGGGTATTTCTCCGCTCAGCGCGATCGGCGAAATCTATCGCTATCGGCTGGTGGGCCCGCCGAACTACAGCGTGCTGGACTTGAAGACGCTGCAGGATTGGGTGTTGCAGCGCCGCTTCCGCGCCGTGCCCGGCGTGATCGACGTCACCGGGTGGGGCGGCAGGACCAAGACCTATGAGCTGCAGGTCGACTTCAACAAGCTGATCGCCTATGGACTGACGCTGCCGCAACTGCTGCAGGCTGTCGGCAATTCCAACATCAATGTCGGCGGCAGTACCGTCAATATCGGTGCGCAGTCCGCCGTGGTGCGCGGCGTCGGCCTGATCCGCTCGATCGACGATCTCGCGAGCACCATGGTGTCGCAAAGCGGCGGCAATCCGGTGCTGGTCAAGGATATCGCCACCGTCACCGTCGGCGAGAAACCCCGCCTCGGCATCGCCGGCCTCGATCAGGACGACGACATCGTGCAGGGCATCGTACTGATGCGCCGCGGCGAGCAGAGTTCGCCGACCATCGCGCGCGTCGAGCACCTTGTGAACTCGATCAACAACTCCAGGGTCCTGCCGCCGGGGGTAAGGATCGAGCGCATCTACGACCGCAAGGACCTGATCGACATCACGACCCACACGGTGCTGCACAATATGGGGGTCGGCATCCTGCTGATCGTGCTGCTGCAATGGGTGTTCCTCGGCGATCTGCGCAGCGCGCTGATCGTCGGCGCCACCATTCCATTCGCGCTGTTTTTCGCGGTCATCATCCTGGTGCTCAGAGGCGAATCGGCCAACCTGCTGTCGGTCGGCGCCATCGATTTCGGGCTGATCGTGGACGGCACCGTGATCATGGTGGAGGCGATCTTCCGCCGGCTGTCGCAAACCACCGCATTGTCGGAGGCCGAGCAGAGCCACATCTCGCGCGAAACCACCATGGGCATGAAGAGCCACGCCATCCTCTCGGCCGCGGCCGACGTGTCGCGCTCGATCTTCTTTGCCGCCGCCATCATCATCGCGGCATTCATTCCGCTGTTTACGCTCAGCGGGGTGGAAGGCAATATTTTCGGACCGATGGCGCGGACTTACGCCTATGCGCTGGCCGGCGGCTTGCTCGCGACATTCACGGTGACGCCCGCGCTCAGCGCCCTGATCCTGCCGGCGCATATGGAGGAAACTGAAACCCGGATCATGGCGTTCCTGCACCGCATCTACACGCCGGTGCTGGCCTGGGCGGTCGAGAATCGAAGGCTTGTGATGGGCGCCGCGGCGGGCCTCGTGGTCCTGACCATTGTCTTCACCCGGCTGCTCGGCCTTGAATTCCTGCCCAAGCTCGAGGAAGGCAATTTGTGGATCCGCGCGACCTTGCCCCCGACCATCTCGCTGCAGGAGGGCAACGCCTACGTCAACGAGATCCGCAAGATCATTCGCAGCCGCCCTGAAGTGGAATCGGTGGTGTCGCAGCATGGCCGACCCGACGACGGCACCGACGCCGCCGGGCTGTTCAACGCCGAATTCTTCGCGCCGCTCAAACCGGTCAGCGAATGGCCGGGCACCCACGACAAGGATGAATTGACCTCGCAGCTGCTGGCGCAGCTGCAGCACAAATTTCCCGGCGTCGAATTCAACTTCTCGCAATATCTGCAGGACAACGTCGCCGAAGCCGTGTCCGGCGTGAAGGGCGAGAACTCGATCAAGCTTTACGGCAACGACCTGCAGGCGCTCACCGACACCGCCAGCAGGATCAAGTCGGTTCTATCAACCGTGCAGGGCGTCACCGACCTTTCGGTATTCACCTCGCTCGGCCAACCGACCATCCAGATCGATATCGACCGCGCCCGCGCCGCGCGTTACGGGCTGTCGCCGGGCGATATCAACGCCACCATCCGCGTCGCCATCGGCGGCGACAGCGCCGGCGATCTCTATGAGCCGGGAAGCGACCGGCATTTCCCGATCATCGTGCGGCTGGCGCCGGAATATCGCCGCAGCGCCGAGGCGATCCAGAACCTGCGCATCGGCGCGCCCGGCCCGGGCGGCGCGATCACCCAGATTCCCTTGAGCGAGGTCGCTTCGATCCAGCTGGTATCGGGCGCGGCCTATATCTACCGCGAGCAGCAGGAGCGCTATCTGCCGATCAAATTCTCGGTGCGCGAACGCGACCTCGGCAGCGCCATCCGCGAGGCGCAGGACAAGGTGGCGGCGCAAGTGCATCTGCCGCCGGGATCACGCGTCGAATGGGTCGGCGAGTTCGGCAATCTGCAGGACGCCATCAAGCGGCTGTCGATCGTGGTGCCGATCAGCCTCGCGCTGATCGCGGTGCTGCTGTGGTTCAATTTCGGCTCGATGATCGACACCCTGCTGGCCATGAGCGTGATCCCGATGGCGATCTTCGGGGGCGTGCTCGGGCTGTTGATATCCGGCATTCCGTTCAGCGTGTCGGCGGCGATCGGGTTCATCGCGCTGTTCGGCATCGCGGTGATGGACGGCATCATCATCCTGTCGCAGTTCAATCAGTTGATCGAGGAAGGTTACGACCGGGCAAGGGCGGTGATCCGCACCGG
>NZ_DASYMN010000143.1:0-8382 GCF_036009065.1 Bradyrhizobium sp. | reverse complement strand
CCGGTCTCGCGCTGGATGCGCTGCAGCTCGACATTCATGCGCTCGCGCGTCATGGCGTCGAGCGCGCCGAACGGCTCGTCCATCAGCATGATTTTCGGGTCGTGCACCAGCGCCCGGCAGATCGAGGCGCGCTGCTGCATGCCGCCCGAGAGTTGCCAGGGCAGCTTTTTCTCGAATCCTTGGAGGCCGACCATTTTCAGCAGCGCCATCGCGCGCGGCAGATATTTTTCACGCGACAGTTTTTTCATGTCGATCGGCAACATCACATTGCCGAGAATATTGCGCCACGGCAGCAGCAGCGAATTCTGGAACACGATACCGACATTGCCGTGCGGTTTTGTCACCTTCTCGCCTTCCACCAGGATTTCGCCGGACGAAGGCGGCAGCAGCCCGGAGATCATCTTCAGCAGCGTGGATTTTCCGCAGCCGGACGGGCCGACCACGACAAAGAACTCGCCCTCGTTGATGTGAAAGTCCAGCGGCCGCAGCGACGGCACATCGCCGTCGCGCGCCCGGTAGGTTTTGGACACGCCGGAGATGCGAATCCCAGGCGCGCCGGCAGCCGCGTCCGACACTACGCGCAGATGCGCGCTGGTTCTGGTCATGCCGGTCGTCGCTGCGCTCATTCGGCTCAAGCCTTATTTCGGCAGATAATCGTTGGTGTAAAACGCCTTCGGATTATCCTTGGCCTTGGCTTCGAGGCCGCCGAACTCGACCATCAAATTGACGCTGTCGGTCATGTTGGCATCGGTGACCTGGAACGGCCGCTTGCCCTTGGTTTCCGGGGTCCGGTACAGCGGAATCGTCAGTTCGAAGCCTTGCGTCAGCGTATCGATCTTGCCGCCCTTCGGGTTGGCGTCGAGGATCGACTGCGCCGCACCCTTCGGGTCCTTCTCCGCGGCTTCGATGGCCTTGGTGGTCGCCGACATGAAGCGTTTTGTGATTTCGTCGTTGGCCCGGAGATATTCGGTGTTGGCGATGATGCCGGAAGAGACCATGTTGATGCCGTAGTCGGCGAACTTGATCGGGTAGACGTCCTTGCCGGTGGCGTCCTTGATCTTCATCGACTGGTCCATGACGTAGCCGAGCAGCAGATCGGCCTGACCGTTGATGACGGCATTGAGCTTGGTCTGGCCGTCACCGGCCACCGTGGTGAAATCGCCCTCCTTGAGGCCGGTCTTCTTCAAAAACAGCGGCCAGATCTGCGTCATGGAATCCGCGGGCGTAATCGCCACCGTCTTGCCCTTGATGTCCTCGGGCTTGCGGATGTTCTTCTCGACGAAACCCATCGCCGACATCGGGCTGGTCTGCAGCAACACGCCGGTGGAGATGACCGGCGCGCCCTTGATGGCGGCGCGCATCATGGTGGGCACGTCGACATAGCCGAAATTGGCGGTCTTGGCGGCGACGGCCTGGGTGGTGGCCGCGGAACCGCGGCCTTCCTGGATTTCGAGATCGATATTTTCGGCGGCATAGATGCCCTTGGCCTTGCCGTAATAGAACGGCGCGTGCTCGCCATAGACGTACCAGTTCAGCATCAGCACGACCTTGTCGGCCGCCGACGCCGGCGCCGCCGCGAGCATCGCCCACGCCAGCACCGCCAAGAACCCTGTCATCAATCGCACCATGTTCATCCTCCCTTTGGTGTTTGTGCAGCCCTTTGCGAGCCGCTTTTTTTTCCTTCGCCTACGCGGCGAAGATAAGATCCTCGCGCTGGCTGACATGCCAGGGAATCACAAGGCGCTCGATCCGGTCGACGATCCAGAACAGCACCACGCCGAGCAGCGCCAGGATCACCAGCGCGGCGAACATGGTCGGCAGGTCGAAGGTGCCGATCGAGCGCTGCAGCACATAGCCGATGCCGGAATTGGAGCCCACGAATTCGCCCACCACGGCGCCGACGACCGCCAGCGTCACCGAGACTTTCAGCCCTGAGAAAATCGCCGGCATCGCATGCGGCAGGTTGACGGCGAGGAAAACCTTTGCGCGGCTGCCCTGCATCGCGCGCACCAGATCGACCATGTCGGGATCGACCGACTTGAAACCCTGCACCGCCGAGACCACTACCGGAAAGAATCCGAGCAGGAACGCCGAGATCACCTTCGGGATGATGCCAAAGCCGAACCAGACCACGAACAGCGGCGCGATCGCGATCTTCGGCACCGACTGCGAGAACACCAGCAGCGGATAGACATAACTTTCGACGGTCTTCGATCCCGCGATCAGCATCGCGACGGGAATGCCGAACACCGCCGACAGCAGGAATCCGCAGATGGTAGCATAGGTGGTCGGCCAGGCCTGCCGCATCAGTTCCGGCCAATCGTTCCACAACACCACGACGACGTCCCCCGGCGCCGGGATCTGATAGGGCGGGATCTTGAACAGCCGGATCGTCAGATCCCAGGCGACCACAATGAAGAGCAGGAACAAAAACGGCCGAATCCACACCGCGTTCAGCGCTTTCGATACGCTTCCGGGGTTTTGGGCTTCGGCCACGTTTCGCTCCCTGTTGGGTCGACAATTAACCCGTTGGATAAATACTGTCCAGACTTTTTGAGGCGTCAAATCGGCGCGGGTTTTCACGTCATGCCCGGGCTTGTCCCGGACATCCACGTCTTCGTCGGCGGTTAAGACGTGGATGGCCGGGACAAGCCCGGCCATGACGCCGCAACTTGTCGTTTCCCGAACGCCGCCGCCGATTTTCCCGTCAACGCCGCCAGAACCAGCGCCACCATGTGGTCGAGCCGCTCGTCGCGGGCTTCCTTTTTCAAGAGGTCGCGGCCGAAGATCACGCTCAGGGTGGCGCTGTTCGAGAGATAAAAAAAGCACAGCGCGGCGATCGAAATGTAGAGCTGCACCGGGTCCATCGCGACCTGGAAATCGCCGCGCGCGACGCCGCGCGTCACCACGGTGCGGATCATCTCGACGAACGGCGAATGCATCGATTTCACCTTGGTCGAGCGCTTGAGATGCTTTGCCTTGGCGAGGTTTTCGGTGTTGAGCAGCGCTAGGAATTCCGGATTGCGGATGAAATAATTCCAGGTGAATCCGATCAGCGTTTCGATCGCCTGCGGCGGATTGAGATGCTCGAGATCGAGGCCGCGCTCCTCGACGCGAATTTTTTCGTAGGCGCCTTCCAACACCGCGAGATACAGGTCTTCCTTGTTGCCGACGTGGTAATACAGCATGCGCTTGTTGGCGCCCGCCTCCGCCGCGATGCGGTCGACCCGCGCGCCGGCCAGGCCATGGGCTGCGAATTCCTGCTTTGCGGCCTCGAGAATGCGCAAGCGCATGCCCTCGGGGTCGCGCTGCCACTTCAGGGTTCGTTTTGCCTTGGCCAAGTCGAGCGATCCTCTCCGCGTCATGGCCGGGCTCGTCCCGGCCATCCACGTTTTGCAGCATTACAGCATGAAAAGTAGCTACGCCGCGAATCCGGACTGAACGACCTTAGCCAACGATTGCGACCTAAAGACGTGGATGGCCGGGACATAGGCGAGCGGAAGCGACGCCGTCCTTCGGACGGCTATGCCCGGCCATGACGGCTACATCGCCCGCGGCGTCCGCTCCACCAGCAGCGTGGGGATGCCGCAGGTGCCGCTGCGCACCGTGAGCACGCGGGTGCCGGGCTGGCGGCCGGTGCGCACATCGGAAACGTCTAACCCCGCCAATGCGAGCCGCGCCCGCGTCGCATCGGCATCCGCGACCCGCCAGCTCAGGCCATACAGCCTGTCGTGCGCGGGATCAGCGCCAGGTCCCGGGCGCTGCACGGTTTCAACAATCAAATCGCCGCAGCGGAAGAACATCAGGCGGCCCCAGTCCGGATGCGAACGGTCCAGCGCCATGTCGAGCCCGAGCCGCGCGCCGTAGAGCGCCGCGGCGCGCTCGGGATCGCCGGTGGAAATCACCACATGATCGATCGCAACGACCGGCGCTTGCGCACTCGCAGCCGAGCGCGGGCGCTCGCCTGCCAGCTCCAGAAAAAACAGCCGTACGCCGCGTGTGGCCTTGGTCGATGCACGAGTCCGCTTCCATGACAATGTTGCACCAGTTGCCGTATCGCGGCTTTCGGCATCGGTAATCGGCTCCGGATTCATCATCAGCCGATCCAGCCGGCGATGCATCCGCGCGATATCGCTTGTGCGAAAGCAGATGCTCGCCAGCCCCTCGCCCTGCTCTGCGAGGGCAGCCCGAATCCGATCGGCGGCCAAGCCATCGCCAACCGGGGCCATCAGCTCCAGCGTCATGTTGTCCAGCGTGAACAGCACGGTTTCCGCGCCATCGCCTGTACTGCGCCACGCCGGCGCGCGCGCCAGCAGCAATTGATACGTCGCGACACCGGCTTCGATATCGCCGACCAGGATGACGACGTGATCGAGCCCGGTGATCACGGAAACAATCCGCGCGTGGTCTTCGCCGCCCGCACCTTTTCCACGCCGATCGCCATCGCGGCGGTGCGATGCGAAATCCCGTCGGTCTTCGCGCGCGCCGCCATCGTGTCGAAGGCGCGATCGAGGATCTGGTATTCGCGCCGCATCACCTCTTCCTCCTCCCAGAACAGCTGCTGCAGGTCCTGCACCCATTCGAAATAGCTGACCACCACGCCGCCGGAATTGCACAAGATATCCGGGATCAGGAAAATTTCGTCCCGACGCTTCTCCAGCACCAGGTCGGCCTCCGGCGTGGTCGGGCCGTTGGCGCCTTCGGCCAGCACGCGGCATTTCAGGTTTTCGGCCGTTTGCGCGTCGATCACGCGCTCCATCGCCGCCGGCACCAGCACGTCGCAGGGCAGCGTCAGAACGGTGGCAGGATCGCATGCCAGCTGGTTGGAATATCCGGCCAAGCTGCCGTGCTCGCCGGTGTGCTGCATCAAGCCGGGGATATCGAGGCCATCGGCATCGTAAAGCGCGCCGGTGTGATCGCTCACCGCAATCACCTTCAAGCCGAAACTCTGCAGCTCCAGCGCAGCGTAGGAGCCGACATTGCCAAAACCCTGAATGACGGCGGTAGCGTTGTTCAAATTGATGGAGAGCTGGTTCATCACCCGCTTGGCGAGATGCGCGACGCCGCGACCGGTCGCTTCGCGCCGCCCCAGCGTGCCGCCCGAGCTGACGGGTTTTCCGGTAACGATCTCGGTGACCGTGCGTCCCTGGTACATCGAATAAGTATCCATGAACCACGCCATCACCTGCTCGTTGGTGCCCATGTCCGGCGCCATCACGTCGGTGTGGGGTCCGACGAAGGGGATCATCTCCTGCATGTAGCGGCGCGACAGCGCCTCAAGCTCCCGTTTGGAAATTGTCGAAAGATCGACGTTGATGCCGCCCTTGGCGCCGCCATAGGGCAGCCCGACCAGCGCGCATTTCCAGCTCATCCAGATCGCCAGCGCCGCGACCTCGCCGATGTCGACGCTGGGCGCAAAGCGGGTGCCGCCCTTGGTGGGCCCGAGCGTGAGATGGTGCTGGACGCGGTAGCCCTCGAACACCGCGATCGAGCCGTCGTCGCGATGGATCGGGCAGGAAACGGTGATGGCGCGTTTGGGCAGCAGCAGCCGGTCACGCTCGTCCATGGGGATCGACAGATGATCGGCGATGACGCCGAACTGGTTCACCGCCATGTCGAACACCGGACCGGAATAGACCGTCATCGTTGCCCCTCCCTTTGCATTGTAGCAGCCGCTGCGGCGGTTCTGCGGCGATATTGACCAAGGTCGTAGTCCTGCCACACGCTTATCTCAAGCAATACCGGCGGCACCTTGCGAATAATTTCAGCGAAACTCTGGCGATAGTCAGTGCTAATGTGGCGGCGCCAGCCGGAACCACCCCTCAAGTCAACGGAACGCTTGATGCAAGCCCTCTTCATCGGACAGACCTATATCGACGTTACCTTCATCACCGACCACATGCCGACCGGCGACGAGAAGCACGTGGCCTCGGCCTATGCGGTGTCGTTCGGCGGCAATGCGGTCACCGCCGCGTTCTGCTGCGCCAAGCTCGGGATCGTGCCGGACCTGATCGCAACCGTCGCCAACGACTGGCTGGGGCGGATGTTTCAGGACATGAGCGCGAAATACGGAATCTCGATCCATCCCCGCAAGGTCAATTCCTCGTCGCTGTCCTTCATCATGCCGAAGGACGGCAAGCGCGCCATCGTGCGTTGCCGCGACGACGAGCACATCCATCCGTTCCCGATGCTGAATCTGAAGGGCTGCCGCGCGCTGCATGTCGACGGCCATCAGCCCGATGCGGCGATTCACTATGCAAAGCTGTGCCGCGAGGCCGGCATCCTCACCTCGCTCGACGGCGGGGGCCTGCGGACCAACACCCACGAGCTGCTCGAATTCATCGACGTCGCCATCGTCGCCGAGCGGCTGTGCGAGCAGATGGACAAGACGCCGGAGGCGATGCTGGACTACCTGAAAAGCCGCGGCTGCCGGGTCGGCGGCGTCACCCTGGGCGAGCGCGGGCTGCTCTGGTATGACGAAACCGGCGTGGTGCGCGCGCTGCCCGCGCTGTCCATCGCGCCCGCCCGCGTGCTCGACACCAACGGCGCCGGCGACGTGTTTCATGGCGCCTATGTCTATTCCTATCTCAGCAATCCCGAAAAAGCCTGGCAGGATCATTTTGCGTTCGCGCGCGCGGCCTCGACCTACAAGATTCAACGGCTCGGCAACGAGGCTGGGCTGCCGACGCTGCCCGACATCGAAGCCGTGCGGCGGGAGTTTGAGGTCCCGGCGTAATTTTTCAGGAACAAATTATGCGCCGCGTGTTCGTTGCCGGCAGCATCAACATGGATGTGGTGGCGACGGCCGATCGGCATCCGCGGCTGGGCGAAACCGTGGCCGGGCGTGCGATGCTGTATTTTCCCGGCGGCAAAGGCGCCAACCAGGCGGTTGCGGCGACGAAGCTGGGCGCTGCGACGACACTGATCGGACGCGTCGGCAACGATGCGTTTGGCCGCGATCTCAGGACATTTCTGGCCGCGCAAGACATCGACCTGGCATTCGTGCTGGACACGCCTGAAGCGCATACCGGGACGGCCATCATCACCGTCGCCAATGCCGACAACACCATCGTCGTCATTCCCGGCGCGAATGCTTTGGTGAGCGCGGCTGACGTGACCATGGCGTTGCCTGCGAGAGGCGATGTCGCGGTCAGCCAGTTCGAGATTCCCCTGCCCGCGACTGGCGCTTTCTTTAAACACGCCCGCGCCGTAGGCGCGACCACGATTCTCAATCCGGCGCCCGCGCTGCCGTTCGACCGGGAATTGCTCGATCTGGTCGATATCCTCATTCTCAACGAAACCGAACTCGGCTTGCTGGCCAGGACCGAGCTTCGCGATAGCGACGATCACACCCGCTTCATCGAGGCGGCGCGATCCGTTCAGTCTGGCACCGACAAGAGCATCTGCGTGACACTCGGCAAGCGAGGCGTGGTGGCGCTGGTCGATGGCGAGCCGTTGATCATTCCCGGGCGCACCGTCAAGGCGCTCGACGCCACCGGCGCCGGCGATTGTTTCGTCGGCGCCGTGGCGGCGCAGCTTGCAAGTGGCCAGCCGATTCGCGATGCGTTCGGCTACGCCAACATCGCCGCCTCGATTTGCGTGCAGCGCATGGGCGCGGCGCGGTCGATGCCGGCGGCGTCAGAGGTGGAGGCTTCACTTCATCCTCCCCTGGAGAGGGAGGGTCGCCGCGAATGAAATTCGCGGCGGGGTAGGGTGAAGTGTTGATCCGCAGCTTCATCCCACCCCGTCTCACATCTCGCTTTGCTCGATGTGAGCCGACCCTCCCCCTTCAGGGAGGGTAAGAAGCTACTTCAGCATCCCCATCGTCCGCGGCAGCCACAGCGTCAGCTCGGGAATCAGCGTGATCGCGATCAGCGACATCAGCAGCGGAATCAGCCACGGCAGGATCGCCATGGTGGTACGCTCGATCGACAGCTTTGCGATCCGCGACAGCACGAACAGCACCATGCCCAGCGGCGGGTGCAGCAGCCCGATCATCAGATTGAGCGTCATCACCACGCCGAAATGCACGGGGTGGATACCAACCTTGAGGAGGATCGGCATCAATACCGGCACCAGAATGCTGATCGAGGCAATCGGCTCGAGAAAGCAGCCGACGATCAGCAGCAGCACGTTGATCAGCAGCAGGATGATGTATTTGTTGTCGGTCAGTTGCAGCAGGGCTTCGGCCCCTGCTTCCGTCAACCGGGTCGTGGTCAACACCCAGCCGAACAGCGAAGCCGCCGCGACGATCAAGAGCACGCCCGCGGTGGTCTCGATGGTGTCCATCGAGACCTTGTAGAACTGCTTGAGCGACAGCGAGCGATAAAGGAACACGCCCAGGATCAGCGCCCAGGCGCAGGCGGCAATCGCAGCCTCCGT
>NZ_DASYMN010000142.1:0-23392 GCF_036009065.1 Bradyrhizobium sp. | reverse complement strand
GAGCTCGTAGTTGAAGCCTTCCGGCGGCGTACTGCCAAGCGCGCGCGCGATCTGACCGGACAGCTTTACCGAATCGATCAGGTCCTTGCCTGCCATCTCGTAATCGACGCCCAGCGCGACCCAGCGCATCGCCCAATCCGGCTTCCACTGCAGCTTGCAATGCCCGCCGGTGACGGGAAGCGTAACGCACTCCCTGGTTTCCGGATCGTCGTAGGAGATCGTGCCAGCCTTGGCGTCGTGCTCCAGAATCGGTACATACAGCACCACGCCGGTGCGCGGGCAGATCGGCAAGAACGGTGAATAGGTGGATGCGCGTTCCTCGCGCAGGCTGGGCAGCATGACGGCCATCACTTGTTCAATGCGCTCCAGCACCAGCAGCAGGGTCGCGTCAAACTTCCCCGAGGTGTAGTAGTCCGTCGAGCTTGCAAACTCGTAATCGAATCCGAACGTATCGAGAAACGCGCGCAGCCGCGCGTTATTGTGGGCGCCAAAGCTCGGATGGGTGCCGAACGGATCCGGCACGCGCGTCAGCGGCTTGCCAAGGTTTTGCTCCAGCAATTCCTTATTCGGCACGTTGTCCGGCACCTTGCGCAGTCCGTCCATGTCGTCGGAAAACGCGATCAGCCGCGTCTTGACCTTATCCTCGGTAAGCACGCGGAACGCGTGGCGCACCATGGTGGTGCGCGCGACCTCGCCGAAGGTGCCGATATGCGGCAGCCCCGACGGGCCGTAGCCGGTTTCGAACAACACCTCGTGCTTCGGATGCTTCTTCAGGCGCGCGACGATGGCCTTTGCCTGCTCGAACGGCCAGGCATTGGATTGTTCGGCAAGCGCGCGCAGATCGTTCGGGTTGGCTACTGGATCGATTGTGGACATCGAGAATTCTCCGGGCGCGGAAACTAGCGTTTCAGCACCGAAATGCAAACCGGGCGAAGATCTTGTAGGGTGGGCAAAGCCATCGGACGCGCGCAGCGCGGCGGATGGCGTGCCCACCAAGCTTAATCGCTCCATCTACACCGCCGTCATCCAGAGGAGCCGCGCTCTTGCGCGGCGTCTCGAAGGATGGCAGCAGGCGCTCGTGGCCCATCCTTCGAGGCTCGCCGTGAAGAACGACGAGCACCTCAGGATGACGGCGGTATGTATAAAGGGTGGACACGGCGCAAGAGCGCCTTTGCCCACCCTACGAACTAGAACGGGCTGACGGAAAAATAGCGCAGCCACAGATCGGTGTAGCGGCCTTTTTCCCACAATCTGAACAGCGCCCAGTTCAACGATTGCCGCAGCAGGTCGTTGCCTTTGCGCACCGCGATTCCAATCCCCTCGCCGAAATACCGGCTTTCGACGAACGGGCCGCCGCTGAAGGCGCAGCATTCGCCCGAATCGGTGCCGTTGATCCAGAACGCCAGCGAGATGGCGTCGCCGAAAATGAAATCGACCTCGCCGCGCCGCAGCGCCTGCCGCAGGCCGTCGTCATTCGGATAGGAGTGCAATTCGGCGTCGGTGAACATCGCCTTGAGATACGCCTCATGCGAGGAGCCGGCGATCGCGCCGACTTTCTTGCCCTCGAGATATTCCGGGCGCACCTCCGGCATTACCGCGTCGCGGCGCGACACGAACCGCGCCGGCGCCCGGTAATACGGATCGGTGAAGTCGACGCGCTTGCGCAGTTCCGGCGTTACCGCGAGCGAAGCGATGATGGCGTCGCCGCGGTTGCTGGCGATCGCATCCAGCAGCGTCTCGAAGCGCCGCATCTGGATGGTGCAGGTGACCTTGATCTCTTCGCAGACGAGGCGCGCCAGATCGACATTGAAACCGGCGGGGTTGCCGTCAGGACCGGTGAAGTTGAACGGCGGGTAATCGGTCTCGGTCAGAAACCGGATCACGGTGAGCCGCGACAGATCGGGCCGGTCGGGCCGCCGCCGCGGATCCCAGAAGCCGGGCACCGCCTGAGGCGCCGCTTCCGACGCAGCCTTGGGTGCGCCCTGGGCACGCGCGTCTCCACCTGCCGCTACCGCCGCAAGCAGTGTAACCGCAACGATTGCGCGTAAAAAGTGTAGTAATTTCAGATTGTTAAGTGACACGGGGTGTGATGTGCTCGTTCGTCGGGCGCCCGGAATGCACGGTCTTATAGACCATCCGGCGCGAGAGGCGAGTGTCGTTTGCGTTAGGTGAGGACGTCGCATGGCCCTAGGGGACCATGTCCGCAATGGCGAGACGAAGCCCGCGTGGCCGCGCAGTGACGTGGCTGACTTCGCGTGGAGTGACGGGCCCACCTTTCTGCGTGGAAGCTTTGGTCCGCCGAGATCCAGCAACGACAATCAACGCTGCGTCGTCGATGAGGGCCCGGCCGATGAACTGAATTGTTTGCGGCGGGTGCTGGCGCCGGAGTTGCTCAGGGCTGCCGAAGCGCGCGCCAGGGAATTGGGTATCGGCGCCGATCGGGTGCTGATCCTTTGGGGCGTGATCGGCGAAGAAGCCTATCTGCAGCGGCTGGCGTTCCACACTGGCATCTCCATCGAAAATTTTTCGGAAATCGGTCACGGCGATTCTTTGCTGCGCGATCGCGAAATCCTCCAGGCTGCAGATCTCTGCCTGATCCGGCTTTGGCGGAACGGCCGCTTGACCTGGACTCTGGCACCGAGGCACCTTGCGGCGCGGACGCTCTGCCGGCTTGTCGCAAGATATCCCGACCTGACCGGGTGGCTCCGGTTCGCAGCGTCCTCTCGTCTTCATCAGTTTTTGCTGCATCGGACGGACGACGTGCTCGGCCGAGCCGCCGCGAATGGTCTGCGCCGACGCTTTCCGCAGATGTCAGCCGCACCTGCCGCCGTCAAGAGGCCGCTATGGCGGCAGCATCTGCAACACTTCAAGGGACCATTCGGCATCGCGGCCCTGATGCTGTTGCCGCCGATCCTTGCTTTGGACGCATGGAGCGTCGTGCTGGCGCTGTGGTTCCTGGCGTTTACCGGCCTACGCTTGTGGGGAAGTCTTACATCCGGATTGCCCCAGCCAAAATTGCGGCGCCTGCCGGATCATCAATTGCCGGTCTACACGGTCATTGCGGCGCTCTACCGCGAGGCCAAATCGGTCGCGTCTCTGATGCAGGCGATCAACGCATTCGACTACCCGCGCGAAAAACTTCAAGTCATCCTGGCCCTCGAGCCTAACGATCTCGCCACCCGCGCCGCCATCGCGCGGCTTGGTCCCATGCCGCATGTCCAGGTCCTGATCGCACCCACGACGGGCCCGCAGACCAAGCCGAAAGCGCTGAATTGCGCGCTAGCGTTTGCGCGAGGCAGTTTTACGACTGTGTTCGACGCGGAAGACCGCCCCGATCCCGGCCAGCTTCGCGCGGCGCTCGATGCCTTTCGCAGCTACGGTGCCGACGTCGCCTGCGCGCAGGCCAGCCTCTGCATCCACAACGACAGGGACAGCTGGCTGTCGAGCGGTATTATGGCGCAAACGCCACAAGCGAATTGAGTGGTCCCGCCCTACCTTGGCCGGATGCCAAACGAAAAAGGTAACCGATACGCCATCCACGCCTTGAAGGACCGCCGCGCCACCATGGCCGGCGAGATCGTCCAGATGAAAGAAGGCATCTCCTACCGCGAGGAGCAGCTAAGCCATCTGGACGCGGTATTGCGGGAGCTGGACCCCGAGTACAGAGCCGACACGCTCCCGCCCAAGCGGCTACGGCGGGTTAAACTGTTCGGCAACGGCGAGTTGAACCGGCTCATTGCGGACGCGCTGAGACGTGCTGAGAAGCCTCTGGCGAGCCATGACATTGCCGACGCCATTTGTGAGGCCAAGGGCTACGGGCGGGAGTCGATCCATGCCCTGACGCGGCGGGTGCGGGCGAATCTGTCCTACCTGCTCCGCAATAAGCGGGTCGTTAAGACCGGGGACCGGCTGACGGCGCGGTGGTCGCTGCCAGCGGAATGAAGAGGCCGCCAACTGAGGCGGCCTTACCGTTCTCGTTCGATCCGTTGTCCGAGTTCTAGCTCACTAATGAGCTTGCCTATACGCTCCGTAAACGCGCTGTCGCTCACACTTTTCAACAAACGCCGGGATTACTCTAACCGGCGTTCAAGTTCCTCTTTGCGGCTGAGTTCGGCCATCCGGTGGCGGTTGCCTCCCGTACATAAGACGGATGAGCGGCGGAATCGTTCAAATCTATTTTCGGTTCCCGCTGCTGGCAGCGCTGGAGCCTCAGTCAACTTGCCTATACGTGCGTTTCGCCTAGCAAGTGGGCGTATTGCGAGCGCACCGTTTCGTAGCATTCACAAGCGCCTTCACGCAGACCTTCTAGGTTGATGATTTGAATTCTCCCTCGTGCATAGTTGATAAATCCTGCGTGCTGAAGCGTATGCGCATCAACGCTGACGCTTGAGCGCCGCACGCCAAGCATTTCGGCTAAAAACTCTTGGGTAAAGTTGAGAGTATCGCTCCCGGATAGATCGCGCGCGCGCAACAGCCATCTGCACAGTCTTGACTGGACATCATGAGCCGCCATGCAAGCGGTCGATTGCTGCGCCTGTGCATAAACCGCTTGCTCATGGCGAAAAAGCAGGCTGAGCAGCCGTTCACTTTGCAAAGCAACCCCTTTAAAGGTGGCCGCATCGCAAACGAAAGCATCGCCCGCAAGTTGGACGATGGCTTGCGTGAGAGCAACCTTGCTATCCAGCGCAGCGGCGACCCCAACCACGCCGTCTTTACCGACCATCGCGCCTTCGACCATCTCACCCGTGGCAAGACCCACGACTAAAGACACCACCGCGCCCGCTGGGAACCAGACCGCGTCGATACGGTCCCCGGGGTTGAAGAGAACCGTCTTCGATTCCAGATGGACGGGCTTCAAGTGAGGCCTGATGGATGCAGCATCGCCGGGGGAAAGAGAGGCAAGAATGGCATTGGAATTCGGCATAGGTTCACTCCCGAAAAAGGCGGGAGCGTTACCGAACTCTCAGTCATCGGCGCCCAGAAAAACGGCCGACAATGAGCATCTTATACACGACTTTGATCCGACGTTCTGTCAAGAAGGCGTCATAGTCGAAATAATTTAGGCCGCTCAGTTAGCGGGCTCGCAGCATCGCCGTTTACGGAGAGGATGTTGCGGAAAGTTCAAGCCTCAAGATTGTTTCACCGGTTGCGTTCGGTCCATCCGTCACCCAAACGCTCTGCGATTCTCCCGCCCAGAACTCGCTGACAGGGGTCGCCCACACCGTTTCTCGACCGAAAAAATAAGCTTCCTCGCGAACAGCATCGATGTCCGCAAGCTCTAGGCCCTCCTCATCAAGGGTGACCTTGCCGTTCTTTGAATGGAAAAAATACCGCGCCATGCGACCGCTCCAGTTTAGGCGGGAGCGCAGGAGCGTCTCTCTGTCACCGATAGTTACCATGACGGAGCGGTGATGATCCTACAGTACACCATCCGCCCGGTTCCGGCCATAGGAACGATTCTCAAAAGGGGCCAGTCCCAAAATCAAGAGGGACCACTAACCGTCCCGAGGGGTCGAAAGGGGCCAGCACGGTCACAAGCCCTTGTAATGTAACGTCTTTTCGCCTACCGCGCGTCTGGCCGTTTCAGTCGGCAACGTGCCGCTGCCAGTACCCCGTGAAATCCACGCTCTTGCCGCGCTTCATTGCCAGAGCGGCTACGCGGGTCACCTGATCGCCATTCGAGACGCGGCGGTTATCCTCCCGCCATGAACTTTCCTGCGCGTAGCGGAGCAGATACGCGCCTGCAATGTGGTGGTGGATGCCAATCTCGGCGCGGCGCAGGCGGCTGAAATATTCCTCTGCTTGATTGGTGCAGGCACCATCAAAGCTGTAGGCCTGCGAATGGTCGATCCGCTTCATTTCAAAGCGCTCGTGCAAGCCGTCCCACGCGGCTGCTTCGTCGGCGTGAACCGTGGTGCCCTTGGCGATGCGAGCGCGGATGAATGAACCGGCTGCACTCTCGGAAGCGAACACTGCCGGGACGGATGCGCCGCCGCGCTCGCGGATGATGACGACAACCTTGCGCTTGCCGCTTTGGTTGGCAGCAAGGCGACGGTCGCGGCGGTGCTCTTTCTCATTGGCGGGCTTGACGTAGCCGCCAAAATATCCGCCGTCGATCTCGGCTTCTTTGCCTTCGCCGCCGACGACGCGGCCCTTCATTTCCTCTGCCATCGCTTCGCGCAGTTTGTGCAACAGGACGAAGGCGCACTTGTAGGAAACGCAAAGATCGCGGGACAGCGCCAGCGCCGACTTGCCCTTTACCTCATTGCAGAAGATCGCAATCGCCGCGAGGTAGCAGCGCAGCGGCAGCTTGTGGCTGGCGAACAGCGTGCCGCTCGTAATGCTGAAATCTTTTTTGCAGCCACGGCAGCGGAAACGGGGCGCACCCTTGAAGCGGCGGCAATCGTAAGCATCGAGACTGCCACAGGACGGGCAAACCGGCTCGCCATTGGTATCGGCCCAACGGATCATACGGAACGCCATTTCCGCTTCCGCATCCTTCATGGTGAAGACGGACGCCAGCGAGAGGGTCTTGGCCGCCCGGGATAAAAGGAAATGCTGTGCCATGTGCTCGCCCTCTCGTTTATGAGAGATATCATATCTGAGAGGCTGCGGCCTTGTCAACAACGAAATATCATATATGATAGCCTCAAAATGGAGGCGAAATGAGCATCAAATCAGAGGAAGAATGGGCCGCGCGGGCCGCCGCCTTCCTGAAGCATAAGCTGAAGGATACAGAGGTCACCTATGCCGATCTAGCCAAACGGCTAAAAAAGCATGGGCTGAAAGAAACGGAAGCCTCAATCGCCAACAAGCTGGCGCGGGGCACGTTTCCCGCAACATTTTTCTTAGCCTGTATTGCGGCGCTGGAACTTGAAGGGGTAGCATTGGAAGAGATTTAGCGGCGGGGGCGATGCCGAAGATTACTGAGGGAACGGTTGCGCTTGGCGGGTTGTTCGCGGTTGCGATCTGGTTTCTGGTCGGCTTGCCACTTTACTACGGACCTCCGCATTCAAGCGAACAGAAGCACATAACCGCCGAGCAGCCCGCCCATGGCACCAATACTAAGCCAGATGGCAGCGCGGCCGCGCCGTTCGTTGTGCAGGTGATGCCCAGCCCTAAATCCGCAGAGCAGCGTGCCGAGGAGACTGAGGAGCGCGAAGAGAAAAAGAGCGCCGATAGATGGTTGGTGCGCTGGACGGCGGCGCTGTTCGCGGCCACGGTCGGCTTGATCTTGGCTACCGGTGTGTTGGGTTACTTCGGGCTGCAACAGTCTCGCGACATGAAGCACAGTGTTGCTGCCGCCACAGCCGCTGTTGAGGTCGCCAACAAGGCCTTTGTCGCAGAACATCGTACTTGGTTGAAGGTATACCCTACCGCTGCTGGTCCGGTCGCGATCAAAGGCGGTCAGATACGTGTTACCGTAACGATTGAAGCCCAGAACATCGGGCAAAACCCGGCCATTGCCGTCAACTTGCACTGCAAGGTCTTTCGCTCCAGGAGTCTTGTGGTTGGGGCGGTCGAGATGGCAGAGACCGTCTCGTTTGCGAAGGGATGGGCGCGATTCGGTTCCAAAGGATTCGATCTTTTGCCGGGAGAAAAGACTAATGTCACTTTTACGATGGATGCCGGGACGGTCCCCCGGCTTGAAGAAAAAACTAAGGAGCAGATTGCCCAAGGTCTCCCTGAAATGCCAGTGATCATCGTTGCTGCGTTCTGTGTGATCTATAAATCCGTAGTGTCCGACGAATGGAGACACTCCAGCCACCTTCTTTGGATAGGCAAGGCGAACCACGGAGAATTTGATTTGTCGGGCGAAGAACTCTCGCCGAGCGAACTTCGATGCACAGTCATCCCAGGCGAAAGCTCGTTCGCCTAGCCCGATTGAAATGATACCGAAAACAGCGACCCAAGCCGCCCGCGCCCGCACGGCGCGCCTCCTCTAGCTCGAATCCTCCCTATTCATGTGAGAATCCCGCCGTTCGGAAGCTTGTGGCGTTTGCGCCATAATACCGCTGTCGAGGACGTTCGCCGCCGAATATGCCGGACAGTTCGACGTATTTCTCCCAGGCCTTGCGGCGATGCGGATGCCGTTGCCGCTGGGCGGATCGTCGAATCATTTCCGTACTGCGGTGCTCCGCGAGGTCGGCGGCTGGGACGCCTGGAATGTGACCGAGGACGCCGACCTCGGTTTTCGCCTCGCGCGCTTCGGCTACCGATCGGTCACATTCGATTCGACCACAACAGAGGAAGCCCCGATCCGGTTCAAGGCCTGGCTCGGACAGCGTTCGCGCTGGATGAAGGGCTGGATGCAGACCTGGGGCGTTCATATGCGTGAGCCAAGGCGGCTGTGGCGGCAAGCCGGCCTACGCGGATTGCTGACGCTCAACATCATTGTCGGCGGCAACGTGCTGACCGCGCTGGCGTATCCGATTCTTGTTGTGGAACTCGCAGGGTATTTCTTGTCCCTGATCACAGGCACTACGTCGGGCTGGTTCTTCGCAGGTCCGCTGGCGGCGTTGCACATCGCCACCCTCGCCGCCGGCTTTCTGTCGACGATCGCGGTCGGCCTGATGGGGTTGGCCCGCCGCGGTAATCTTCGCGCCGGGTGGGTTCTTGCATTGACGCCATTCTACTGGGGCTTTCTTTCGATCGCCGCATGGCGCGCACTGTGGCAGCTTTGGCGCGATCCCTATCGTTGGGAGAAAACGGAGCACGGCCTTACAACGAGCCGCACATCAACCGCGACGCCGCCCGCGCAGGCAAAGCATCTGATGAAACGTCGACGTGGATTTCAAAGATAACGCTTGAGATCTTTCGCCGCTTCCTCGGGCGTCCGCTTCAGATTGAACGGCGCCACGAATTTTCCGTCGCGATCCAGCAGATAAACCAGCGCGGTATGATCCATGGTGTAGTCGCCATCCTTGAGCGGGACCTTCTTGGCATAGACCCGGAAGCCGGAGATCACTTTCGCCACCGCATCCTTGTCGCCGGTCAGGCCCTTGAGGTGCGGATCGAAGCTCGACAGGTAATCCTTCATGGCAGCGGCGGTATCGCGCTCCGGATCGACCGAAATGAAATAGGCATTGACGCGGTCGGCATCCCCGCCCATCGCGCGCAGCACCTCGGAGATTTCGAACAGCGAGGTCGGGCACACGTCGGGGCAATGCGTGAAGCCGAAGAAGATCAGCGTCGGTTTTCCCTGCAGATTTTTCTCGGTGACGGTCCGCCCCGCCTGGTCGGTGAGTTGAAACGGTCCGCCGATCGCGGCCGGCGCCGTCACGCCGCGCAATCCGCCAAGCATCCACAATACAACAACCAGCCCGACGACCAGGCTGGAGGCGAACGCTGCGACGACGATAAGCGGCCGGGTAGTCCGATCCATCATGGAATTCCCTTGGATCAGATCAGAAACAGGCGGCGATGCCCGATGTGATCATCTCGAAGAAGACGGCGGTGCCATAGTGGATCCACAACACCGAGGCGCCGAGCAATATGGCCGCGACAAGAACGACGCTGCCGGCGGTGATCCCGAACGCCAGGCCCCCCAGCGGACGCGGTGCAGGCGCCGCGCTTTCCTCAACGGATGCCTGGTGTACCGTATTCAGCATCCCTCTCAGATAGGGCCAGCGCGCCCGCCGGGCAAGCGTTACCGGCGTGGCTTTAATCACGTCATGCTGAGGAGGATGTCATTGCAAGCCAGCGGGCCGCGCGGCGCGTCGTCCGATGCGCGAAGCCATCCAGAAAGTCGCGGGCGCCGGTCCTGGAAGGGCTGGATTGCCTCGTCGCAAGTGCTCCTGGCAATGACGTCAGCGCGAGACCGAAGCCTGGGCGTCCATGTAGCAGGGCTTGTACATGCCCATCAGCTGGCGGCCGCGCAGGAAAATCATCCGCGGCTTCAGCCCACCGCGCTTTGCGATCCAGCGCCGGATTTCCGACGGGTACATCGAATACAGCATCTGGGTGGCTTCGGGATTGGTCACCGCGCGGCCATTGGCGCCGAAATCCCAGGCGGCGTGAAAGCCGAGATTGGCGGCGGAGGTGACGCAAATCTTGTCGTGGGGAACGGCGCCGAGAACGATGGTGCAGGCCGAGGCGCAGAGGCCGTCGATGATCACCGTTTCGCCGGAGCTGCGCAGGCCCTGATACTTGTCCACATAGGTCCCGATTCGGCCGCCGCGGTCGTCGGCGATCCGAACCACGGCATGACCGGCCCCGACGCCCGCGACCAGCAAGACCGCCGCGAGCAACCCCGTAATGAACTTCATGACCAGCCCCAGTCCAAAACCCGTCGAACCCGAATCTGACTGTCTTGAGTGATGCAAGACATCGCCAGCGTGTTGCGAGATCACGGTTTTGTCCAGATGCCGGCAGGCGTTCAAACCAAATTCAAATCGAGTGTTGCACGCGGGATGCACTCTCGCCTGCCGGATATCCCAAGTCGGCACAAATTGCGGCAGCACAGCCGCGCGTGCACCCGTCAAGACAGTATTTGCCGTTGACCGCCGTTAAAGCGGCAGGCTTCAATCCCGTGAAGGCAGGGGGGCGAACCATGGCCGATGAGGCTGATGTCATTGTGGTCGGCGGCGGGCTCGCGGGCCTGGTGGCGGCAACGGAAATTGCCGACGCCGGCAGACGCGTCATCGTGGTCGAGCAGGAGGGCGAGCAGAGCCTCGGCGGGCAGGCGTTCTGGTCGTTCGGCGGGCTGTTCCTGGTCGATTCGCCGGAGCAGCGCCGGCTCGGCATCAAGGACAGCTACGATCTCGCGCTGCAGGACTGGATGGGGTCGGCCGGCTTCGACCGCGATGAGGATCACTGGCCGCGGCGATGGGCCGACGCCTATGTCGCCTTCGCCGCCGGCGAGAAGCGCGACTGGCTGCGCGCGATGGGCCACCGCATCTTCCCGGTGGTCGGCTGGGCCGAGCGCGGCGGCTACGACGCCATGAGTCACGGCAATTCGGTGCCGCGGTTCCACGTCAGCTGGGGCACCGGCCCCGGCATCGTCGAACCGTTCGAACGGCGCGCCCGCGAGGCCCAGGCCAGCGGCCTGCTCAGCTTCCGGTTTCGCCATCGGGTCGATGCGCTGACCTCGAGCGGCGGCGCGGTCGACGGCGTCCGGGGCGCGATCCTCGAGCCGTCAACCGTGGCGCGCGGCGAGAGCAGTTCGCGCGTGGTCAGCGGCGAGTTCGAGCTGCGTGCGCAGGCGGTGATCGTCGCCTCCGGCGGCATCGGCGGCAATCACGATCTGGTCCGGCAGAACTGGCCGAAACGCCTTGGCGAAGCGCCGAAAAACATGATCGCCGGCGTGCCCGCCCATGTCGACGGCCGCATGATCGGCATCACCGAGGCGGCGGGCGCGCGGCTGATCAACCGCGACCGGATGTGGCACTATGTCGAGGGCATCAGGAACTTCAATCCGATCTGGCCGCTGCATGGCATCCGCATCCTGCCGGGGCCGTCGTCGATGTGGTTCGACGCCACCGGCACGCGGCTGCCCTCGCCGCTGTTTCCCGGCTCCGACACGCTCGGGCAACTGCAATACATCATGAGTACTGGTTACGACTATTCGTGGTTCGTGCTGACCCAAAGCATCATCAAGAAGGAGTTTGCGCTGTCGGGCTCGGAACAGAATCCCGATCTCACCGGAAAAAGCTGGCTGATGACCGCGCGCCGCGCCACCAACAAGGGCGCGCCGGCGCCGGTGAAAGCCTTCAAGAGCAAGGGCGCCGATTTCATCGTCCGCGACAACCTTGCCGACCTCGTCGCCGCCATGAACACGCTCAGCGGCGACAATCTGCTCAAGCTCGAATACCTGCAGCGCCAGATCGAGGCGCGCGACCGCGAAATCGCCAATCCGTATGTCAAGGATACCCAGGTGATGAGCATCCACAACGCGCGCAGATATATCGGCGACCGCCTGATCCGCACCGCAAAACCGCACCGGATTCTCGATCCCGCGCACGGTCCGCTGATCGCGGTAAAACTCAACATCCTGACCCGCAAGACGCTGGGTGGCTTCGAGACCGATCTCGACTCCCGCGTGTTCGGCAGCGACGGCGAGATCATGCCGGGGCTCTATGCGGTGGGCGAAGCCGCCGGTTTTGGCGGCGGCGGCATGCACGGCTATCGCTCGCTGGAGGGCACGTTCCTCGGCGGCTGCCTGTTTTCCGGGAGGAATGCGGGGCGCGCGGCGGCGAAGGCGGTGGCGTAAGAAGCGCGCCGCCGGAATTGTATTGGCGTAGCGCGCACCCCCGCGCTAAGTATCGGCCACCCAAATTCGGAGAACAGTATGACCATCCAGCGTTTCGAGACCGGCCCGCGCATGAGCCAGGTCGTGGTTCATGGCGACACCATCTATCTCGCCGGCGTCGTGGCGAACACGGCGGCGGGCAAAAGCGTGACGGAGCAGACCAAAGAGGTGCTCTTGATCATCGATAGCCATCTCGCCAAAGCGGGCAGCGACAAATCGAAGCTGCTGTCCGCGACGATTTATCTTCCCGATATGGGCACCTTCGCGGAAATGAACGCGGTGTGGGACAGCTGGGTCTCGCCGGGGAATACGCCGGCGCGCGCCACCGTCGAGGCCGGACTTGCGCAGCCCCGATATGGCGTCGAAATCATGGTGATCGCGGCGCGGTAATGCCGCGCCAACATTTGGCGATTCTCGGGAACCTACTTGCCCGTGCCGCATCCAACCAGCAGCGGTACAGTGGTGTCGGACCCGGGTGACCATCATGCAGCCTGCGCAAGCCTCGGAAATTCCTGTCGGAACCTGCGATGCCGATCTGGTCCAACGCGCCCGCGGCCGCGACGAGGCCGCCATTCGCGCCATCATGCAGGCGAACAACCGCAGGCTTTACCGGATCGCTCGCGGCATCCTGCGCAATGACGGCGAGGCCGAGGACGTGGTGCAGGAAACCTGGGTCCGCGCATTCACCCATCTGGAGAGTTTTCGTGGCGATTCCAGCCTAGCGACATGGCTTGCCCGCATCGCCATGAACGAGGCCTTGGGGCGGTTACGAAGGCAGCGGCCCAGCGTCGAATTGAACAGCTTGCCGCCGGGCACGCTGGAAGCCCAGATCATCCGGTTTCCGCATTCGGCCGCATCCGAGGATCCGGAAAAGACCATGGCACAGCGTGAAATCCAGCATGTCGTCGAGCGCGCCATCGACGAACTGCCCGAGGCTTTTCGCATCGTCTTCATCACCCGCGTGATCGAGGGGATGAATGTCGAGGAAACCGCCAAACTTCTGAAGCTGAAGCCGGAAACCGTGAAAACGCGGCTGCACCGGGCGCGGACCATGCTGCGCGACAATGTCGAAAAGAAAATCGGCCCGGTGGTGATGGAAGCCTTTCCCTTCGCTGGCAAGCGCTGCGAACGCCTCACCGACGCCGTCTTGAAAAGACTTGAGCTCGGCGCATAATTTTCGGGAACCTCGCCGCGTCCGCGCCATCCAACTCCCTGTGTTCAACCAACGACGCCGGCGCTTCACGCCCGGCGCCACAGGAGTGTCAAACCATGTTCGTTCGATTGAGCGCGGCGATCGCCGCGGCTAGCCTGTTGAGCGGTGCTGCGCTTGCGCAAGGCGCCAAGCCGACCGATCCGCAGATCGCGCATATCGCCTACACCGCCGGCGTCCTCGATATCAACGCGGCAAAGCAGGCGCAGAGCAAGGCCAGCAGCAAGGAGGTCAAGGCGTTCGCCGACGACATGGTGCGCGACCATGAGGCCGTGAACAAGCAGGCGCTGGACCTCGTCAAGAAGCTCAAGGTCACGCCGGAAGACAACGATACCAGCAGGTCCCTGTCGAAGAATGCCGCCGACAAGCTCGCCGAACTCGGCAAGCTGAGCGGCGCGGCCTACGACAAGGCCTACGTCGCCAACGAAGTCGCCTACCACAAGGCGGTCAACGGCGCGCTGGAGACGCAGCTCATTCCGTCCGCCAGCAACGCGGAATTGAAGAGCCTGCTGCAGACCGGCCTGAAGATTTTCCAGGGTCATCAGCAGCACGCCGAACACGTCGCCGCGGCGCTGAAATAAGGACCATCACGTGATGCCGAGATGGGTTCTCCCGATTGCTGCAGCACTGGTGTTGGGAGCGCCCGCCTCGGCGCATGCGGCGACGATTCAGATATCGATGGAAAATCTATTGATCTCGCCGGCCGAAGCCACGGCAAAAGTCGGCGACACCGTCGAGCTGATCAACCGGGATATTTTCGCCCATACCGCGACCGCGCGAAACGGCGATTTTGACGTGGCGATGCCGCCGAAGAAAACCGTGACGTTTGTATTGAAAAAGGCCGGAACGATCGACTACTACTGCCGCTTCCATCCCAACATGAAGGCGACCCTCACCGTCGCGCCGTAGCCTAGCGCGAAGGCATAAAGCGGCACCCTTCGATGTTCTCGTAGCATTTCCTAGCCAGGTTGACGGGCTTGCCGCCGCTTGAGAAGGCCGCGAATGAATTCTTCGCTTGCCTCAGGCAGTGGGGGTATCGACCCTGCGGCGCCAACTTTCAGAGCGAGTTCATTTCCCGCACTCAATAACTCCTCCGCCCGCGCCACGCTAATTCGAAGCTTCTCTCCAAAGGGCCGCCTCGAGAGCATTAGAAAAGAAGACCACCCACTGGCGGTAGACAGCTCACATACATCTCTCCTGCGGGCTAGCTCGTAGGCACTCAGGAACTGAGCTTCAAGCGATTCGAGAGGCTCTTGCAGCTGCCATAGCGCTTCAATAAGAGTTGCTGTCGTGTCCAAGTGAGGCGTATTTTGCGACGGTGATTGAGGCAAGCCGCCTTTGTACCCGTTAGATATTCGCTTTAATCGGTGCGCGATTGCTTTGCTTTCTTCGAGGTACATATTCAAACGGGTGCACGACGGACCGGTTTGGGCAAGCACATCAGCTGTGTATTGATATAGATTATCCATTACGCGCTTACGCGATAGTTCGTTACTGAATTTGTAGTGCCACATTCCTTCTGAGGTGCGAAGCTTGGTGGAGTGTATGTAGTGTAGACCAACTTGGATCGCCTCATTAATTCCTGATGTTGCCGGCAAGGCAGCCTCTTTACCGGTATGCGCATCGGATGCCGCGCGGTATACTTCTTCGAGCGCTCCTACGACGAACGCCACGGTCACTGGATCAGCCGCCACATCGGATTTTTCAACTTTGTCTGCCCAATATCCGGAGACTGTTCGTGTATCAGGCCTGAGCAGATATTCCACCGCCCCTATTACAAACGGGTGCTCGACTCCATCATAATAGTGAAAGAATTGAAGGGCTGTAGCGGTATGCCTCGCGTGCTCTTGAACATCCGGATTGGGCATCCATGAGCTTCCGGGATCCCGGAGCATTCCAAACGCTCCAGATCCGCTTCTTCGTAAACCCAGATACATTCGGTAAGCTGTTATCGGCGGAAGAGATACCGAACCGGTTGTGCCTGTTAGTCCTATGCAGGCACGAGTACTAATGGTAATGCTGCCTGGATCGTTTTTGTGGCCCCAAAGGTCGGCAGCACTCTCTAGCGACGCGCCCCAAATGCCGACCGGGAATTGATCAATAAACAGCAAGAACGCCATAATTTCTTCAGGACTGCGCGGGCTTATACGTGTTATCTGCCCCCCTCGCGTCAATTGAGGAGTATCTGCAGTCTGATCTCGCGTCTCACCGCTGATTAACGGGGACGTATCTAATTGGAGAGCAGGTTTTTCGAGGAGCTTGATTTCGGCGTCAATGCGGTACCCTTGACCTCGTACAATCTTTAGAAAATGCCCGCCTTCTTTGCCAAGAGCTTCGCGCAGCGACTTGACCGCTTGATGCACGGCCGCAGGCGTGGCCTTACGGAACTCACTCGCTGGCCAAACGTTCCTGGTTAGGTCGTTCTGGTCCAAGAGTGCGCGAGAAGGTTGCTGAACCATGTAAGTCAACAGGTCCAATTGTTGCCGAGTGAGGTGGACAAGCTTATCGCTATCTTTGAAGAGAGCTCTCCTTTGGAGATCGAAACGAAAACAACGGCCATCGGCGGTGATTTCGAAGATCTTCTCGCTCATGGCATCCTCAATAGCCAAAAATCCAATGAAGGGCGATATTACCTGCTACGTGACCTAGAAATCGCCAAGCTGCGGAGGCAGATACGATCGTGATCCACCCGGCGAGATACATAGCGACCGATATTGCCGCACCTTCGAGAAATTTGGTCAGAAATCCGAATATGGTCCGCTGCATTGCAACCTCCTATTATTGGAAGGTCAATAGCTAGCGCGTTTACAGGCTCGACCCCGGAAAGTGTTGGATGGATATCTGATGGAAAATTGATGCTCTTTCGATGAATGCTGCAAGTCAAATCGCCACTTAAGTTCTTGCCACCGGCAGCAAAAAAACGAATTTGGCCCAGGTATTGGAGCGGGCGAAGGGATCGAAACCTCTTATGCAGGTTGAGAAGTTGCCGTCCCGCCATTGAAGGCGACCCTCACCGTCGCGCCGTAGTCCGCTGCTAGGCCATCGCCAGCCCGACCGCGACGCCGGCTTGCCAGACCGGATAGAGCACCGAGGCAGATCGAGGTCCAGCGCATTGTCCAGCGCCAGCAGCGCGCCGGCGACGGTGCCGATCACCAGCATTGGCAGCCACGCCGCCGGATCGCGCGGACCTGAAGGCAGCAGGCCTTTCCCGAGCGTCATTACGCCTGCGCCGACAAAACCTCCGGCAAGGCCGCGCAAATATGTCGTGCAGCTTTGGCGACATCCCCGACCTGCCCGTCGATCCAGACCGCGGCATCCACGGCGCAGACGAAGGCGATCATCGTGATGACCGCCGCAGCCGGCGCCGTCCACCATGGATTGGAACTCAGCCGCCGCACCAGAATCGCAACGCGCATCGCGAACGGCAGGCCGAGCAGCGCGATGCGGAAATTCGCCGGGCCCGCCGGCGATCCTGTCGACGACAGGCTGGAACAGCGGGGTCAGAACGCCGGTCAGCACCCCGCCAGCGGCGATCTTCAGCAGCTTGTTGCGGCTTTAGTCGGAGGAAATGATCGTATCGGCCAACCTCGCTCCCCCATTTTCCAAAGGCCATCGGACCAGCGCGCTGGTATCGCCGAATATAGCGCCAGGGACGCTCATCCGCAGATATCAACGACTTTCCGAAGCAAATTCTCCCGAACTTGCGAAAGGCAAAAAAGAAGCCGCCCCGAGGGCGGCCTCTTTCGTCACTTTGTTTCAGCGTCAGTCGCGCTCGTGGATGATGACCTTGTCCCGCGGCTCCCGACGTTCCTTCCGGATCACCACGGTCGAATCGCGGGGCTCGCGCTCCCTGATCACCGTCGTGCGGCGTTCCTCGTAGCTCGGGCTTTGGCCGACCGTTACGCCGGCACCAACCGGGCCGACGCCGACGCCGATACGGGTTTCTTGCGCGGTCGCAACGCTCGCAGCGAGGGTCAAGCCGGCCGCGGCAACGAAAATAAGTGCGCTTTTCATCGTTCAGTTCCTCAGGTGCTGCCCGACGAAATAACAGCGCACGGCAAGCTCGGTTCCGCACTTTTTTCCGCCCGACCCGGTGGAACAAATTGCAATGCACCGTCGCGAAGCTGTCTGTGTAGCAAATCTCGACGGAAAGCCAATCAACGCCACGGCCAACGAGAGTCGGCCTCGCCGGTCGATCTACCGTCACTTCAGCGCGAAATTGCAGACCTATCATGCCAGCAAGATTCCATCTTCTTGTAGAACCTTGATGGCAGGCAGAAACGATCGGGCAGGTTAGTTTCGCCAAGGCAGAAATTTGGAACTGACACCCGATCGGCTTGGTCCTTCAACGCGGCATTCCGTCGACGGGGGGAGGACGCGACGATCGAATATGACATCCGCCTCTCAGCCATTGAAGGATGCGGGCCGATAACGCCAGCGCCCAGGCTGGTGCATGGGCCCGTCGCCATTCGCCGGCCGTCGCCTTCGCTGCTTCCATCCAGCCCGGGTAGGGGTGGATGGTCCGAAGGATCGAATTGAGACCGAGGCCGTGGTGCATCGCGAGTGTGAATTCCCCAAGCATGTCACCGGCCCGCGCGCCGACAATCGTGGCACCCAGGATGCGATCCTTGTTTACTTCTGTCAGCACCTTGATGAAGCCTTCGTTCGCCTCGTCAACGATGGCCCGGTCAAGTTCAGCGAGGTCATAACGGGTCACTTCGTAAGCCGTGCCCGTCGCGCGCGCCTCGGCTTCGCTCAATCCGACACGGGCGATCTCTGGATCCGTGTAGATCACCACCGGGAACGCCTTTGTGTGCAGGTTCCAGTTCTTGAAGTTGCCAAAGAGCGCGTTCATCGCGGCGAACCATGCATAGTGACTGGCGGCGTGGGTGAATTGCAGCCGTCCGATAACGTCGCCGGCGGCATAGATTGTTGGAAGGCGCGTTCTCAGACGGTCATCGACGATCAGCCGCCCATTGTTATCCAGGAGTCCGAGCTCCTCGAGCCCGAAACCTCGCGTGCGTGGACGGCGGCCGACAGCGATCACAATACGGTCGAAAGCAATGTCGCGACCGTCTGCCAAGTGGGCTATCCGCGATTGGCCGGCCTGCTCGAACGAATGCGCATCGGCGGCGGTGATAACCTTTACGCCATCTGCCAGAAGGGCCGCACGCACCGCCTCGCTGACATCCTCGTCCTCACCGGCGATCAGTCGCGGAAGGGCTTCCACAAGTGTCGTCTCACATCCGAGCCGCGCGAAACTCTGGGCGAGCTCACAACCGACAGCCCCACCGCCCAGGATAAGCAGCCGCTTTGGCTGTTCCGTCAGCTTCCAAAGCGTTTCAGAGGTCAGAGGCTCGACATTTGTGAGCCCGGGTATTGGCGGCACCGCTGGCTCGGCTCCAGTCGCAAGAACAAGCCGCCGTGCTGTCAGATTGCGTCCGGCGACCTCGACCGTCCAAGGGTCAACGATCTTGGCCCGCCCCTTAATCACATCGACACCCAGCCCGCGATAGCGTTCGGCGGAGTCATGCGGGGCAACGCGCGCGATGACTCGTTTGATCCGGTCCATTATCGCGGCAAAGTCGGGCTCAAGTCCCCCGTTTAGCCCCAAGCGCTGTGGATGCCGGCCCTCCTTGGCCAGCTTTGCCGAACGGATCAGCGCCTTTGAGGGGACGCAGCCGGTATTCAGACAATCACCGCCCATCTCGCCCTCTTCGATGAGCGCAACCTTGGCGCGGGCGGTCGCTGCGATGAAAGCGGTTACAAGGCCTGCCGAGCCCGCACCGATCACAATAAGATTATAATCGAACCGGCGAGGCCGCCGCCAACTCTGCAACGCATTGCGATCGGTCCACCACGTACTCCCGGCCTTGGCAGCGAAGGGCAAGGCCGCCAAGGCGGCGAAAGCAAGAATGACGCGCGCACTCAAGACATCACCGGCGTTTTGTATCGAAGCAAGCTGCTGGCCTGCATTAACGTAAACGATGGTGCCCGGCAGCATCCCGAGTTGACTTACCCAGGCGAAGGTGAGGGCCGACATGCGCGTCAGGCCTGTCGCCAGGTTGATAAGGAAGAAGGGAAACACCGGAATAAGGCGCAAGGCAAACAGGTAACGGGCGCCTCCGGTCGCGACGCCTTGGTTAACTTTGGCGACAGCCTCGGGGAAATGACGCTCGATTGAATCGCGGAGAAAATAGCGGGCGGAGAGCATGGCGAGGGTCGCACCAATGACGCTTGCGAATGAGACGAGCACGGTTCCTGTCAACAGGCCGAACAAGCTGCCACCGATGAGTGTAAGAATTGCTGCGCCGGGCAGCGACAAACCGGTCACGGCCACATAGACCAACCCGTAAGAGAGAGCTGCAAGATTTGGATGCAGCCTTATCCAATCCCTCAATGCTGCCAGCCGGCTCGTGACCTCGGCAAGCTCGAGATGGCCCTTGATAAGCACCGCCAGCAGCAGGATCGCCGCGAAGAAGAGCGTTGCACCTAGCACCTTGGCGAGGCGGTGAAACGTGCCGGCGTGATCCATGCTGAATCGGCCTCCCGGTGGATCGGCAGCCATACCCAAGCGCCGAAGTGATTGGCTGGTGTACTTAATTCACTTCAGAGGCCTGAGTGTTTCTTCACGCGCCCCACAGTTGGTTCAGGACGAACAGGGCTGGCTTGAAGTCTCTGCGTGCGAGTTGAGAGATACCTTGCTGCAGCCAATCCGTCGAGAGCCGCAACTGGCCGTGCCGATTGGATCGGCAAGCGAATGCGCCCAAGAAGGGCTGCAATTCATCGAGGTGATGGGTAGATCGCAAACAACATGGAATCCATATGGCCGCGTCGTTGAATCGTTCGACAGCACCATTAGGGGCGACGATGATTCGATGGACGTTGGAGCATGGAGCTGGAGCCACATGGATGCGCCCAGCGACCCTTTGGGTCGTCGAGAAAAGCTGCTGAATATTCAATGATAGCAGCCGATCGTTGATAATTCGGATGAAACATGCTAACTTCGACCAGATTGACGTTGGTACGATGGCAACCTCAAGCCCAAAGCGTGACGCCTAAACTCTAGGCCGTCACCAACTCTGGGTAAAGCTGATAGAGTTTGTGAAGCCAATCGATGGCAGATTAGGTGTCGCCAGATGTCCGACGATTCTCATCTGGAAAAATTAGTGAAAATGTACTCGCTTGCAGCCGTCAACGCGCTCTATTCGCCAACACTTCGCGTTTCACCAGGAGAGGCAGAGGTCAGGATCCCGATATCGGAACGGTTTTTTCATTCTGCGGGCGCGGTTCACGGCTCGGTCTATTTCAAGATGCTGGATGATGCGGCATTTTTCGCTGCCAGTACATTGGAACCAGAATTTTTTGTTCTTACGACGTCATTTACGACTTACATTACTCGCCCGGTGTCATCTGGTCACATGCGCTCTATCGGGCGCGTCGTAAACAACACCAAAACGCAATTCATCGTCGAAGCAATCGCATATGACGGCGAGGAAAGAGAAGTCGCCCGAGGTTCCGGCGTTATCGTCAGGAGCAAAATTCGATTGGCAGACGTTGCGCACTACAGCACGTAACGCTGGCGGCAGGCTCGGCAACGGCGTGCGCTGCCCGGTTTAACCGGCGCGGCTGTGGTCCAGCAAGTTCCGCTCGGTGATAGCCGATTTGAAGCACGGCCGCCGTTTGCGCTGCTGTCGACTATCTTTCGGCTGTCCACATTCCGTGGATGGATGACTGCTGCATTCCGTTAAAAGGTTGCCAAACATTCAAATGGAAAACGCGGATATTCCTGTTTGGGAATGCCCCAAAATCAAAGCGTTGATGTCGTGCGTTCCTTCATAAGTATTGAGTGCTTCCAGATTGCACATGTGCCGCATGACCGAATATTCGTCAGAAATCCCGTTTCCGCCCAGCATATCCCGCGCAGTGCGAGCGACTTCCAGCGACTTCCCGCAGGCGTTCCGTTTGAGCAGCGCGGCTGTCTCGGATGCGAGAGAATTGTCGTCCTTCAGCCGTCCCGCATGCAGCGCCGCCAATAGCCCCATCGAGATTTCGGTTTGCATATCGGCAAGTTTTTTTTGAATGAGTTGATTGGCGGCCAAGGGCCGGCCAAATTGACGTCGATCCAAAACATATTGCCTTGCTTCGTGCCAGCAAGCCGTTGCGGCACCCAGGGCACCCCAGCACAATCCGTATCGGGCCTTGCTGATGCAGCTCAATGGTCCGGCCATGCCTGAAATGTCTTCGAGCACGTTTGCCATGGGAACAAAGACATCGTCCATGACGACGTCTCCGGTGGCCGAAACCCTCAGGCCCAGTTTTCCGACAATTGGTGACGTCGACAGACCCTTCATATTCCGTTCCAGAATAAAACCTCTAATCGTGGCTCGAGGTTCTGCTTTCGCCCAAATAACAAAAACATCAGCAATCGGCGCATTGGTTATCCAAGTCTTGCGACCGTTTAAGAGATAGCCATTCTCGACAGCCCTTGCGTTGGTTTTCATTCTGCTTGGATCGGAACCGTGATCGGGTTCGGTCAGACCGAAACACCCGATCAATTCACCGCTCGCCAAGCCGGGCAAATAGCGCTTTCGCTGCTTTTCGCTGCCGAATTCGTGGATCGGGTGCATGACCAGATTTGATTGAGAGCTCACCATCGTATGGAAACCTGAGTCAATCTTCTCCAATTCAAATGCCACTAATCCGGAACATACGCTGTTGATCCCGGTGCAACCGTAGCCGCTTATGGTTGACCCCAGGAAGCCAAGCTGTCCGAATTCAAGGAAGATGTCGCGCGGTGTGTATTCGCGCCTGTACATGTCCTTAACGCGGGGAGCCAATTTGTCGCCCGCATAGCTTTCTGCAGTTCTTCTGACCAACTTTTCCTCTTCTGTGAGGAAAGTCTCCAGGAAGAATGGATCGCTCCAGGAAAACTGAGTTGTGCGTCCATTTTTCATCATTGCTTTCCTTCAGAGCCAGGATCGAAGAAAACCTGCGCGCTTCCTTCACTCGAAGCTGCACGCGTTGGTGTCGTTCTTCTCCTCTCTGCGTCAGGCTGCTCGGCGAGGCTGTTAAGACCATCCAACTAACATATGGTCAAAACACTTCCTCGCCCCACGTTACCAAGTGCAGGCTAGACCGCATCAGCAACGACAGCGTAATTCGACCGAGCCAAAAGCCGATGGCTTCCTCCTGAAACCTGCTAGGTACAAGGAACGATTCCCGACGATCTCTTTATGCAAACATCCTTATTGCTTGTACCCGGCTCGAAACTGTAGCTCTGCATTGCAACATCGCCAGACGGCCACCGGACCTGGAGGGATTTCAATTCATCCTTCCCAAGGCCGACAATCAAGGGATCATGAGCCGAGCATGTGGCTCCTCCATTGGTAGCTCTTACGGTACGATAGATCTTGCTATTCGCCACAACTTGCGCGCCGATTGCATAAAAGTTTTTCGCGGTATCGTCATTCAGGTGAATCTTAACCCAATTATTGCGGTCAGCCTTCTTGGCCGTTTGGTTGATGTACAGCCAAGTCGCACCAGGCTCAAAGGTTGTCGGCGCTTTGGATAACTTATTTACGGGAGGTACCGCCAGCGGCTTTCCCAAAACTTCAACTTTCAGATTTCTCGCGGCCGGCGAATTGGAGGTGTAGCCTCCAATATGCGTGACCAACAGGTCGGCAAATCCGTCGTTGTTGAGATCCGCGGCTAGTATGCAGGCTGCCTGTTCGTGCAGTCGATAAATATCCATGGCCTTGCTTTTTGAAGAGGCGATACCGAATCCCTCATACGCCCCGACATCGTTCACATAGACGTAATCCCTCTTATGCCATCCTGATCCTGGGGACGGTCGTCGCGGTGGATTATAGTCATAGTCGATGTGATCGATATCCAGCAGACGGTACTCCAGCGTTCGGTCCTTGAAATGG
>NZ_DASYMN010000141.1:0-14024 GCF_036009065.1 Bradyrhizobium sp. | reverse complement strand
ATGCGCGCCGCTGAGCCTCGCGACATCGAGGCAACGTGGCGAAAGGTCGGCAAACTCCTCGATCTCTTCTCCAAGGAGGAGTGCCTCAACTACTTTAAAAACTCTGGATATGTTTCCGTATAAAAACAGCGTGCTCTAGCGCCTCACTGTCGGTCTACAATGGACAGGTGTATAGAACAAGGCGGACGCACATAAGGTATACCCCTTTAGGACAGACCCGGCGATTACGGCATCGCTCGAAGAGTTTTATCTTCCGGAACACGGACCAAGCTCCTAGTCCTTATCATAATACCGTAATCTTTCGTGGGCCGAGAAATTGGCCCCAGCCTATTGTCCGTCCGCAAACAGCGCCCGCGCATTTCCATGTGCAATCTGCTTTGCCGCCGCCGGAGGCAGTTGCGCCAGCCAGGCGCGATAGCCGGCCATGATCTCGCCGTAGCTGGCCCAGCGTTCAGGGACCCAAGTGTCGGAGCCGAGCAGGAATCGATCCGGATATCGCTCGAACAGGGCGCGCCACTCCGGGGTTAGCTTCCCCGCCCCGTCGACGATGCCGCTGCGATAAGACAATTCGCCCCACAATTTCGGATATTTGGTGAGCATCGCCGCGACGCGATCGCTGGCAAGGCCGAAGCCGGTATGCGCCCAGATGATCCGTGCCCGGGGATTGTGCCGCATCAAGATTTCGACGGCTTCGTCATCGGCGTGGGCGTGCAGATAGAGATTGTTGGCTACCGCGAAGTCGACGGTCTTTTTCACCATCTCGGTGTCGGCAGCCTTCCCCGACAGATGAAATTCGCCGATGCCGCGATAGTAGCCGCGTTTGAATTCGTCCCTTACCAGATCGAAGATGACGGGGTCGTTGAACCAGCTGCCGATGTCGGCGCGGATGCGGTACGGCCGGATGAAGGGAACGACCCACAGGCCTTCCGCTTTGGCATCCATCAGCGCGTGGGTGCCGGTATTGGGACGGCTGGTCGCAAGAATGCCCGTCACGCGGTGCTTTTTGAACAGCGCCAGCACCTCGTCCGGTTGGTAATAGGGCTTCGGCTCCCAGTTGTAGTGCAAATGGGCGTCGAATATCTCGATGGGCTCGTCCGCGCAGGCGCGGTTCGCCGCGACGATGCTCAGCGTCACGGCGGCAACAATCGCGGCGTGCTTGAGAAGAACCCGCATGGTCGAGCCGGGCGCCATCACTCCGCCGCGACCACGCGCGGCCGCTCGGCTGCCTCGGCCTCGTCGAATTGCGGTTCGAGGCGGCGCTTCAGGCGGCGATCGATGCGGTCGAGATAGATGTAGATCACCGGCGTGATGAACAGCGTCAGCAGCTGCGACAGGCAGAGGCCGCCGACCACGGCGACGCCGAGCGGCTGGCGCAACTCCGCTCCCGCTCCGGCGCCCATGGCGATCGGCAGCGTGCCGAAGATCGCCGCAAACGTGGTCATCATGATCGGCCTGAACCGCAGCAACGCCGCCTCGCGAATGGCGTGTTCGGCGCTCAAGCCGACGCGGCGGCGCTCCAGCGCAAAATCCACCATCATGATGGCGTTTTTCTTGACGATGCCGACCAGCATCACGATGCCGATCATCGCGATCACCGACATCTCCATGTTGAACGCCATCAAGGTCAGGATCGCACCGATGCCCGCCGACGGCAGGCCGGAAATGATGGTGATCGGATGAATGAAGCTTTCGTAGAGAATCCCGAGGATCACGAACGCCGCGAATACCGCCGCCAGGATCAGCACGCCCTGCCCGCGCAATGAATCCTGGAACACCTGCGCGGTACCGGAGAAACCCGTAGCGATGGTCACCGGCAGATTGGATGCCTGTTCGAGCGCCGTGATCTGATCGACCGCATAGCCCAGCGAATAGCCCGGCTGCAGGTTGAACGAGATCGTCACCGCCGGCTGCTGACCCTGGTGGTTGATCTGCAGCGGACCCACGGACGGCACCAGTTTCGCTACCGCATCGAGCGGAATGGTCTGGTTGTTGGCCGTCTTCAGGTACAGTTTTGACAGATCCGACGGATCGACGCGGAACCGGGGCTGCGCCTCCAGGATGATCTGATAATCGTTGGTCGGCATGTAGATGGTGCCGACCTGACGCGCGCCGAAGGCGTTGTAGAGCTGGTTGCGCACCTGATCGACGGTGATGCCGTAGACCGCGGCCTTTTCGCGGTCGATATCGACGGTCATCTGCGGGTTTTTGATGTAGAGATCGGTGGTGACGTCTACCAATCCCGGCACCTTCGCGATCTTCTCGCGCATCTCCGGCGCCAGCCGATAGAGCGACTCGGTATCGCCGCTCTGCAGAACGTACTGATACTGGCTCTTCGAGATCCGCCCGCCGATGTTGAGGTTCTGGATGCTCTGGAAGAAGGCCTGCATGCCCGGAATCTGGGTCGCCTTCTGCCGCAGGCGGCCGATCACCTTGGCCGCGCCATCACGCTCTTTGTGCGGCTTCAGCCCGATAAACAGGCGGCCGTAATTCGCGGTCGGATTGGGACCGCCCGACCCCACCGTGCTGTTGATGTAGTCCACCGCCGGATCGGATTTCAGCACATCGACCAGCGCCTTCTGGCGGATTGTCATCGCCTCGAACGAGGTATCGGTGGCGGCTTCAGTGACGCCGATCAGAAAACCCGTGTCCTCCTGGGGGAAGAAACCTTTCGGGACTGCCATGTACAGAGCGATCGTTCCGCCGAGCGTGGCGAGGGTGACGATCAGCATCAGTGCCTTCTTCGCCAGCACCCAATCCAGCGCCCATTCATAGGCCCGCAGCCACGCGGCGAACATCCGTTCGAACCAGCGAAGGATGAAATTTTCTTTCTTTTCGGGATCGTGCGCCTTCAACAAGCGCGCGCACAGCATCGGCGTCAGCGTCAGCGACACGAAACCGGACACCACGATCGCGACCGAGATCGTCACCGCGAATTCGCGGAACACGCGGCCGACGATGCCGCCCATCAGCAGCACCGGAATAAACACGGCGATCAGCGAGAAGGTGATCGAGATGATGGTAAAGCCGATCTCGCGCGCGCCCTTGAGCGCCGCCTCATACGGCTTCATGCCGTGCTCAATATGGCGGACGATGTTTTCCAGCATGACGATGGCGTCGTCGACCACGAAACCGACCGACAATGTCAGCGCCAGCAGCGTCATGTTGTTGATGGAGTAATCCAGCATGTACATGACCGCGCAGGTCCCGAGCAGCGAGATCGGCACGGCAAGCGCGGGAATGAAGGTGGCCGAGGCCGAGCGCAGGAACAGGAAGATCACCAGGATCACCAGACAGACGGCGATTCCCAGGGTTTCCTCAACGTCGGCCACCGCCTGGCGGACCGAGACCGAGCGGTCCAGCATCACGTTCATCGTCACGGAGGGCGGTATTTGTGCCCGTAATGCGGGGAGTTTGGCCCGCACCGCATCGACGACGGCAACCGTATTGGCGTCCGGCTGTTTCTGAATCGCGACCACAATGGCGCGCTCGTCATTCAGCCAGGTCGCGATCTTGTCGTTTTCGACGCTGTCATAGATCTTGGCGACCTCGTCGAGCTTGACGGGCGAGCCATTCCGCCACGCCACCACGACCCGGCTGTAGTCTGCCGCCTTGTCCATTTGCCCGGAGGCCTGAAGCGCGACATCCTGTTTCGGCCCGTTCAGCGTCCCTACCGGGGTCGACGAATTGGCGCGCGAGACGGCGGCTCTGATATCCTCGAGCGACAGGCCCCGCGCCGCGGCGGCTTCCGGATCGGCCTGCACGCGGATCGCGAATTTCTGCGCGCCATAGATGATGGCCTGCGCCACGCCGGGGATCTGCGACAGCGCTTGCCCGATGGTGATATCGCCATATTCGTTGACGGCGGACAATGGCAGCGTCGCCGATCCCAGCGCAACGAACAGCACCGGAAAATCCGCCGGATTGACTTTGCGGAAGCTCGGCGGAGTCGTCATCTCGATCGGCAGCCGGCGCTGCGCGATGGTAAGCGCGGTCTGCACGTCGAGCGCGGCGGCGTCGATATTGCGGTTGAGATCGAACTGGATGGTGATTTGCGTCGTGCCCTGCGACGAACTCGACGACATCGACGAGATGCCGGCGATGGTCGACAATTGGCGCTCGATGATGCCGGCGACGGAGGCCGCCATGGTGTCCGCGCTGGCGCCCGGCAGGGTCGCGGTCACGGCGATGGTTGGAAAATCAACCCTTGGCAGCGCCGACACCGGCAGCAGCCGGAAGGCGAACACGCCGAAAGCGATGATCGAGGCCGTGATCAGGGTGGTCATCACCGGCCTGCGGATACAAAGTTCCGAGAGCGTCATCGCTCAGGCTCCCGCCTTGCGCTGCCGGGGCTCGACCCGCGTGCCATCGGACAGCAGCAACTGGCCGTCCACCACGACGTCTTCGCCGCCGGAAAGCCCTTCGGTGACCACCGACTGACCCTGGAAGGTGCGGTCGACCTTCACCGGCTGAACTTTCGCTACGCCATCTTTGACAACGAACACGTAGTTGCCGCTCTGGCTGCGCTGCACCGCGACCGTGGGCAGCACCACGGCATTTTCCGTGCGAATGGTCAGCTTGGTCGCGACCAGAATTCCCGGCCACAGCGTTTCGCTGGCGTTGTCCATGACGCCACGCACCGTGACCATGCCGGTGGCGGAATCCACGGAGTTTTCGACCATGGCGACCTTGCCGTCTTCCGACTTCTGGTGGCCTGGGATGGTCGCGATCACCCTGGACGATCCCGTCGCCATGGCCTCGCGCAGATCGACCAGCACGCGCTGTGGAATGGCGAAGGTCACGTAGACCGGCGCCATCTGATTGATCACCGCCAGCGGCGCGGTATCGGCCGGGCGGACGAAATTCCCGATTTTCACGTTGGCGGCGCTGATCCGTCCCGAGAATGGCGCGCGGATGCTGGTGTAGCTCTTCTGGACCTTCAGATTGTCCAGTGCCGCCTGATCGGCCTTGATGGTGCCGATGAGGATATCGGCCTGGGTTTTGGCGTTGTCGACGTTGACCTGGGTGGTGGCGCCCTTGCCGATCAGGTCGCTGTAACGCTTCAGATCGCGCTGCGCTCCCTCAAGCTGGGCCTGATCCTTCGCCAGCATTCCCTCGGCCTGCTCGATCTGGGCGTCGATCTGGCGGGAGTCGAGCGTGAACAGCAGATCGCCTTGGTTGACCTTGGCGCCGTCTTCAAAGTGGACGGAGAGAATGGTGGTTTCCACGCGGGACTTGAGCGCCGCGCTCGAGATCGGCGTCACCGTCCCGATCGAATCGACGTCGACCGGCACCGGCTTGCGCTCGGCCCTGGCCAGTTCAACCGAAACCACGCGCGGCCGCTGCGGCCCTTGTGCGCTGGCGCCGGTGCCCATCCACGACGAGCGGGTCAGGAAGGCGACAGCCAACGCGCCAACAAGCAGCACAGCTCCGCAAACAATCAGATTACGTCTGTTCATAACATCTCACGTCAACCGCTCCACAAGGGATCGGGACGGCCCGGTTTTTCCAACCCTTGACGGCGACTTTTGCGCCCTATTCTAACGGCTTATCACAGCGCCATGGATCATGGTATGCCAGAGATGAAAATTTAACATCGTTGTTACCGGACGACGCCATGCGGATAGCCACCTGGAACGTCAACTCGATCCGCCAGCGGCTCGAACATCTGCTGACCTGGCTGCGTGACTGCGCGCCCGACATCGTCTGCCTGCAAGAGATCAAATGCGTCGATGAGGCGTTTCCGCGCGAGGCTATCGAGCAGCTCGGCTACAACGTCGTCACCCATGGCCAGAAAACCTTTAACGGCGTGGCGCTGCTGTCAAAATACCCGCTCCAAGAAGCCATCCCGCGGCTTGGCGGCGACGAGGAGGACATCCACGCCCGATTCCTCGAGGGCGTCGTGTCGCTGAAGTCCGGCGTGGTGCGGGTCGCCTGTCTCTATCTGCCCAATGGCAACCCAGTCGGGACGGATAAATATCCGTATAAGCTCAAATGGATGTCGCGACTTCTTGAGTATTCAAGGGAGCGGCTGAAGACCGAGGAACCGCTGGTTCTCGCCGGCGATTTCAACGTCATTCCAGCAGCGCCGGATGTCCACAATCCGGCCGCCTGGGTCAACGACGCGCTGTTCAAGCCGCAGACCCGCGAGAGTTTTCAGGCGCTGCTTGGACTGGGATTGACCGATGCGCTGCGTGCGGTCTCGGACGAGCCCGGCCAATATACGTTCTGGGACTACCAGGCCGGCGCCTGGCAGAAGAATTGGGGCATCCGGATCGACCATATGCTACTGTCGCCGCAGGCCAGCGACCGGCTTATCAACGTCGGAATCGATAAATACGTCCGCGCCTGGGAAAAACCGTCCGATCACGTTCCGATGTGGATCGACCTGGATCTGGAGGCGGCGTAACCGTCTGCGTGCCCCGGACGCAGCGCAGCGCGTAGCTCTTGCGAAGCGGTGCGCTGCAGAGCCGGGGCCGTAACGAATGCCGGTGCTTGATACGGTCCCGGCTCTGCGGAGCGGCATGAAGAATGCCGCACCGCGTCCGGGACACGGAGAGCGTTTTTCGGCAATACCTCAGTCCTTGCGGCCCTGCACCCAGTGCTCGAGCATCTGCAACGCCATCGCGCGGTCGTCCTCGGACGCTTTCGCGATCGCCTTGTTGTAGCTTTCCTTGATCCAGGCCTCGTCCGGCGCGGCGCTGTCGCGCGCCAATGTCAGCCACATCAGGCCGCGCGCGGCCTGCCGCGGCAGCTGATCGCCATTGAACAGCATCTGGCCGAGCGTAGCCTGCGCCTGATGCTGGCCCTTCTGGGCGGCAAGTCCGAGCCAGCGCGCGCCGTAGCGGGAATCGCGGGGCGTGCCGATGCCGTTGAGGTACAGCCGGGCCAAGTCGTATTGCGCGTCGGCATTGCCGAAATACGACGCGGCGTAAGAGAACATCTCCCGCGCCCGGTCGGCGTCGACCTTGATCTTGGTATTCGGAATGCCGTTCAGGTAATACCGGCCGAGCGCCACAAAGGCATTGGCGACGATGGCCGCCTGCGGGGCCGACGGGCTGTCCTCGGCATGGGCGTTGGCGATCCGGCTGAAATATTCGAAGGCACGCAAGGAGTCCTGGGTGACGCCGTCACCCTCGGCATACATTCGCCCCAGTTTCCACTGCGCCACGGGGTGGCCGCCCTCGGCGGCATATTGCAGGGACGTCAGCGAGGCGGGCGCGGTGCTCGGCGGCACGGCCTTCTTCAGGGCAGTCGCGGCCCCGGGCTGGGCGGAGACCACCGGGATAGCGGTATCCTGAGGACCGACAGGGGTGCCTTCGAACGCAAACGCCGGCAGCGCCACCGGCGTGGCGGCCAAAATCAACGCAAAAATGAACCCCTCAAATATCCGCATAACACTGTTTCTCGCGCGCCCCACCTGGATGGGTAACGGCACCATCCACCGCGGGTCCGACCTGCTGGGCATACTTCCACAGCGCGCCGGACGTATGGTCTGTCTCGCGAGCCCTCCATTTGGTTTTACGTTCGGCGAGCTCCGCGTCGGTCAATTTTACGTTAAGGGTGCCGACCTCGGCGTCGATTTCGATGATGTCGCCATCGCGCAGCAGCGCGATCGGGCCGCCGATGGCGGCTTCCGGCCCGACATGGCCGATGCAGAAGCCGCGCGTGGCCCCGGAAAACCGGCCGTCGGTGATCAAAGCGATCTTGCCGCCCATGCCCTGCCCGGTCAGCGCCGCCGTGGTCGAGAGCATTTCGCGCATGCCGGGACCGCCCTTGGGCCCCTCATAGCGGATCACGATGACCTCGCCCTCCTTGTAGGTCTTGTTCTGCACCGACTCGAAGGCATCCTCTTCGCGGTCGAAGCAGCGGGCGGGTCCTGTGAATTTCAAATTCGACATTCCGGCGACCTTGACGATCGCGCCCTCCGGCGCGAGGTTTCCCTTCAGGCCGACCACGCCACCGGTGACGGTGATCGGCTTGTCGGCACTCCGCACCACGTCCTGATGCGGGTTCCATTTCACGCCCTTGAGATTTTCCGCAATGGTCCGGCCGGTAACGGTCAGACAGTCGCCGTGAAGGTATCCATGGTCGAGCAATGTCTTCATCAGAAGTGGTATGCCGCCAACTTCAAACATGTCTTTGGCGACATAACGACCGCCCGGCTTCAAATCCGCGACATATGGTGTCTTTTTGAAGATTTCCGCGACGTCGAACAGGTCGAATTTGATACCGCATTCATGGGCGATCGCCGGCAGGTGCAGCCCGGCGTTGGTTGAACCGCCGGACGCGGCTACCACCGCCGCGGCGTTCTCCAGCGACTTGCGGGTCACGATGTCGCGGGGGCGGATATTGGCGGCAATCAATTCCATCACCTTCTCGCCCGCGGTCGTGCAGAACGCATCGCGGATCTCGTAAGGCGCGGGCGCGCCGGCCGAGTAAGGCAAGGCAAGGCCAATGGCCTCCGATACCGTCGCCATGGTGTTGGCGGTGAATTGTGCGCCGCAAGCGCCGGCGGAAGGGCATGCCACCCGCTCGATTTCGTCCAAATCCTCATCGGACATCGCACCAACCGAGTGCTTGCCGACCGCCTCGAACATATCCTGCACCGTGACCTGCTGGCCGCGGAAGTTACCGGGCAGGATGGAACCGCCGTAGATGAAGATCGAGGGCACGTTGAGGCGAACCATCGCCATCATCATGCCCGGCAGCGACTTGTCGCAGCCGGCTAGCCCAACCAGCGCGTCATAGGCATGGCCGCGCATGGTCAACTCGACCGAATCGGCGATGCATTCGCGCGACGGCAGCGACGAGCGCATGCCGTCATGGCCCATGGCGATGCCGTCGGTGACGGTGATGGTGCAGAATTCGCGCGGCGTGCCCCCGGCGGAGGCGACGCCCTTCTTGACCGCCTGGGCCTGACGCATCAGCGAAATATTGCAGGGCGCGGCCTCGTTCCAGCACGACGCCACGCCGACGAACGGCTGGTGTATCTGCTGGGTGGTCAGACCCATGGCATAGAGATACGAGCGATGCGGAGCCCGCGAGGGGCCTTCCGTCACATGGCGGCTCGGAAGTCTCGATTTGAGTTTGGTCTTATCGGTATTGGTCTTGGCGTCCATCGCGAACCCGTTTCCCCCAGCCATCTCCTTTTGGTCCCGGGAAAACTCCCTTCGCCTTCGCGAGCGCCGTGGCCATCAGCCTACGAAGCAATGATTGCACGGAGGGGTGTGGCTAAATAGCGGCGCATGCAAGAGCCGGCCGACTTGTCCGCCAAATGTTCACGACTGTTGCGTCCACGCAACATTCGTTGCAGGCGGGCAACCATGATTCGCGCGTACCGCGGAAGGGTGCGCCCTTCACGAGCTGTACGCTGCACCGAGTGTGGGGCTTGTGGTGCTGCGTTCCCTGGACGCAGCGCAGCGCGTAGCTCTTCGCGAAGCGGTGCGCTGCAGAGCCGGGGTCCGGCTTTATCTCGAACCGGGGTCCCGGTTCTGCGAAGCAGCATGAAGAATGCCGCATCGCGCCCGCGACACGAGCTCATCATCACTGGCTCAGAACATGTTGCTGCGTTCCCCGGACGCAGCGCAGCGCGTAGCTCTTCGCGAAGCGGTGCGCTGCAGAGCCGGGGTCCAGCTTTTCTCAATTGCAACCGGGGTCCCGGTTCTGCGAAGCAGCGCGAAGAGCGCTGCATCGCGCCCGGGAAACGATGCTGCAATTTCCAAATTCAAATTTCAAACAGCCAAGGCTCTGCGTTCTCGCGGCGCAATGCGTCCGAGGTTTGCCAGTCCCTCGCGATCCCAAGCGAGGGGGTGGAGCGGCGGGAGGCGCCAGGGCACCAGCGGGCACCCTTAGAGGCGGGATTAACGTACCCACCTCGCGCGGCAAGGCACCGCGCGCGCCCAAGGCTAGGCGCAGCGCCTCCCGGCGCTCCACCAACCAGGCCATCGACCGTTCCGGGGCGCCCCGGTCCGGCCAGCTCTCGCTCTGTCCGCCGAAGGACCGCTTCTAGAAAGCGGCCCCTTCACCGAACAGGACGCGAGCAGGATAAGCGAGGTTTAGGGGACGGGGATAAGGAATGCGAAAAATTTTTTCGCCAGCAATTACAACCGCGTGCCCCGGACGCAGCGCAGTCAGTAGGGCGCGATAAGCGCAGCGCATTGCGCCATTCGACGGCGCAATGCGCTTCGCTTATTGCGCCCTACACTGCTACGCTGCTCGAAGAACCGGGGTCCCGGTTCTGCGAAGCAGCGCTTCGCAAGAGCCCTACGCTGCATCGCGCCCGGGACACCAGGGCCTACATATTCAGCACGCGGCCGTAAGCATCGAGCACCGCTTCCTTCATCATCTCCGACAGGGTCGGATGCGGGAAGATGGTGTGCATCAGTTCTTCCTCGGTGGTTTCGAGGTTCATCGCGACGACATAGCCCTGAATCAATTCGGTGACCTCGGCGCCCACCATATGCGCGCCGAGCAGTTGCCCGGTCTTCTTGTCGAAGATCACCTTGACCAGGCCCTGATCCTCGCCGAGCGCGATCGCCTTGCCGTTGCCGACGAACGGGAAGCGGCCGACGCGGATGTCGCGGCCACCTTCCTTGGCTTTCGCTTCGGTCAGGCCGACCGAAGCCACCTGCGGATGGCAATAGGTGCAGCCGGGAATGAGGTTCTTGTCCATCGGATGCGGATGGATGCCCTTGATGGCTTCGACGCAAACGATGCCCTCATGCTCGGCCTTGTGCGCCAGCATCGGCGGCCCGGCGACGTCGCCGATGGCATAGATGCCGGGCACGTTGGTCTTGCAGAAGCCGTCGATGACGATGACGCCGCGGTCGGTTTTGACGCCGAGCTTTTCCAGTCCGAGATTTTCAATGTTGCCGACCACGCCGACCGCGGAGATCACCCGATCCACCTCGACGGTCTGGGTCTTGCCCTTGCCGTCATCGAGGGTCGCGACCACGCTGTCGCTCTTCTTCTCCAGTTTTGTCACCTTGGTGTTGGTCAGGATCTTGATGCCCTGCTTCTCAAAAGCCTTGTGCGCGAATTTCGAGATTTCGGCATCCTCCACGGGGAGGATCTGCGGCAACACCTCGACCACGGTCACCTCCGCGCCCATGGTGCGGAAGAACGACGCGAATTCGATGCCGATGGCGCCGGAGCCGACCACCAGCAGCGACTTCGGCATCTTGTCCGGCACCATCGCCTCGAAATAGGTCCAGACCAGCTTCTTGTCGGGCTCCAGCCCCGGCAGCACCCGCGGCCGCGCGCCGGTGGCGACGATGATATGCTTGGCCTGATAGGCGCCCTCGCCCAGCGCGCCCTTCGGCGCCTCGACGGAGGATTTCTTCACGGTCAGTTTGCCCGGCGCTTCCAGCGTCGCCTCGCCCCAGATCACCGTGATCTTGTTCTTCTTGAACAGATAGCCGACGCCATCGTTCAAGCGCTTCACGACGCCGCGCGAGCGCTGCACCACCGCTTGCAGATCGAACGAGATTTTTTCCGCCGACAGGCCAAAATCCTTGGCGTGCTGCATCAGGTGATAGACCTCCGCCGAGCGCAGCAGCGCCTTGGTCGGAATGCATCCCCAGTTGTTGCAGATGCCGCCGAAATACGCCTTCTCGACCACCGCAGTCTTGAAGCCGAGCTGCGCCGCGCGGATTGCGGTGACATAGCCGCCGGGGCCGGCACCGATGATGATGACGTCGAAGGAGGTGTCGGCCATGGTTTACTTTGCCTCACGCATATTGGGCAACGCCGTTGCCGAACGACCAGTTTTCCTTCACAACCTCGAGCAGGTTGATAAATACATCTTCCTTGCGCAGGCCGGGCTTTTGCGAAAGCAGTTCGACGATCCGTGCGAACAACGCTTTTTTCTGTTCGACGGTACGCGTATTGCTCACAGTGATCTGGAGGATGACGAGATCGTCGGTCCGCGCAATATCCATATAGGTCTTGCTGAACTGGAATTCGCTTTCGGAGTGTTCGGACACAGTAACGAAGCGATCCTCGTCGGGTACCATGAATGTTTCCCGCAAAGCCTGATAGACGCCGTCGCCGATCGCGCGTTTGTAGTCGTCGGATTTTCCCCGGCGCAACGAAACCCGTACCAGAGGCATCTCAAACCACCATCATCACCGGATTTTCGATCAGCATCTTGAACGCACCGATCAGCTGGGCGCCGAGCGCGCCGTCGACGGCGCGGTGATCGCAGGACAGCGTCACGCTCATGATGGTCGCCGGCACGATCTGCCCGCCCCGCACCACTGCGCGCTGCTCCCCGGTGCCGACCGCGAGGATCGACGACTGCGGCGGATTGATCACCGCGGTAAAGTCCTTGATGCCGTACATGCCGAGATTGGACACCGACGACGTGCCGCCCTGGTATTCGTTCGGCTTCAGCTTTTTGGCCCTGGCGCGCGCGGCGAGATCCTTCATCTCGTTCGAGATCGCCGACAGCGACTTGGTCTCGGCCTTGCGAATGATCGGCGTAATCAGGCCGAACGGCAGCGCGACCGCGACGCCGATGTCGGAATGCTTGTGCTTGAGCATCGCAGCCTCCGACCAGCTGACGTTGGCCTCGGGGATGCGTTGCAGCGCCAGCGCCATCGCCTTGATGACGAAGTCGTTGATGGAGAGCTTGTAGAGCGGCTTCTTGTCCTTGTCCTTTGGCGCCGCGGCGTTGATCTCTTCGCGCGCGGCGGTGAGCTTGCCGATGTCGCAATCGATGGTGAGGTAGAAGGTCGGCATCGACTGCGTCGCGGCGGTGAGCCGCTGCGCGATGGTCCGCCGCATGCCGTCATGCGGGATGAGTTCGTAGGAACCTTCCTCGTAAAGTCCGAGGATCTGCTTGTCCGACATCGACGGCGCGATGCTCGGCGCGCCCGCGGCGGGTGCGGCAGCCGGAGCCTTCAGCGCCTTGCCTGATTTGGCTTCTTCGACATCGCGCGCGATGACACGGCCGTGCGGGCCGGAACCGTTGATGCGCGCCAGTTCGATATTGGCTTCCTTGGCGAGGCGGCGAGCGAGCGGCGAAGAAAAGATGCGGGCCTGACCGTTGGTTTGCGGAGCGGCCTCCTTCGCCAGAGCGGGCGAAGGCGCCGCAGCGGCCGGTGCCGGCGCCTTCTCGGCCGGCGCAGCTACCGGCTTCTCCTTCGGCGCCTCGGGTTTGGTTTCAGGTTTTGCCTCCGCTTTCGCTTCGGCCTTGGCCTGCTGAGGCGCTACACCCGCTGCCTTCACATCCTCGCCGTCGCCGGCCAGCACCGCGATCACGTCGTTGACCGGGACGTCCTGCGTGCCCTCGGGCACCACGATCTTCGCAATGGTGCCCTCGTCGACCGCCTCGACCTCCATGGTCGCCTTGTCGGTCTCGATCTCCGCGATCACGTCGCCGGACTTGACCTTGTCGCCCTCTTTCTTGAGCCATTTGGCGAGGTTGCCCTTTTCCATCGTCGGCGACAGCGCGGGCATGAGGATGTTGATCGGCATTGTCAGTGACCTTGTTGCGACCGCGGCGTGGTATTGCCCGTGTCGGTTGGCCGCGCGATTTCGGCATCGAACATTGTGATGATGCGCGTCAGCGCCTCGTCCTCGGTATAATCGCTTTCGCGCGCATAGGCGCGCGCGGCATGGCGCGCGATATCGACCAGAAGCAGGCCCCACATATCCGGCTCGTCGAACGCGCGCATGAACGCGATCGAAAGCCCGTCATCGACGACAAATGCGCGCAACACTTCGGTGGCATCCTCGCGGCCGATGACGTCCGGGGGCAACGGCTGCTCTTTCGGACCGGCCATGGCCTACCTGTAGCAAACGGCTTTGGCGGCTTCGACCACCTCGGCCACCGAGGGCAATGCCAGCTTTTCCAGATTGGCGGCATAGGGCATCGGCACGTCCTTGCCCGACACCCGCGCCACCGGCGCATCCAGATAATCGAAGGCGTGCTCCATGATGCGCGCCGCGATTTCTGCCCCGACGCCCGATTGCTGCCAGCCTTCCTCCACCGTCACCGCGCGGCCGGTCTTCTTGACCGA
>NZ_DASYMN010000140.1:0-7215 GCF_036009065.1 Bradyrhizobium sp. | reverse complement strand
CCCTACCACCCTGCTGTTGGTGCTCTTCAAATTTCGATACCGCGCCAGCGCCCAGAGCGGAAAGAACTTCGAGTAGCCATGATAGCGCAGATAAAACACCCGAGGAAAGCCCGTTGCCGTGTAGCGCTGCTCATCCCACAGACCTTTTTGGGTCTGTGTGCTCATTAGGTACTCCACGCCACGCACGACCGCCGGATGGCCGACCTCACCCGCCGCCATCAATCCAAGCAAGGCCCATGCCGTTTGCGAGGCGGTCGTGGGCGCCCGTTGATATCCCTTATAGTCGAGTCGGTAGCTTGTGGCATCCTCGCCCCAGCCGCCGTCGCCGTTCTGGATCGATACCAGCCAGTCCGCCGCCTTGCGCATCATCGGATCGCTATGGTCGATCCCGGCGGCATTGAGTGCGCACAGCACCGACCAAGTGCCGTAAATGTAGTTCAGGCCCCAGCGGCCGTACCATGACCCCTCGGCGAGCTGGGTCCGGCGCAGATAGGCGACGCCCGTTGCGACCGCCGGGCTGTCCTCCACGGTCTGCCCGAGTTGGGCCAGCATCGACACGCAGCGCGCGGTCACGTCCTCGGTGGGCGGATCGAGCAGCGCGCCGTGGTCGGAGAACGGGATGTTGTTGAGATAGTATTCGAGATTGTCGGCATCAAAAGCCGCAAAGCCGCCGTCGCGGCTCTGCAGGCCCTCGATCCATTCGCGGCCGCGGTCGACGGCGACATCGTACTTGCCGCCGGGATCACCGCGGCGGGCGCGGTCCATCGCCATGACCACGACGGCGGTGTCGTCGAGGTCGGGATAGTATGCATTGTTGTACTGAAACGCCCAGCCGCCCGGCCGCACGTCGGGGCGTTTCACTGCCCAGTCGCCCTTCACGTCCAATTCCTGCCGCGGCAGCAGCCAATCGAGCGCCTGGGTTGCCGCGCGCGAGCCCGCTTCGCCGCCCGCTTCAAGGATCGCGTGGGTGGCGAGCGCGGTATCCCAGACCGGCGAGACGCAGGGCTGGCAATAGGCTTCCTGCTCGCCGACCACCAGCAGCCTGTCGAGGCCGCGCCGTGTGATCGCGCGCGGCGGATGATCGGGCGGAAAACCCAGCGCGTCATACATCATGACGGTATTTGCCATCGGCGGAAAGATTGCGCCGACACCATCCTCGCCGTTGAGCCGCTCCTCGACGAATACCACCGCCTTGTCGATCGCGCGTTGCCGCAGCTTTTTTGGAAACAACGGCTCGATCGTCCGCAGCACGATGTCGAGCCCGCGGAACAGCGAGAACCAGCCCCAGCTCTGATGCGGCGCCTTTGCCGTCATGCCGATGGAGCGCGGATCCTGCAGAAACAGTTCATCGATCCCGATGCCTTTCGGGTTGCGCGCGCGCGGCTTCAGCGCCGCGAGCACCATCAGCGGGATCATCGTGGTGCGCGCCCAGTAGGAAATCTTGTTGATGTGAAACGGCGACCACATCGGCAGCAGCATGATCTCGACCGGCAGCACCGGCACGCTCCGCCAGGTCGTCACACCGAACATCGACAACAGGAAGCGCGTGAAGACGTTGCTGTTGATGCCGCCGCCACGCGACAATATCGCCTCGCGCGCGCGCACCATGTGCGGCGCGTCCACGGAGTCGCCGATCATCTTCAGCGCGAAGTAGGCCTTCACGCTGGCGCTCATGTCGAAGGCGCCCTCGTGAACCAGCGGCCAGCCGCCGTGCGCGCCCTGCACCCGGCGCAGGTAGTTGGCGATCTTGGCTTCCAGCACCGCATCGACCGGCTCGCCTAGATAGTGGCGCAGCAGCACATATTCGGCGGGGATGGTGCAGTCGGCTTCCAGTTCGAATACCCAATGCCCGTCCGGCTGCTGGAGGCCGAGCAGCGCGCGCGTCGCCGAGGCGATGCTTGCCTGCAAGGCATCTCCGGCGGAAGGTCCGATCTGTGCAGTGCTGGAATCCATATCGTTCGATATCTCCAGTGTTGGCTCGCGGAAATTTCTCGTCGCTCGATTTCAGGCCTGGCGCATGGCCAGCACGCGGTCGGCGGCGCGGTCTCCGGACCGTACCGATCCCTCGATGGTCGCCGGCAACCCCGTATCAGTCCAGTCGCCGGCGAGGAACAGGTTTTTGTAAGAGGTGACCGTACCAGGACGCAGTGCATTTTGTTCCGGCGTGGCCTCGAAGGTCGCGCGGCGCTCGCGCACGATCTGCCACGGCGGCAGATCGCCCTCTATCCCCGCCGCCTTGCAGATATCCCGCCAGATTGCCTGCGCCAGTTGCTCGCGCGGCAGTTCCACCAACCGGTCGCCATTGCTGATGGTCACCGACAGCCGTTGCGGGAACGCGAACAGCCACTCCACAAGCCCGCCGACGACCCCGGTTATCGCCGGCTGGTCCTCAGATGGTGTGATGCGAAAATGCGCGTTGACGATCGCCCGGAATTTTGCGGGTGTCTGCAAGCCCGGCAGCAGCGAGGCCGCAGCGCGCGGCGGAACCGCCATCACGACCGCATCGCCGGGACCCAGTACGATCGCGTCGTCGCCGAATTTCAATTCGCTGACATTGCTTCCGACCAAGCCCAGCCCGCGCAGCTCATGCCCGAACCGGACCGATGCGCCCTTAGCCCGCAGCAGTTCGATCGCCGGCTCGACCAGAACCGCGCTCAAGCCCTGGCGCGCGATCAAGGGACGGCAGGCCTGGCCGCCCGCCAGCAGCGTTTCGCGGACGATCGCACCGGCAAGTCCCGCGGAGCCCTCCGGCGGGTCGACATTCAGCGCCGCCAGCAGCAGCGGCTGCACCAGCCGATCATATAACGTGCCCCTGCATGGAATCGTGTCGCCGACGAGCTTGCCCGGTGAGGCCCACATCAGCGGCGAAAGCGCGAGATAGTCCGAAAGCCTGGTGTCCGGAACGCGGCGGCTTTTGTCGAACACCCAAAGCGGCAGGCGGCCATCGCCGAGGTCGAGCTGCCATCGCCTGCCGCTGGCAAGGTCGACAAACGGAAACTGCGCGCGCTTCGGTCCAACCAGTCCTTGTTCCGTGCCTATCGACCTCGCATAGGCGAGCGCGTGGCGATTGCCCGACAGCAGCAGATGGTTGCCATTGTCGATGGTGAGATTGGTCGCGGCGTCGAAATAGGAGCGGCACCGCCCGCCGGCCTGCTGCGTGGCTTCGTGGACATGAACTTTGTGGCCGGCATTGGCCAGCCGGACCGCCGCCGACAGGCCCGAAATTCCCGCACCGATGACGTGAACGTTTCCTTGCAAGTTTCCTTGGACGTTTCTCTGCATCAGATCAATGCATAGCGAAGCAGGATGGCGATGCGCGCCGCCTTGTTGAGGCGCACGGGGGTGCGGGGCAATGCAAAGCCGCGGGCAACCAGCAAGTCCAGAACCGCGTGATAATATTTCGACATGATCCGCGGCGCGCGCACCCCGCGCCGCTTATTGCGGTCCATCACCTCGTCGGCTTTGGTAAAATGCGCCCGCGCCCGCGACACCAGCGGCGCACAGACTTTCGGCAGCGCGGGATCCGACATGACTCTGAGCGGATCGGTGCTGGTGATGCCGGCGTGCAGCAGGGCTTCGCGCGGCAGATACAGCCGGCCGATGCCGGCGTCTTCGTCGACGTCGCGCAGGATGTTGGTGAGCTGCAGCGCGCGACCGAGATGATGCGCGAGCAGAATGCCGTCGTCTTGCGGCAGGCCGAATACACGCACCGACAGCCGCCCGACCGCGCTGGCGACGCGGTCGCAATAGAGGTCGAGCGTGGCGAGGTCCGGCGCCCTTATGTCCGCGGGCACGTCCATTTCCATGCCATCGACGATGGCGAGAAAATCCTCGCGCTTGAGACCGAATTTCTGCACCGACGGCACGTAGTCCCGCAGCCTCGCCGGCGGGTCGCCGCGATAGAGGGCGTCGATATCGCCGCGCCATTGCTGGAGCGCGGCCAGCCGCTCTTCTCGCGGGCCATCGGAATCGGCGATGTCGTCGACCTGCCGGCAAAAGCTGTAGATCTGAAACATCGCCTCGCGCTGCGCGCGCGGCAGAATGCGCATCGCCGCATAGAACGAGCTTCCCGATGCCGATCCCTGGAAGGTTGCAGGCTGGCTGGTCATGTGCTGGTTCATGCGCCCGGCGCCGATCTGGAAATCGCCGGGCTTGCGATAGCGCGGCGCCAGACCGCGCCCGCGATACCGCTCAGGCTGAAGCCGGCCATCGCCGCCTTGCTGAGGTGGACACGCTCGCACAAGGGATCGCGCACCTTCAACAGTTGCACGATCTGGCGCGCATAGGTCTGGATCACGGCAATCTCACAGGCCACTCGTGCATCGCAGACCTGGAGTTCCAGCGAACAGCCTTCACGCAGCAGCGCTTCGTTTTTCCCCGCAAGTTCGTGCAGACAGGACAGCAGCGCCGCCGAGGCGCGCGGCGCTCCAAGTTCCTCCACCGACGCGCCATGCCGCGCCAGCGCCTCGCGTGGAATGTAGACCCGGTCAAGCTCGCGAAAGTCCTTGCCGCAATCCTGCAGATGATTGTTGATCTGCAGCGCGGCGCAGACCGCGTCCGATGCCGGCCACGTCGCGGTGCTCTCGCCGTGAACGTCGAGCACGAACCGTCCGACCGGCATCGCCGAATAGGAACAATAGTGGATCAGGTCGTCCCAATCCTCGTAGCGAAGTTTTGTCACGTCCATCCGGAACGCAGTCAGCAGGTCGCGTGCATGACGCGGCGGCAGGCCGCGCTCGGCCAGCGCGTTGCGCAACACCACCGCCTCGCGCTGGCCCGCGCCTTGCCCAAGCAGATCGGCCTCGAGCTCGTCGAGCAATTTGAGCTTGGTCTGCGCATCGAGCGAGCCATGATCGGCGATATCGTCCGCGGTTCTGACGAAGTTATAAAACGCGAGAATCAGCGCCCGGTGACGCGGACGTATGATCCACGACGCCACCGGGAAATTTTCGTCGCGATGGGTCTTGCCGGATCGCAGGTCGCTCGCGGTGGTCATCGGCATTGGCTGCATCTGTTGAACATGGCCGTGCCGCATGCCTCGTTGGGACAGGCGGCATGCGGGATCGTTCGCGGACCCCCGTATATGGGAAATTCGCGGGCAAAACCAACGCAATCTCGCAATTTCGGAAGCAGCCGTGCGCATCCGGAACAGGCCCATCGGGCCTTGCCGGAAGCGATCATTCAACTTCATTGAAGGAGATTTACTGCCCGTGGCTTTTGAGTACCTGACTGCACGCGGCGGTCAACTTCGGACGATTCTGCTGAAGGCACGCCAGAATGACGAAATCCCCCTGATCCATCAGCGAGCGGCAAAAACGCGAGACGTCGCGCGAGCACGCCTTCTGCTCATCCGGCGTGCCGCTACGCTGTTGCTGGGCGATGGCGCCGGTCGAAACCGATACAGACAGCAGCGTGAGCGCAAAGAAAAATTTTCGCATTGTGTTCCTTCAGTTCTGACAGCAGGGAGTTTTGGGTTCGGGGCTGCCGCTTACCACACCATTGAGTCCCGCGCAGCTAAGCCTCGCCAGATTGTGGCCGCAGATCGGTTCTTTCAACGCGGAGCGGGGGCTGTTCAACGCCCAACAGCGCTGCCAATTGCGGCCAAATTTGCGTCGTCCTTTGATCGCTGCCTGCAGCGCGATAACCCGCCCGAAAATCTCGACTAACTTATTGAAATACAATCGATATTCTGATCAGGTTCAATTTACAAATCGGTTGCGGCTTTTTGACACTTCGCAAAATCCGGCTCGCCCGGCACAAACTTGTCTGTGTATTTTGCAGACGATCCAGCGCAAGGTCGCAGAGCCCTCTGTTCCCCGAACGACATCACTTGGGTTGAACCTGATGTAATTCGGCGACACTAAAACTTTGATGCGGCGCGACGTATCTTGATTTAGAACGTCATTTTTAACGGGAAACCTCAATATGAAACTGTTTGGTTCCAAGGTTCTTGGGCGAGCGATCAAGGCTGCAGGCATCGGCGCCGCGTTGATGTTGTCCGCGTCGGCAAGCCATGCCCAGTCGGGACCGTTTGCCGGTTTCGACGGGTCGTGGTCCGGCAACGGGACGGTTGCGCTTTCCGACGGAACGACCGAGCGCATCCGCTGCAAGGCCGACTACAAGGTCAATGGCAGCGGCCTCGGACTGAAGCAGAATCTGCATTGCGCCAGTGACAGTTACAAATTCGATCTGAGCAGCGAGGTCACCAGCTATGGCGACCGTATCGCCGGCAACTGGAGCGAGAGAAGCCGGAACATTTTCGGCAATCTGCAGGGCACCGCGGGCGGCGGCCAGATCGACGTGTTCGTCGAGGCGTCGGGATTTGCCGCCAATTTGACGCTGCGAACCACCGGCAACAAGCAGACGGTGCAGATCAACTCCAAGGGAGAAATCAGGGGCGTCAACATCACGATGACGAAGGGCTAAGGCCCATTCACATCGCCGGGCCGCGCACACCGCCGTCATCCTGAGAGTCCGACTGGAAAATCCTTCAGGTGAAATGTGACCTCGCCTCTTGCTCGTCATGCCCGGCCCTGTGCCGGGCAATCCACGTCTTATCTGGCGCTAGGCAAGAAAGACATGGATGGCCGGGACAAGCCTGGCCATGACGGCCGCCTTTCAGCTCTGAGGAGCCGCGGACTTGCGCGGCGTTCCGAAGGATCGCCGCCTGTATTCGCTTCCATCCTTCGAGGCTCGCCGAAGACGGCGAGCACCTCAGGATGACGGTGGAGTTGTTAGGCGATAGATAGGACGGAATCACTCCGCAAGCTTCGTCTGACTCGCCGTCCCGCGAATTTTTTGCGACAGCTTGATCAGGAACATCGCCGTCGGCCGCAGGATAAACAGGTCCGCGACCAGAGCCGCCACCATCGCAAAGGCGCCGAGCCAGCCGAACAGCCGCAGCGACGGCAAATCGGAAAACACCGTCACCACCAGACCGCATGCCAGCACCACGGTGGTGAGGATCAGCGCCGGACCGACCAGCACGGTGGCCCGCTCGACCGCCAGTTCCGGGCTGACGCCCGGTTGCATCTCCAGCCGCAAGCGGTTGAGGAAGTGAATCGTCGCGCTCAAGCCGAGGCCGAACGACACGGTGAGCGCGACAACGCTCGCGAATTGCAGTCCCTGCCCCAGCAACCAAAGCACAGTGCCCGACAACACCACCGGGAAAATACCCGGCAAGATGCATGAGAACATCACGACCACCGAGCGGAA
>NZ_DASYMN010000139.1:0-10506 GCF_036009065.1 Bradyrhizobium sp. | reverse complement strand
GCTCAGGGCGCCAAAGGACGATCCCGAAGTCGGCGGCGATTATTACGGGCTGCCGTGGCCGTGCTGGGGAACGCCGGAATTCAGGCATCCCGGAACTGCGATCCTTTACAACACCAGTCTGCCGGTAAAGGAAGGTGGCGGCACGTTCCGCGCCCGTTTCGGTGTCGAGCGCGTGGTCAAGCGCAAGGTCATGGAAAACGGGCAGGAGGTCGAAAAGGAAGAGCATGACAATTTGCTTTCCGAAGGCTCCTACTCGGCCGGCTCGGAAATCAAGGACGGTTATCCGGAATTCACGCTCGGCGTGCTAAAGAAGCTCGGCTGGGACAAGGATCTCAGCGCTGCCGAGATGGAAATCATCCAGCGCGTGAACGCCGCCAATCCCGATACCATCTCCTGGTCGATCGATCTTTCCGGCGGCATCCAACGCGTGGCGATCGCGCACGGCTGCAGCCCCTATGGCAACGGCAAGGCGCGGATGATCGCCTGGAATCTGCCGGATCCGGTCCCAGTGCACCGCGAAGTCATTTACACGTCGCGGCCCGATCTCGTCGCAAAGTATCCGACCCGCCCGGACGCCCGGCAATTTCGGGTCCCGAACCTCGGCTTCACCGTCCAGAAGTCCGCTGTCGACAGAGATATCATTAAGCAATTCCCGCTGATCCTGAGCTCGGGCCGGCTGGTCGAATACGAGGGCGGCGGCGAAGAGACACGCTCCAACAGGTGGCTCGCCGAGTTGAAGCAGGACATGTACGTCGAGATCAATCCGGCGGACGCATCTGAGCGGGATATCAAGGACGGCGGCTGGGTCTGGGTCACCGGAGCCGAGAGCAATTCCAAAACGCGGGTCAAGGCGCAGGTGACCGAGCGTGTCGGCAAGGGCGTCGCGTGGATGCCCTTCCACTTTGCCGGCTGGTACGAAGGGGCCGATCTGCGCGGCAAGTATCCGAAGGGCTCCGATCCGATCGTGCTCGGCGAGAGCGTCAACACATTGACGACCTATGGCTATGACCCGGTTACCGGCATGCAGGAACCCAAGGCAACGCTCTGCCAGATCAAGGCGGCGTGAGAGGAGAACAGTTCATGGCGCGCGTCAAATTTCTTTGTGATGCCGATCGTTGCATAGAATGCAACGCCTGCGTGACCGCCTGCAAGAACGAACATGAAGTGCCGTGGGGCATCAACCGCCGCCGCGTCGTCACCATCAATGACGGAAAACCCGGCGAACGCTCGGTGTCGATGGCCTGCATGCATTGCACCGATGCGCCCTGCGCCGCGGTGTGCCCGGTAGCGTGCTTCTATACCACCGCGGACGGTGTCGTGCTGCACTCCAAGGACCTCTGCATTGGCTGCGGCTATTGCTTCTACGCCTGTCCATTCGGCGCGCCGCAATATCCGAAGACCGGCAACTTCGGCTCGCGCGGCAAGATGGACAAGTGCACTTACTGCGCGGGCGGGCCGGAAGATGACAATACGCCGGCAGAATACGCCAAGTATGGCGCCAATCGTCTTGTCCAGGGCAAGTTGCCGATCTGCGCCGAGATGTGCTCGACCAAATCGCTGCTGGCCGGCGACGGCGCCATCATCGCCGAAATCTACAAGGAGCGCGTGATGAAGCGCGGCTATGGTTCGGGCGCATGGGGTTGGAAGACAGCCTATCACGAGGGCATCGATGTCTGAGGCGCCTCGCGGCGAGTACCGGCAGCTGCGAACCACGGGAGAACGATCATGATGAGGTGTCGTGCGCGCATTCGCTGTTTCATCATTGTTGCGTTGGCAATCCTGATGATGGCCGCGGGAAATCCGGCGCTGGCGCAGAAGCTCGGCCCGGACGGCGCACCCAATCCGACAGCCAGCAAGATGACCGAGCAGCAGTTGCTGCAGCAATCGCCGCGCATCGAGGGCAATATCGACCAGCCGATCGAGCGTGCGCGCGTGCTGATCCAACCAGCCGGCCGGGCATGGGACTATTTCCACCAGGTCACGTTGCGCTGGATTGGCGCCATCGCGATCCTCGGCATGATCGCAGCGCTCGCAGCCACCTATGCCGTCATGGGACGGCTGCGGATCTCCGCCGGACGTTCGGGCAAGAAGATTTCGCGCTTCAATTCTTTCGAGCGTTTCGCGCACTGGCTGACGGCGGCGTCCTTTGTCATTCTCGGCTTGACTGGGCTCAACATCACGTTCGGACGGATCACGCTTCTGCCGCTGATCGGACCCGAGGCGTTCAGCAGCATCTCGCAAATCGCCAAATACCTCCACAACTACGTCAGCGCATCGTTCGTGATCGGCCTCGTCCTGATCATTGCGCTATGGATCAGGGACAACATTCCGCGGAAAGTCGATGTCGACTGGATCCGGCAAGGTGGCGGCTTCATCAAATCGAAACATGCGCCGGCCGGGCGCTTCAACGCCGGCGAGAAGCTGGTGTTCTGGTTCGCGCTTGGCGCGGGAGCGGCGGTTACCGTTTCCGGGGTCCTGCTGCTGTTTCCGTTCTACGTGGCGAATATTGCGGGGATGCAGATCGCGCAGGTCGTGCACGCCGTGGTGGCTGTTCTCTTCGTCGCGGTGATCATCGCCCACATCTACATCGGCACGCTAGGCATGGAGGGCGCCTTCGAGGCGATGGCGACCGGCGAGGTCGATCTCAACTGGGCCAAGGAGCATCACGACGTCTGGCTCAAAGAGCAGTTGAACAAGGAGTCCCTCGCCGCTCGATCCCGACCATCATCGGTTCCAGCGGAATGAGCACGTCGGCCACCAAGGCCGGCACCGGAGGTCAGGCATGAGATCGACTGCGCTCGCAAGAATAATCGTCGGCGTGGTGGTCGAACGCCGCAAGGCCAGCAGCCCGTGGCTCGATTTTATCTGGCGGCCGCTCTCGGTGCTGGTGGGAACGCCCTCGGCGGCACCCTGGACGCGGATCGGCGAGGAAGGCGACGCAACCACATTCTATGCGGGCGAGGCCGCGATCGAATTGCATCGCACCGAAACGGCGAATTATCGGCAGAACCTCTCGTCGGGAATACCCGCGCTGTGGGTCGTTCTGCGGCCGAAGCTTGCGAATTCCGCGAGTCCGGCGTTCGAACTCCTTATGGTGACGGCCGACCCCGCCGAGGGCGAGGCTTTGACCGACGCCGGCAACGACCTCGTCGCGACCGTCCCGATGCCTGCTGCGATCATAGCGGCGATCGACACTTTCAACGCCGAGCATCACGTCGAGCGAAGTTTTAACAAACGAAAACGGGACCGGGGCGTGCCACAGCTGCCCGGCCACTGCCGCGAGGACAGGGAGAACCGCAAATGACCGGGCCGGAAAACATCATGGCGCGCTGGTCGCGGATGAAGCGGGAATCCGGCACGATAGTGGAGCCGAATGGTTCATCCTTCCGGCCAAAACCCAATGCGGCGGAAGCCGGCGATTTGAAAGAAGCAGCGCCACCAACGGACTCTCCCGCCGCTACGGCCTTCGATCTGGCAAGCTTGCCGCCGCTGCAATCGATCACGGCGGGCACCGACATCCGATCGTTTCTCGCATCAACCGTCCCGGTCGAACTGACGCGAGCCGCGCTGCGGCGGGCTTGGGTCACCGATCCGGCGATTCGCGACTTCATTGGGATCGCCGAGAATCAATGGGATTTCAACGACCCGACCGCGATGCCGGGATTCGGGCCGCTGCGCGCCGGGGATGTCCCGGGTCTTGCCGGTCTCGGAAAAACGGAACAGGCCGGCGCAGCGCCGGCTGAAGGCCAGGCCGCGGCTGAAGTCGACGAGATGGATCACGCGCGGGCCGCGGAGTATGCGCTGCTCGCGGCCCTGATGTCGCACAGCCCGGACGCCGATATGATCGAGCAGCTGGCCCGCCTGGGCGGCGATGCAACCGAATTGGGCGCAGCGCACGCGGCCCTCGGTGTTGCAGCAGCAAGCATCGACCCGGAGCGGGTCGAGCGCGAATATTTCGATCTGTTTGTCGGATTAGGCCGCGGCGAACTTTTCCCCTACGCGTCCTATTATCTGACCGGCTACCTGCATGGGCGTCCGCTGGCCCGGATCCGCGAGGCCCTGAAGCAAATCGGCCTTGATCGGAACGAGCGGCAATCGGAACCCGAGGATCACATAGCGGTACTCTTTGAAGTCATGGCCGGCCTTGCGGCCGGACGGATCGCTGCGCCCGAAGGTACCGACCGCAGCATCTTCGAAAACCATCTCAAGCCGTGGGCGGCGCGTTTTTTCTCGGACCTCGAGCACGCCGAGTCTGCGACATTTTACAAAAGCGTCGGATCGCTCGGCCGCATCTTCATGGAAATCGAAACTGAGGCATTCTCGCTTTCGACCTAAGTGACGGTCCGCGACGGACCCACGGCAACACAGCCCGGCGAACGCAACGTTGAAGCCGTTGCGGTCCGCCTTTTGGCGTAGCCGAAGCCGCGGCGTCAATAGGCGTCGCCTTCGTATTTGTGACCGGCAAGACGATCGTCGCGAACGGTGTTGCCATAGCACTCGGCGGCCTGCCCTGAGGCCTCCGCCTCGCACTGCGCGTAGCTGGTAAAGCTGCAGTCCGTGCCGCCCAAGGTATACTGCATGCAGTACTTGCCGGGAGGCACGATTGGCGCCGCCTCTGCGGCGGACCCCGTCAACGCGACGAAAGCAAATGCCGAAAATGCGACGGCCGACGCCGCAGCCAATTTGTGAACTGTCGTCATGGTTCTCTCCGATTGTTGGGTTTGCCCCATAACTGATGTGGAAAGTCGCCCGCACAAAATCGATTATAAAATAATTTACATTATTGCCGACGACGACAATTGATTCTTGCGACGCTGCAAGAAGATTGCCCTTGAATCGTTGTCTTTCTCAGCAGTCCGTCGTGCATGCCGCGTTTTTGACGTCGGGACGCGCGTCGCCGGTGAACATGCTCCGATTCGGCATCTTGATCGCGGGAAGCGTCTTGGCGTCGAGCACCGCATCGGCCGGCAGCAGGCCGTTGAGGTTGAGGACGTAAGCCGAGACCGCATAGACGTCGTCATTGCTCAGCGATTGCGGCGCGTTCTGGGGCATGGCGCGGCGGATATAATCGAACAATGTCGTGGCGTAGGGCCAGTAGCTGCCGACCGTTCGCACCGGCTTTGGCGTCGCCAGCGTGCCCTGCCCGCCGGCCAGCCGATCGCCGAGACCGCCCTCGCCCTTGGCGCCGTGGCAGGCCGCGCATTGCTGATCGAACACCTCACGGCCATGACTGACCGTGCCGCTTCCGGGTGGCAGGTTATGGCCTTCGCGATCGATGTCGATGTTCCAACCCGCGATCTCGGCCGGCGTCGCCGGCCGGCCGATACCGTACGGACTCTGCGCCTGGGCAGACGTCGCACACGCCACCGCAGCGGCAAAGAGGGCGAGCTTACGCATTGGCATTGCTCACCTCGCCGTCAGCAGCGATGCGCCAGGGCCAGACTGCGTTGTTGTGATAAAAATAGTTCTCGCCGCGGACCGCGAGAAGTTCGGCCAGCGTCGGCTGCACGTAGCCGGTTTCATCGATGGCGCGGCTTTGGATCACGGCGGGCCGGCCGTCCCAATGCCACGGCAGCCTGAAGCGGGTCAGCGCCCGCGTCAGCACCGGATCCTGCAGCTGCGCCTGCTGCCAGCTCTTGCCATCGTCGACCGAGACATCCACACGTTTGATCTTTCCTCGGCCGCTCCAGGCGATGCCGCTGATCTCGTGAAATCCGGCCGCGCCCAGCCGCTGGCCGCCCGAGGGGCGCGTGATAATGGATTTTGCTTCCATGACAAACGTGAATTCGCGGGCCGAGCCGTCCGGCATCAGATCGGTATATTTCGAGGTCTCCTCGCGCGAATAGGCCGGCTCGGCCGTGACGTGCAGACGGCGCAGCCATTTGATGTTCATGTTGCCTTCGAATCCGGGCAGCAACAGCCGCAGCGGATAGCCCTGCTGGGGGCGCAGCCGCTCGCCGTTCTGGCTGTACACCAGCATTGCGTCGTCAAGGCATTTTTCGATCGGAATGCTGCGCGTCATTCCGGCGGCATCGGCGCCTTCGGCGACCACCCATTTGGCGTCGGCCTGCAATCCTGCTTCCTGCAAAACCGCTTTGAGCCTGACGCCGGTCCACTCCGCGCAGCTCAGAAGACCGACGAGATCGGAAGCCGTCTTGCCATAGGGTTTTTTGTAGCCGGGGTTGCCCGAGCATTCGAGGAAATAGATCTGCGACTGCGACGGAAAGCGCCTGAGGTCATCCATGGTGAAGATCAGCGGCCTGTCGACCAGGCCATGCAGCATCAGCCGATGCTGCGCCGGATCGATGGTGGGGACGCCGCCGTGATGGCGTTCGTAAAACAGTCCGTTCGGGGTGATGATGCCGTCGAGGTCCTGTAGCGGCGTCCGGCCCGATGCCGACAGATATTGCGGCAGGTTGTTCGGAATATTCTTGACGACGGCTTTCTCGAACGGCGAAGGCGTTCCGTACGGCAGGCTTCCCATGGGATCGCCGGGCGTCTTCATCCATTCCGCGACATTGGGCGGCACGTTGTCGCCAGTTTGGCTTGCCGCCAGCGCTTGCCGCCCGAGACCGCCAGCGATGACGGCCCCGCCCATCAATGCTCCGCCTTCAAGCAAAAATCCCCGGCGCGACGTTGCAGCAATACGCTTATCGATGTCGGTTGATGCGGTCATCGTGAGTGCTCCTCCGAAAGCGGTAGATGCAGAATTACGCAGGGAAGCCGACAACCATTCCAAAAGGGTGGCTTCGTCCGGGCGCGTGCAACCCGCGCGCCGGCTAGCCCCTCCAAGCCGATCCGCGAATGACGCTGCAGAAATTAGCGCGCCTGAAGGCCGGGTCCTTATCCGCGAGCACGTCGGCCTTGACGTTGCCGAATGTCGTGTCGGGCTTGTGTTTGATGCCGTCGTAGAACGCCTGGATGATATCTTCCTTGAATTGCCCGGGCCGCGGATGCGCGTGCACGACCGCTTCGCGCTGCGCGTCGTTGTATTCGGCATAGGCCAGGCCCAGCACGTCCATCTCCACGCCGGCCGTCACCAGAGCGACGACCGGGTGCATGTGCTGCGGGATGCCCGGCGTGGTATGCAGCGCGATCGCCGTCCAGACCGTATCGATGTCGTGCTCGGCAATGCCGCGGCTACGCAGGAAGTCGCGGGCAGCGTTGGCGCCGTCGACCTCGAATCGCTCATGGGCGCTGCTATGCGAAGGCGTCAAGCCCATGTCGTGGAACATCGCGCCCGCATAGAGAAGCTCGGAATCGAATTTGAGAGCACGGCGTTTTCCGGCCAGCGCACCCCAGTAGTAGACCCTGCTCGAATGATGGAACAGAAGCGCGGATTCGGTATCCCGAACCAGCTCCGTGATCGCACGCGCAAGGCTGCTGTCGGGAACGCGGATACCTTCAATGGTGAACGTCGTTTCAGCCGCCAACGTCATTGCGCTTCTCCTGCCGTGCCGAGTCATTCGTCCACGACCAAATGCAGCGTTGTGTCGGGCCGGTCGATTAAATAGGGATTTAATTTTCGGACGTCGGAGGGGTCGCCGCCCCTACCGCTGAGCATCGCGCATGGAAAAGGCCGCAACGTTGCCGATGTGGCCTTTTTCCATCCACCACGTTGGTTTCACTACCTTTGAAATGTTTCGTGCCGTTTGCTCACAGGCGTGCCATAGGCGTCGCTGCTGTTGAATTGCATCAGTGTCCTGGCGTCCAGGCCCGCCGCGGGGGTTGGCCGGCCGCCGTTGAGCACGTCGTTGTTGGGATAGTAGAACGCGAACGCACCGGGCTCCTGGATAGCCGCCTGCGCGAATACCGGCGTTGCGGACATCACCGACAGAATGGCTGCCGCACTTAGCATCTTGAATCTGGTCATAGCTTTTCTCCGTGGATCGATTGGGTGCGAGATGTTGGTAATTTTCGCCTTCGCCCTGAATGCTCAGGGGCGTCACCACGGAGGTAGGCCAATGCTCTGCCGATCCCACTAAATAGCACTTCATAAAAATAAATTGAAATTACACGATGATCGCACCCAAGGTGCTTCGATGAGCGGTGAACCTGCAGACATTCTGTTCGGTCATTCTAAAATTCAATTTAATGGCAATTGCGAAATGGCGAACCGACATCGGGTTCACGCATCTATCGCTCTCGTAATAAGGAGCCTCGTCATGATCAAAAGCCTGAAAACTACAGCCGTTGTACTCCTCCTCGTCTTGGCGGCGCCCGCTACGTCATTTGCGAGGATGGCCGGTGAAGCGGGAATGGGAAATGTGCCGATCAGTGGAATTTCGCCCGGGCCCGCAAATATCGGTGGAATGAATAATGCGACGGTCGACCCGAGCGGCATCGCCAACGCCAACAAGGTAGCTCCGATCCCGCCGCCCCCCATGAGTGTCCCGGTGGTTCCGCAGTTTAAGTGAGGCGAAATAGCATCAACTCCGGCGTCTGCGAAAAATGCAACGCGGGATCGTCATGAAGGATTGAGAGATGCAGCAGCACGCTACTATTGCGGCAGCGCCGTTGATACGAAATAACGATTTTGAGCCAATCCCAAGGCATCGCGCACGACCTGTTCACAGCATGCTGGCGTCGTTTTCCGCGGCTTATTTCGCGGGCGCTCTCGTCACCGACGTCGTTTACTGGCAAATGCCCGATGTGATGTGGGAGAGGTTCTCGATCTGGCTGATCATGGCTGGCCTGGTTATGGCCGGCCTCGCCCTCCTTTCTTACATCATCAACGCCTTTGCGGGCCGCAGGCGAGGGAGCCGGTCGGCCTGGCCTCGCTTGGTTTGCTACGCACTCGCTGTATGTCTCGCGGTGATAAACGCCTTTGTCCACAGCCGCGACGGTTATACTGCGGTGGTACCGAGCGGCCTGATGCTTTCCGCTAGCGTCGTCATCGTTCTGGTGCTGGTCGAGATTGCAACGCTCCTGGCAAATCGCCGCCGTGTCGGAGAATAATCATGATGCACCCGCTCAAACCTTTAACCTGGAAACTGCCCCCTCTCGCGATCCTGCTCGCCGGCGTCGCTTGCCTGGGACTAGCCGGCTGTGACGATCATGCCGGCGACCCCAAGGCGCAGATCGGCGCGAATCCCGTGCTGCCCGCGCTGCAGCAGTATCTGATGCCGCCAATGGCGGTCGCGAAAGTCGTCGGATGGGGAAAGGATGAAACTCCCGCTGTGCCGCAGGGACTGCAAGTCCACGCATTGGCTACCGGCTTTGCGCATCCGCGGTCGCTCTATGTGCTTCCCAATGGAGACGTGCTGGTCGTTGAGAGCAATGGTCCGAAAGCACCGATCAGCCGGCCCAAGGACATCATCACCGGCTGGGTACAGTCGTTCGCCGGCGCCAAGGCAGAGGACGCAAACCGGATCACGCTGCTGCGTGACACCAAAGGTGACGGTACATTCGACTTGAGAACCGTGTTTCTGGACCATCTCAACTCGCCGTTTGGCGTCGCCCTGGTTGGTAACGAGCTTTATGTCGCCAACACCGACGCCATCGTCCGCTATCCGTATCAGGACGGAGAAACCAGCATCACCGCCCCAGGGACAAAACTCACCGATCTTGCTGGCGGCCCGATAGATCATCACTGGACCAAGGCGCTGCTGGCGAGTCCCGATGGCTCCAAGCTCTATGTCGGGGTCGGATCGAACAGCAACATCGGCGAAAACGGCATGGGCGCCGAATACGAACGCGCCGCGATCTGGGAGGTCGACCGCGCGTCAGGCGCGCATCGCATCTTCGCCAGCGGAATTCGCAATCCCACCGGGCTGCAGTGGGAACCCGAGACCGGCAAGCTGTGGGCCGTCGCCAACGAACGCGACGAAATCGGGCCCGACCTGGTTCCGGATTATCTGACCTCGGTGCGGGACGGAGGTTTTTATGGCTGGCCTTACAGCTATTACGGTCAGCACCTGGACCCGCGCATCCAGCCGCAGCGCCCCGATCTGGTGGCTACGGCGATCAAGCCTGACTACGCGCTGAGCTCGCACGTGGCGCCGTTGGGGCTGGCCATGTACACCGGCACCGACCTTCCGGCAAACTACCGCGGCGGCGCTTTCGTCGGCGAACACGGAAGCTGGAATCGAACGCCGCTCAACGGCTATAAGGTTGTGTTCGTGCCGTTCAGCGGTGGAAAGCCCAGTGGCCCGGCGCAAGACGTCGTCACGGGCTTCCTCGATGCCGACAATCACGCGCATGGACGGCCGGTAGGTTTGGCCGTCGACAAGACCGGCGGATTGCTCATCGCCGACGATGTCGGAAATACCGTTTGGCGCGTGTCATCAGCCAAAGCGGGTTCTCATCCGAAACCGGCCAGTTAGGCGGCCTTGCGCGGCGTAACATCCGATTGTGCGAGAAGATTCGATGATCGCCAGGTACACCGACCACGCGGCTAACGAGCGAACCTTTCTCGCATGGGTACGCACCGGCTTGGCCGTCGCCGCATTCGGATTTTTTCTCGTCAGGCTGAACGTCTTTTTTGATGTGACAGGCAGCGTGGGT
>NZ_DASYMN010000138.1:0-11175 GCF_036009065.1 Bradyrhizobium sp. | reverse complement strand
CGGGATCGATCACGCCGTCGTCCCATATCCGCGCGGTGGCGTAGTATGGACTGCCCTGCTTCTCGAACTGCGCCCGCGTCGGCGCGCGAAACTCGTTTTCCTCCTCGACCGACCAGGTGCCGCCCTTGGCCTCGATATTGTCGCGCCTGAGCTGGCTCAGCACCATGGCGGCCTGCTCGCCGCCCATCACCGAGATTCGGGCGTTCGGCCACATCCACAGGAAGCGGGGCGAGTAGGCGCGGCCGCACATGCCGTAATTGCCGGCGCCGTAGGAGCCGCCGATCACCACGGTGAATTTCGGCACGCCGGCGGTCGCGACCGCCGTCACCAGCTTGGCGCCGTCGCGCGCGATGCCGCCGGCTTCGTATTTCTTGCCGACCATGAAGCCGGTGATGTTCTGCAAAAACACCAGTGGAATATTGCGCTGACAGCACAGCTCGATGAAATGCGCGCCCTTCAGCGAGCTCTCGCTGAACAAGATGCCGTTATTGGCGATGATGCCGACCGGAAAGCCCCAGATGTGCGCAAAACCGCAGATCAGCGTCTGGCCGTACAGCTTCTTGAATTCGTCGAATTCGGAAGCATCGACCAGCCGTGCGATGATGTCATGCACGTCGAACGGTTTTCGCCCGTCGGCGGAGACGACGCCGTAAATCTCTTCCGGCGCGAACAGCGGCTCGCGCGGTTCTCGTATGTTCAGCGCGGCGCGTGCCGGCGGCTTCAGCGTGGCGACGATCTTTCGCGCGATCCCGATGGCGTGGCCGTCGTTCTGCGCATAGTGGTCGGTGACGCCGGATTGCCGCGAGTGTACGTCGGCGCCGCCCAATTCCTCGGCGGTGACGACCTCTCCGGTGGCGGCCTTCACCAGCGGCGGGCCGCCGAGGAAGATCGTGCCCTGGTTGCGCACGATGATGCTCTCGTCCGACATCGCCGGCACATAGGCGCCGCCCGCCGTGCAGGAGCCCATCACGATGGCGATCTGCGGAATCCCCAGCGACGACATCTGCGCCTGATTGTAGAAGATGCGCCCAAAATGCCGTTCGTCCGGAAAAATCTCGTCCTGCTGCGGCAGGAATGCGCCGCCGGAATCCACCATGTATATGCAGGGCAGATTGTTTTGCCGCGCGATATCCTGGGCGCGAAGATGCTTCTTCACCGTCATCGGATAATAGGTGCCGCCCTTGATGGTCGCATCGTTGGCGACGATGACGCATTCGCGCCCCGAAACCCGGCCGACACCGGTGATTACGCTCGCGGAATGGACGTCACCGCCATAGAGGCCGTAGGCCGCGAGCGGCGACAGTTCGAGGAACGCTGTGCCGGCATCGATCAGGAGGTCGACGCGCTGGCGCGCCAGCATCTTGCCGCGCGAAAGGTGCCGCTTGCGCGAAACTTCCCCGCCGCCGCCGGCGACGCCGTTCAGCTTCTCGCGCAAATCCGCGACCAGCGCCCGCATGGTGTCGGCGTTGTGGGCAAATTCCGCCGAGGCGGGATCGATACTGGAGCGAAGCGACATGGAATTTCGCGGTCCGGGTGTGCGCCGCAACTGATCGCGCGGCCGGCATCATGGTGTCATTGTGCCGCGGTCCGGCGCAACCTCAACTTTGGGTCCGTGCCGGCTTTGTCGGGGAGGAATTGAACGGAGCGGGTCCGGCCCTCAATGTGTCCAGGGCTCGCCGCGCCGAAATGCAAAATTGTCGGCATAGGCCGCCGGCCGGCGCGCCACCTCTTTCGGCTCGATCACGTGATAGGCAATGCCCTCGCGCTCGCAATAGGCAATGGCATCCTCCTTTGTATCGAAGCGGATGGTCAGCTGCTGCTTCATGTCGCCGGAGCTGGTCCAGCCCATCAACGGCTCGACCACGCGCGGCTGCTCCGGCTCGTAGTCGAGTTGCCATTCCCTGGTCTTGGCGGTCCCCGACTGCATCGCGTTCTTGGGCTGCTTGAAAATACGCGCGGTCATGGATTGACGGGGCCTGTTGAGATGCGACACTGCGCCGAATTGGTCGAAATGACGGGCATGGGTTAGGGTCACCTGTCGGTAAGTTGATGTGCGATTCCGTCGTCGGGCGGCTCTATTTCGAAATCTGGTATAATCTTTCTGCAGCCTTGTGACAATCGCGGCACCCGGTCACTGCACTGAGCATCACACCCATGCAAATCAACGCCATCCTCCCGCCCAAAGGACGCGATCTCCGGCTCGACCTGTTTCGCGGTGTCGCGAACTGGGCGATCTACCTGGATCACATTCCCGACAATGTGGTGAACTGGATCACCACCCGGAATTATGGATTCAGCGACGCCGCGGACCTGTTCGTTTTTATTTCCGGCTACACCGCATCCTTCGTCTACGCCAGAATGATGCTGGAGCGCGGCTTCATCGTTGGCCTCACCCGGCTCACCAAGCGGGTCTGGCAGCTCTATGTCGCCCACATCGTCCTGTTCGTCATTTACATCGTTTCGATCGGCTATGTCGCGCTGCGTTTCGGCGATCCGGACATCATCAACGAATTCAACGTCGCGGGTCTGGCGGGCGATAACGCGATCGAAACGCTGCGCCAAGGGCTGCTGCTCAAATTCAAGCCGGTCAACCTCGACGTGCTTCCGCTCTACATCGTGCTGATGGGGTTCTTTCCGCCGGTGCTGTGGCTGATGTTGCGCCAGCCCGATCTGACCATGCTGGCGTCGATCGCGTTGTGGCTGGCCGCGCGATGGTTCGGCTGGAATCTCGCCGCCTATCCCGCCGGGACATGGTACTTCAATCCGTTCTGCTGGCAGCTGCTGTTCGTGTTCGGCTCATGGTGCGCGCTCGGCGGCGCGGCGAAGTCGCGAAAGATCATCGACCTGCCGATCACCCTCTACCTGTGCATCGCCTACATGATCCTCGCGATGGTGATGACCTTTGCCGGCAAATTTCCGAGCTTCGGAGCTCTGTTCCCGCACTGGCTCTATGACACCTTCAATCCGAACGACAAGACCAATCTCGCCTGGTATCGCTTCCTGCACTTCGTCGTCATCGTCATTCTGACGATACGGTTCGTGCCCAAGGACTGGCCCGGCCTGGAGTGGAAAATCTTCGATCCCCTGGTCAAATGCGGCCAGCAGTCGCTTGCGGTGTTCTGCGTCGGGGTGTTTCTGTCCTTTGTCGGCCATTTCGTACTGGCGTTGAGCTACGGCTCGGTGTGGGCGCAGATTGGCGTGAGCGCAGCGGGAATCGCGATCATGACCGTCGTCGCCTACTACATCTCCTGGTCCAAGAAGCAGGACAAGCCGCTGCCGAAGCCGGCGGCGGCGCCGGCCAAGTCATAAATAGGGAGGGCAAGCGCCCTCCCCGGTTTCGTGTCCCGGACGCGGTGCGGCATTCTTATGCCACTCCGCAGAGCCGGGACCGTCTCAAGCAGCGTCTTTGTTACGGCCCCGGCTCTGCAGCGCACCACGCCGAAGGCGGCGCGCTGCGCTGCGTCCGGGGCACGAGTCCACAAGCCGTCGGCGCTTTACCAGCGGCGTCCTCCGCCTCGCCGATAGCCATGGTAGCGCGGACCGGCATAGCCATAACGGTAGACCCGGGGGCCGACGTAATAATTCGGCCGCCACCAGCAGCGGCCCCACGCATTGCAGACCATGCGCACGTTTTCGATGTTGGAATGTTGGGCAGCGCCTGCCAGCAGTCCGTTGGGCATTGCCGAGGCCGAAGCGGAACCAAGCGCAACGGCAGCAAGCGCGGCTAGCCCGCCAACTGCGGATTTCGGAACGATCATCAAACTTCCTCCTTGAAAAATCTGCAACGGCGGCCACGGAAAAGGTTGCCGAACCTCCGTGCCGCAGGGGAGAATCTTGTGAGAGGGAATATGTTTTTTTGTCGGCGACCGGTTTTAGCCCCGACCGGTCGCCATCACCAAGGTGGCGATGTCGGTATAGACCTGCACCAGCGGCGCCACGATATTATGAAGCGCGTTTTTCGAGATCAGCGTGTCGTGCAGCACGAGGTTGTCGATCCCGGTGGTCAAAAAGCAGATCATGGCATCACGCGGCGTCTCCACGATCGGCTCGCCCTTCACGTTGAATGACGTGTTGATCAGCACGGGGACGCCGGTGAGCGCCTCGAACTCCTTGAGCAGGCGATACAGAACCGGATTGGTATCCTCAGAGACGGTTTGTACTCGCGCCGTTCCGTCGACATGGACGATGGCCGGAATCCGGTCGCGCCATTCCCGGCGGACCGATTTTGCGATGAGCATGAAGGGCGAGTCCTCCTCGCCTTCGAATATCTCTTTGGCCCGCTCCGCCAGCACGATTGGCGCAAAGGGACGGAACGGCTGGCGGTGCTTTACGCGGCTGTTCAGGATGTCCTTCATCTCGGCCTTGCGCGGGTCGGCGAGCAGGCTGCGATTGCCGAGCGCGCGCGGCCCGAATTCGGAGCAGCCCTGGAACCAGCCGATCACCCGCTGCTCGGCCAGCAATCTTGCGGTGTCGCGGCAGATGTCGTCGCTGCGAACCGCCGTGGTCTGAATGCGCACCAGAAATTTCTGCGTGGCGTTTTCGATATCGCGGTCGGCGTAGGGCTTGCCGACATAGGACTGCTTCATGACGAAGGAGCGCGGCTGCTTCAACACCTCGAGCTGGCCGTAAGCGGCGCAGCCGATCGCGATCCCGTCATCGCCCGCGGCCGGTTGAATCCAGACGTTTTCGAATCCGGCTTCGCGCGCGATCCGGCCGTTGGCGACGCAGTTCAGCGCCACGCCGCCGGCGATGCAAAGATTCTTGGCGCCGGTCGCCTCGCGCAGCCAGCGGGCGCGCGCCAGCAGTACTTTTTCGGTATCGTCCTGGACCCGCCAGGCGAGATCCTCCCAGTGCCGCATCGAGGGGCTGGCTTCCCATTTTCCGCCGCTGTCCATGACGTAAGGCTGGTTGAATTCCGCCGACCAGCGCGGCACCCGCAGTTCATTGCCGGCGATCTCCAGCAGCGGCTTTATCCGCTCGCGGCGGCCATAAGGGGCAAGCCCCATCAGCTCGCCGCATTTATTCCAGTCGCCGAAAATGTAGGTCGAGGCCCGGCTGTACAGCGCGCCAAGACCCGGCATGTTGTAAAATTCGTCGCTCAGGAATCCGCGATCGGGCTCCATCCAGACTTTTTTCAGGCATTCGATTCGGGCGCCGCTGAACTTGTAATAACTCTCCGACTCGCGGGCGAGCGGTGTGGCTGCGTCACCGGCCGGATATGGCTCGGACACATCCGACCGGTAGCTGCCGACGCCGTCGACCACCATCACGACGCCATCTTCGAACGGCGACACGGCGAACGCGCTATAGGCATGCGCCAGATGGTGCGAGATGGTCACCACCTTGGGGGATTGCGACCGGTATAGCGGATGCTTGGCGACGTCGGCGCGCTCGTATTCGGGAAGGAAGCCCGGCATGTCCTGATACGCCAGGCGGTCTTCCATTTCGGAAACCGGCAGGATGTAGCAATTGCGGACGATGAGATCGATGTCGTCGAAGGTGATGCCCTCGGCATCGAGGCAGTAGTCGATCACCTCCTTGTAGAAGCCGCTGGCGTGCTTTTCGCGCGTGATCCGCTCTTTGGCGATGGCGAATGCGATCGCGCCGTCCCTGAGCAAGCATGCGCTCACGTCGTGATCGTAGGTGTTCAGGCCGAGGACGTAAGTATGCTGCTTCGACATGGACTTTTCTGAATCGGAAGAGCCGCGGGCGGGGGTGTCGATCTGGTCTTAGGCGGTCATAAAGTTCTTGGCGAGAGCAGGCCTCATAAAAGATTAAATCCATTCATGATTATGAATGAATGGTGCAGAGCAGCACGTCGATAATATTTTGTTTTTGAACGCGGAACCGGCGAGCACGACACAGCTTAACTTGACCGAACGTGCGCCTTCACCGTATCCTGTTTGTGGAAGCGTGCCCGCCCTCGTTCTACGATACGACCGATTTTCGCACGCATCCGAAACACGTCTTCAGGCTCAACACAGAAGAATCCATAAAGTCGAACTGCTTCACCGACCGGGAGAACCAAATGGCTCAGAATACCCCGCGCAACTTTCTCACACGCTGGCTGGCAACGTTTGCCCTGGTCTGCGTGTACTGCCTCAGCATCGTCGGCGCTTCGACGCTGATGCTGACGGCATCGAGCACGTCGGCTGACGCCCGCGGTGGCGGGGGCGGCGGTCGTGGCGGTGGCGGTGGTGGACGCGGCGGCGGTGGTTTCCGCGGTGGTGGCGGCATGCGTGGCGGCGGTTTCCGCGGCGGTGGGGGCCGAGGCTTTGGTCGCGGCGGCGGTGTGGTCGTTAGAGGCGGCCGCGGCCGCGGCAGAGGCTGGGGTCGCGGCATCGGTTACGGTGGCATCTATGGCGTCGGCTGCTACTGGAGCCCGCGCTGGGGCCGGGTGATCTGCCCGTATTGATGATCGCCGGTAAGATCGCTCCGCGCGATCCGGACAGAAATTAAATCAGGTGCGCCGGGCAGCCGGCGTGCCTGATTTCGTTTGGACGGCCATTTTCGGTTTGAGCCGGCACGGCATTACAATTTGAAAGTTGGTCGGGGCAGCTGGATTCGAACCAACGACCTGCAGTACCCAAAACTGCCGCGCTACCAGGCTGCGCTATACCCCGATATCCTTAAAGAGCGATGTGGTTACACGCTTGATGCGGCGCCAGCAAGGCTGGCCGTTTCAGCGCCCGCTGAACAGCGGATGCGCCACCCGGTCTCCTGGCGCGATGCCGTATTTCTTCGCCGTCCCCGCGATCACCTCCAGCACGCCTTTCGCTGGTCCCCCTGAGGAAATGATCCTGGTCGATTCCGGCTCTGTATTCTCGGCAATCCTTAAGATTCGTCCGTCGGCGCGGATGAAGATCATGTCGAGTGAGATGTAGGTGTTTTTCATCCACATGGAAATCTGCTGCTCCGGCGAGAAGTCGAACAGCATGCCTTTGCCGTCCGGCAACTCCTTGCGATACATCAGGCCGGTTTCTTTTTCCTGATCGGTCGTCGCCATCTCGACCGAGAAAACCTGCACGCCGGTCTTGGTGACGATCTCGAGCGGCTGGATGCTGGCCGCCCGCGCACCGGCGCCTATAAGCGCGCAGAGGACGGCGACCGCGGCCAGCGCGATCCACGGCCTCACCTTCCGCCCGATAGAGTTAAAGCTCATGGATACAAACCCGATCGTCGTCGCGAAACCCCACGGCCGGAAGCCCGGCCGGCGGAACGTGGCAAATACCAGACCGCGATAATGCAGCGCAATGCGATTTCCGCGCCGGGGGCGATGCCGACCGTTCGAAACGCGGGATTGTGATCGGCGGGTCAGTGCGAGGACAGCCCCGGCGCGCCGGTTTCGGGCTGGATCTCGGCAGCCATCATGCCTTTGGAGCCCGGTCCGAACCGCACCAGCACGAACTGGCCGGGGCGGAGTTCGGTCATGCCGAAGCGGCGCAGGGTTTCCATGTGCACGAAGATGTCGGGCGTGCCCTCGCCGCAGGTCAGGAAGCCGAATCCGCGCAGCCGATTGAACCACTTGACCTGCGCCCGTTCCAGGCCGCTGGTCGGGGTGACGCTGACATGGGTGCGCGGCGGCAGCATCTGCGCCGGGTGGATCGCGGTGGATTCGTCCATCGAGACGATGCGGAAGGCCTGATAGCCCTTGGCGCGCTGCACGCATTCGACCACGAGGCGCGCGCCTTCATAGGCGGTCTGGTAGCCGTCGCGCCTGAGCACCGTGACATGCAGCAGCACGTCCGGCCAGCCATTGTCTGGCACGATGAAGCCGTAGCCCTTTGAGGCGTCGAACCATTTGATGACGCCGCTGATTTCGACCAGGTTGGCCGCGGCGTCGCCCAGACCTGCGAAGGCATCGACCGCGGCGTCGCGCTCAGTGCTCGAAAATTCGTTCGGCCCAAGCCTTGAAGGTCCGGTACCGCTCGGCGCGGCGCCCCCAGGCTTTTTGGACTCAAATCCGTCCGACCCCATGACCCCGGACCCCACACGTCATCTTGCGACCTGCCATCTTTCGCGACAGCGCCGAAAACACGCGCCCATCCATGACAATTCACGATGGCGCAACGCGAATCTCACGAATCGAAGATAACACTGTCGCCTGCGGCGCAAAGACAAAAAACAATTTTGCCGGGAGCTATGAACAGGCTTGCGCGACCGCGAATCATTTCGGCATCAATTGCCGACGAAGGGTCCGAGGGTTTCCCCGATGTCGTGCCGGATCACCAGATCGGCGATGCCGTCCTGGTCGGTCGGCTCGTTGTTGATGATCACCAGCCGGGCCCCGCAACGTCTGGCCAGCGGCGGAAAGCCTGCGGCCGGCCAGACCACCAGCGATGAGCCGATCGCGAGAAACAGGTCGCAATGCTGGGCGAGCTCGGTGGCGCGCCGCATCGCATCTTCGGGCATCGCCTGCCCGAACGAGATGGTCGCGGTCTTCACCGGCTCGCCGCAGGCCGGGCAGTCCGGCGCGTAGCTGGTCGCATCCATGCGCTCCTTGACCCACGCCAGCCCGTAGCACTCTCCGCAGCCGATGCAGCGCGCGTAAGTGGTGTTGCCGTGGAGCTCGATCACATGCTCGGCGGCGAAGCCCGAATTCTGGTGCAGATTGTCGATATTCTGGGTCACGATGGCGGGCACTTTGCCGGCCTTATAGAGCGCCGCCAGCGCACGGTGGCCGCGGCCCGGCCGCGCCGCGGCAAAGGTCGGCTCCATGGCAAAGCGCCTCCGCCACGCTTCGTCGCGCGCCTCCTGGCTGGCGACGAACTCGTCGTAGGGGATCGGCCGGTTGCGAGTCCACAATCCGCCGGGAGAACGAAAATCGGGAATGCCGCATTCGGTGGAGATGCCGGCGCCGGTAAAGGGGACAATGACTTTCGCCTCGGCGATCATGTCGCCAAGCTGTTCCACGCCGCTGCGAAGATCTGAGGCGATCATCTGAAATTTGTCCGGACCTGAAGCCTTACGATCGTTGCGACCGCAGTCTGGAAGGAGGACCGGACATTTGCAAACGCTGGACAGATCATCCGGTCCGCCCGGGCGTTCGACCGCTATTATCTGGCCTTGGCCCGCTTCTTTCGGCCGGGCTTTGCAATCAGAAAATCTTCCCGCTTCTTGCCGGCCTTGATCTCCCGGGCGAGCCATCCAGCGGTGCCGCCCCTGCCGCTCCAGGTCTCGCCGGTCTTGGGATGCCGGTATTTCGCGGCGACCTTTGTACCCTTTACCGAGCCGGCTTTCCTGACCGCACCGCCGTCGCCGCCGATCTGTGCGAGCTGCGCCTGCAGCTCGGTCCTTTTCGATTGAAGAAGCTTATCGATATCCCCGCGCATCGCGAGCAGTTGGGTTACGGAAAGGTTTTTTATATTGGTCGATGGCATTACGCACTCCAGTGAAATTGGCGTCAGCCTTATAAAGCCCTTTGGAACCTAATTACAGCACCCCGGAGTTGAATAAATGCAATGGTTGAAAATGTCGCAATGCGGCAATGCGATTTCCGAGAAAGCGGCCATTCTTTATTAACTTGGCGGTGCGCAGCGATGATTGAGCGCCGCATCTGCGCTGTGGCTAACCGGTCACGCGCGGCAACGATCCTCTCCATGCCCGCGCAATTTCATTGATCTTCGCGTCAACCTCCGGTGAAATGCGCCCGGGCCCTGGGGTAGGCGTGATGAAGTTGTGGATGGGTGAGCGCGACCAGTTGATCGAACAGACCTTGGCGTTTGTGCAGGGTGTAGCCGCGGCCAAGCCGGCGCGAGCCGTAGCGGCGGCGGGTCCGCCGCGGGCCGAGCCCGTCAAAGCGGTCGGGCAGGCCCGGCCGGCTGAACCGTCGAAATCCGCGGCAATCGCCGTCATGGGCCCTGCTCCGATGGCGTCCGAACGCGCCGAGATCGCGCGCAGGGTGGCCAACTTCAAGGCCCAGCAGCAGAAATTCCAGCGCGCGCGGGAAGCCGATTACGACGCAATTTTTTCAAAAGCCCGTGCAACCCCCGGGAACCTGATCCGCTCCTGAGCGTTATTGTGGCGGAGCAACCTCCCCCCTTGCTCTATCTTGTAGAGAGCCCCGCCCCATCCCCCGGCGGGGCTTTCGCTTTTAGGGGGGACAGCAGATGTCTGATTACCGGGTCGATTTCATCTTGGTGACTTTGACGACTTTTCCCATGGCGTCATAGGTCGTCCATTCACCTGCCTGTTCACCGTTCTCAAAATATCCGGATCGCATCCTTGTGCCGTCTTTCCTGAACCACTCCCAATATCCCGTAAGCACCTCATTGACGGTGTAGCCTTTGGCCTTGATGCTTCCGTCCTTATGGCGGTCAATGCGCTCGGTCGACTTGGCAACCATTCGACTCCCCTGCCCCTGAGCGCATTTTGCTGCTATTGAACATCGAACCACAATAACAATCCCGCAATACCCTTAAGGGAGACAACAACCATGCGCTATCTCCACACCATGCTGCGCGTCCGTAATCTCGACGCCGCGTTGAAATTCTATTCTGACGCGCTGGGATTGAAGGAAGTGCGGCGCGTCGATAACGACAAAGCTAAATTCACGCTGGTGTTCTTGTGCGCCGCCGAGGACGAAGGCCTGCTGAAGCAGTCCCGGGGGCGCGGCGCGCCGCTGGTCGAGCTCACCTACAATTGGGACGAAGAAAAATATGGTGAGGACCGTTATTTCGGCCACCTCGCCTATGAGGTCGACGACATCTACGCCACCTGCGAGAAGCTGATGAAGCTCGGCATCACCATCAACCGCCCGCCGCGCGACGGCCAGATGGCGTTCGTGCGTTCGCCGGATCTGCATTCGATCGAGCTTTTGCAAAAGGGCGACGCAAAACCGCCGGCGGAGCCATGGACCTCGATGCCGAACACCGGGCATTGGTGAGCCTGCCAGTTTCCTGAATGTTCGCTACCTGACCTGTCGGCTGATGATCGGCAAGCAAATCTCCGCAGCAATTTTGTGCACTCCAAGGAACCCGTCGGATCGCTTCGCGTTCTCTGATGCAGCATGAGAGGAGACGAAAATGGGACGCGGAATTTTGCTGTGGCTGCTGGGTGTGCCTATCCCGATCATTATTCTGTTGTGGCTGTTCTTCGGCCGCTGAGCGGCAAGACCGAGCCAGAGGGCTGAGCAACGAGAACCGATGTGTCACTGCATCGGGCTTCGCCTATCGG
>NZ_DASYMN010000137.1:0-2342 GCF_036009065.1 Bradyrhizobium sp. | reverse complement strand
GAGAGGAACAGCTCTTCGATGTAGTTGCGTTTCTAGAATTGCAAGGTGAGGTCGACGAACTCCTGCACGGTGAAGCGCGCGCCGGACGTTTGATGACCGCCGATTAATGCAGTAGGGACACTCATAGATACAGACGTTGGTCAGCAGGCTCTCCAGCAAGCAGACACAACAGCCGTCCGGCGTTTAACCTCAACTTCCTTCTTGCCATGACTATAAACTGGCGGAAGTCCTGGGGGTTCTGCGAGATGCCTTGCAGAACCGTAGCCGTGTAATGACGCATTTGTGACTTGTACCGGACGGCCAGATCGATTCGGCTTCGGCCATGTATATCGAAGCCGTCCCGAACCGGAACTCGCCCCCCGCCATCCTGCTGCGCGAGAGCTACCGCGAGGGCGGCAAGGTGCGCAAACATACCCTGTGCAACCTCTCCGACTGGCCCGTGGCCTATGTCGAAGGGCTGCGTGGCGTACTCAAGGGCGGCACCGTCATCCCCGCCGGACAGGATGCCTTCACCGTCACCCGCAGCCTCCCCCATGGCCATGTCGCCGCCGCCCTCGGCACCGCTCGTAAGATCGGCCTTGACCGCCTGCTCGGTCCCGATGGCAACCGCGGCCGCGACCTCATCCTCGCGCTGCTGATCGGGCGCATTCTCGATCCGGTTTCCAAGATGGCGGCCGCGCGCATGCTCTCCCCGGCTACCGCCGCCTGCAGCCTGGGCGAGGCGCTTGGTCTTGGCGAAGTCGATGAGGACGAGCTCTATGGCGCGCTCGACTGGCTGGGCGAACGCCAGCCGGCGATCGAGACGGTGCTGGCCCGGCGGCATCTGCGCACCGGCACCCTGGTGCTCTACGACGTCTCCTCGAGCTATCTGGAAGGGCGCTGCTGTCCGCTGGCCCAGCGTGGTTACAACCGTGATGGCAAGAAAGGCAGCCTGCAGATCGTCTACGGCCTGCTCTGCGCCCCAGACGGCTGCCCGGTGGCCATTGAGGTGTTTGCCGGCAACACCGCCGATCCGATGACGCTTGCGCCGCAGATCGCCAAGCTGAAGCAGCGCTTCGGCCTGGAGCACGTGGTCCTGGTCGGCGACCGCGGCCTGATCACCGAGGCGCGCATCAGTGCCGATCTGCAAGCCGCCGGGCTGGACTGGATCACCGCGCTGCGGGCGATCAAGGACCTGCTGAACAGCGGCCTCATCCAGCTCTCGCTGTTCGACCAGCGCGACATGGCCTCGATCACCTCACCTGACTTCCCCGGCGAGCGGCTGGTGGTCTGCCGCAATCCCGACCTCGCCGCCGAACGCGCCCGCACGCGCGAAGACCTGCTGGCCGCCACCGAACGCGATCTGGCGTGTATCCAGAAGCGGGTTGAGCGTCAGCGCGCGCCGCTGCGCGGCACCGCCGCCATCGCGCTGGCGGTGGGCGAAGTGTTCAACCGCCACAAGATGAAAAAGCATTTCGATCTGGCCATCACCGACACCAGCTTCCGTTTCGCTCGCAAGACAGCCGAGATTGCCGCCGAGGCGGCGATGGACGGGCTGTATGTCGTGCGCACCAACCTGCCCGAGGCGAAGCTCGATGATGCGGCGACGGTGCGCAGCTATAAGTCCCTGGGTCAGGTGGAGCAGGCGTTCCGCTGCCTCAAGCGCATCGATCTGCAGGTCCGCCCGGTCTATCACTGGCTGGAAGGGCGGGTGCGGGCGCATGTCTTTCTCTGCATGCTGGCCTACTACCTCGAATGGCACATGCGTCAGCGCCTGGCGCCGATGCTGTTTGACGAGGCCGATCCGGACGCAGCCGAGGCCCGGCGCGAGAGTGTCGTCCGGACGGCGCAGCGCTCACCGGCGGCGGTGAAGAAGCAGACAACCGGCTTCACGCCTGATGGCCAGCCGGTGCACAGCTTTCGTTCGCTGCTGGCGGATCTGGCGACCGTGGCGCGCAACACCATCGTCACCGCCATCACGCCGCTCTATCCGATCACCGTGGTGACGCGGCCGACGCCGCTGCAGCAGAAGGCATTCGATCTGCTCGGGGTCGCGGTGTAGCCAGTAACGCGCCGCCGGAACAGCATTTAATGCAATACTAGCAAGGGTTTATGTAATTCTAAAGAAGGAAGTTGGGTTTAAATGGTGCCGGCGCACAGAATCGAACTGTGGACCTACTGATTACGAATCAGTTGCTCTACCCCTGAGCTACGCCGGCAAATCAATGGGTTAGCGGGTTCTTAGTCTCGGTTTAGTCTCAGTTTAGTCTCCGCCGTTGGGGCGGCCTCGGCGTCCTTGTAGCCGAGGCCGGTGACCTGAGTCTAGGCTGTTTGCTGTTCCGGCCCGGCTTCCGTCGTCCGGG
>NZ_DASYMN010000136.1:0-1788 GCF_036009065.1 Bradyrhizobium sp. | reverse complement strand
GAAGAAATCGTGTCCCGGACGCGGTGCGGCATCCTTCATGCCGCTCCGCAGAGCCGGGACCGTACCAATCGCCGGCGGTCGTTACGGTCCCGGTTCTGCGAAGCAGCGCAAGAGCGCTGCATCGCGCCCGGGAAAAGCAAGGAAGCCATCAGTGCCTTCTTGAAACGCCCGTGACAGACAGGAAACTGCAATGAAATTCTTCAAGAAAATTCTTCTGTTGCTGTTGCTGCCGCTGTCGCCAGCACTGCCGGCGCTCGGGCAGGACTATCCGAGCCGGCCGATCACCCTGGTGGTTCCGTTCTCGGCCGGCGGTCCGGGCGATGTGATCGCGCGTCTGCTCGGAAGCTCGATGAGCGCCACACTGAAGCAGCCCTTGGTGATCGAAAACGTCGTGGGCGCTGGCGGCACCCTCGGCACCAACCGGGTCGCCAAAGCCGCACCCGATGGCTACACCCTGCTGCTGATGCATGTTGGCCAGGCCACCGCGCCGGCACTCTATGCGAAGCTGCCGTTCGACCCGGTCGGCGATTTCGCAGCCATCGGCATGGTCACCGATGTGCCGATGATCCTGGTGACGCGCCCGAATTTTCCCGCCAGGGACCTGAAGGAGCTGGTCGCCACGGTGCGCGCGCAAGGCGACAAGCTCACTTATGGCAATGTAGGTCTCGGCTCCGCGTCGCATCTTTGCGGGCTGATGTTCATGAGTGCGATCGAGACCAAGCTCACGCCGATCTACTACAAGGGCGGCGGACCGGCGCTGAACGATGTGATCGCGGGTCACATCGACGTCTATTGCGATCCCGCGACCGGGCCGACGCCGTATATCCAGGCCGGCACCATCCCGGGCTACGCGATCACCGGCAAGAAACGGGTTTCGACCCTGCCCAACCTGCCAACCTCGGCGGAAGCCGGCCTGCCGGCATTCGACGTCACGACCTGGTACGGCATGTATGCGCCGCGCGACACGCCGAAGCCGATCGTGGATGCGCTCGTCGACGCGCTGCAAAAGGCGCTCAAGGATCCGGCCCTGATCAGCCGCTTCGCCGAGCTCAGCATGACCGCGGTCGAAGAGGAACGCGCGACGCCCGCAGCGCTCGAACGGCTGCTCAAGCTGGAGATCGAACGATGGGGCCGGATCATCAAGGATGCCGGTATTACCCCGCAATAGAGCCGGGCGGCGCCAAGATGCGGTACTCCTGCCCCGCCAGCAAGCGAAGCTGGCAAGGGGCGCCACTCATGGCCCGGAGCACAACACGCTCCAATCTGAGGCCGGATACATTGATGCAAGACCGCTGACGCCAATTCGACGGACCATACATTCGGGTCATTTTTGGAAGTCGGCGCTCGTATCCGCGAGCTCCGGTCTGCCCTCAGGAACGGACATCGTCAGCCCGACAGGCTACGTCCGCTAAGGGCCAAGTTCGGACATCGCGGCTAACCCTGTTTTAGACGTCAAAAGCTGCATCGCCATCCGCTGAGGCTAATGTGCGCGCAAGTTTTTTCGACAGAGCCCGGTGAAGACCTTCCGGCGACACGCCGAGTTGCAAGAGGACCTGACCGAAATCCAGATACTCGCGATAGCTGGCGATTTTGCCCCCGCGGAATTCAAACAGGCCCATCGCGAATAGCCGGACCTGTTTGCCCGCGCTTTGCGGCACTGCAGCGGTGATTTGCGAGTCGATGGTCCATTCAATGGCGACGCGCTCCGCATCAGCCACCAATGTGCGAACTTTCCAGCAAGCATCAGCTTCGAGAAACATCCGTTCGAGCATTTTCTTCAACTCGTCT
>NZ_DASYMN010000135.1:0-8509 GCF_036009065.1 Bradyrhizobium sp. | reverse complement strand
CATCGATTTGACCATCGCCTCGGCCTTCTTGGCCATGCCGCGCGGGTCGCGGTTGTAGGGCTCGCCGGTGGTCGGCTCCAGCACGTCGCAGGTGATGACCATGGTGGTTTCGGCGAAGAACGGATCGATCGTCGCGGTGACGGGATCGGGCATCAGGCACATGTCGGATTCGTTGATCGCCTTCCAACCCGCAATCGAGGAGCCGTCGAACATCGTGCCTTCGGCGAAAATCTCCTCGTCGACCATCGAGATGTCGAACGTGACGTGCTGCCACTTGCCGCGCGGATCGGTGAAACGCAGATCGACGTATTTGACGTCGTTGTCCTTGATCGCTTTCAGGACGTCTTTACCGGTCTTCATGAGTACCCCTTTGTCCTAACTGGTCAGCCTGATGGGGCCGCGGCGCGGCCGTCGGTAGTGCTCAATACAATCGGGTGGTGCTCAATACAATATGCGAGTGGCGGCAAGTTCGGTTCAGATGGCGTCCAGCCCGGATTCCCCGGTTCGGATGCGGATGGCTTCCTCGATGTTGGAGACGAAGATCTTGCCGTCGCCGATGCGGCCGGTCTGGGCCGCGCGCCGGATGGCGTCGATGGCTTTCTCCACCAGGTCGTCGGAGATCACGATCTCGATTTTCACCTTGGGAAGAAAGTCCACGATGTACTCCGCGCCCCGGTAAAGTTCGGCGTGTCCCTTCTGCCGGCCAAAGCCCTTGGCTTCGGTGACGGTGATGCCCTGCAGTCCGACTTCCTGAAGCGCCTCTTTCACCTCGTCGAGCTTGAATGGCTTGATGATAGCTTCGATTTTTTTCACTGAACGCCTCCCCGGCACTTCCATATTCTGGACTTCAACTGTTGTTTTCACGGTGCGCGTGTCCGCGGCTTGTTCGATGACTCGTCCTGTACGCCAGTACGGTATCGCCACGCGGTTCGCGAGCCGCAACGCACGCCCTTTCAAGCTGACTTCCCCAAAAGCAGGGTCCATGCCAAGTTTATTGGAACGCCGATTTTGGAAGGTTATCAGACATTAAAGCGCACTTGGCGCGAACCGAAGGCGAGGTCGAGCATAACGAAGCTTATAGAATAGGCAAACAGTCCAATTTGCATGCAATCGTCGGGCCGAGCCGAGCGCGTACAAGTAAAAATGCCTCAGGATGAGGCGCTTTAGGTCGGAATCGGGCATGGAAGTTCTCACCACAGCTGAAATGGAGCATGCCGACCGGCTGGCAATTGCCGGAGGCACGCCGGGCTTCGCGCTGATGCTGCGCGCCGGCCAGGCCGTGGCGCAGGCCGCCATGGAGCTCGCTGAGCAGGGGCCGATCCTGGTCGTCGCCGGGCGCGGCAACAATGGCGGCGATGGCTTTGTCGCGGCGACCGAGCTTGTGGCGCGCGGCCGCGCCGTCTCGATCATCCTGCTGTGCGACCGGGACACCCTGCAGGGTGATGCGGCGCTCGCCGCGCGCGGCTGGAAGGGCCCGGTGCTTCCCTGCAATGCGATGGCGGTCGGCGCGCCCGCGCTGATCATCGACGCGCTGTTCGGCGCCGGCCTCAATCGCCCCGTCAAGGGCGATCCGCATCACATCATCGAGGCCATCAACGCCAGCGGCGCGCCGGTGCTCAGCGTCGATCTTCCGAGCGGGATCAATGGCACCACCGGCGCCGTGATGGGCGTGGCAGTGCACGCCACCGAGACCGTCACCTTCTTCCGCTGCAAGCCCGCGCATCTGCTGCTGCCGGGGCGGATTCATTGCGGCCGCGTGCGCGTCGCCGATATCGGCATTGATGCCGGCGTGCTCGACGAAGTTCGTCCCCGGACTTTCGAGAATATTCCAACACTTTGGCGTGGCTCGTTTCCGGTGCCGCGCATCGACGGCCACAAATACGCCCGCGGCCATGCCGTCTTGGTCTCCGGCGATATGGCAGCCACCGGTGCAGCACGGCTGGCCGCGCGGGGAGCGCTGCGGGCAGGGGCTGGGCTGGTTACGCTGGCGTCGCCGCGGGACGCGCTTGCGATCAACGCATCGGCGCTGACGGCGGTGATGATCCGCGCCATCGACACCAGGGCCGAGTTCGCGGATTTGCTGGCGGACATGCGCCTCAACGCCTGCGTCATCGGGCCAGGGGCCGGCGTCGGCGAACGCACCCGGGATTTTGTGCTGGCGGCGCTGTCTGCGCAGCGCCGCCTGGTGCTCGACGCCGACGCGCTCATCAGCTTTGCGAAGGTGCCCGATCGCCTGTTCGAAGCAATTAAAGCATTCGCTTATCCACAGGTTATCCTCACTCCTCACCAGGGCGAATTTCAACGTATTTTCAGTGACATGAGCAATAAGAATCCACTTCATTCAAAGCTTGAACAAACTCGCGCAGCTGCCGAGCGCTCGGGGGCGATCGTATTGCTGAAAGGTCCAGATACCGTGGTGGCGTCGCCGGACGGACGCGCCGCCATATCGGCCAACGCGCCGCCTTGGCTGGCCACCGCGGGCGCCGGCGATGTGCTGGCCGGGATGATCGCCGGTTTCCTGGCGCAAGGCGCCCCGGCCTTCGAGGCGGCATGCATGGGGACCTGGATGCACGGCGAGGCCGGCAGCGAAGCCGGACCCGGCCTGATCGCGGAAGATCTGCCGGAGGTGCTGCCGGCGGTATTCCGGCGGCTCTATGATGAGTTCGGCATCGATTATTGAGCCGCTGCACGACGGCCGCGGGTTCGCCGCAAACGGATCACACCGAATATTTAGCGACCGCCGCCTCGTCCCACATTAGCCCAAGACCGGGTCCGCGCGCAGTGACAGCGCCGTTCACGATCTGCAGTGGCTCGGCCAGGATGGCGCGGCCGAGATCGAGCACTTCCAGCCAATGCGCGGTCGGCGTCACCGCGAGCGTATGGGCGCTGGCCTCGGCGAACAAATGGCTCGACATCGGAATCGATGCGGCTTCGGCTTGTGCCGCGACGCGCATCCATCCGGTGACGCCGCCGACCTTCATCAGATCCGGCATGATGAAATCGCTGGAGCCGGCGGCGATGGCTTCGGCAAAACCGCGGGGAAACCACCAGTTCTCGCCAGCCTGAATCGAGATCGACGACTTGCGTCGGACCTCCGCAAGCCCCTGAAGATTTTCCTGCGGCACCGGCTCCTCGACCCAGTGCAGGCCGTAAGGCGAAAGGCGCGCGATGCGGCTGATCGCCTCGGCCGGACTGAGCGACTGGTTGAAGTCGATCATCAGCGCGATGTCGGGCCCGATCAGCGTGCGCACGCCTTTGACCATGCGTTCGTCATTGGCGGCGTCGCCGTCGCCGCCCTTGATCTTGATGCCTCGAAAACCCTGGTCCAGCGAGCGTTTCAGGTCCTTCTCGTCGGCGATGGGATCCACCACGCCGTAACTGTCATAGGCCCGGATCGGCCGCGGCGACCCGCCCAGCAGCTGGGCCAATGGCTGACCCGCCCCTTGTCCCAGCGCATCGTAGAAAGCCATGTCGAGGCCGGACACCGCCATCCCGACCAAGCCTTGCCAGCCGAGCAGGCGGAATTTGCCGTCCATCGCCGCCATCAGGTCGAAGGGCGCGATGGCCCGGCCGGTGAGGTCACGGCCGATTTCCTCGATCAGGTGGACCAGTGGCGCCAGCGTCAGTTTTGCGTAGGCAAAGATATACGAGCGCCCGGTGATGCCCCGATCGGTCGCGACATCGATCAGCACCAGCGGCGCCGCCTCGATGACGCCAAAGGCGTTTTTGACCGGCCGCGAGATCGGCGCGATGACGGCGCGGGCCTTGACGCTGCGGATAGCGAGATTGTTTGCGCCCATGTTGGCTCCTTACTCGACACTGTACCATCGCACGAGCCGCGGCGCCGACCAGGCGGTCGCCATCGATTCGATCAGCCACCGGCCGACATGTTGGGCGGCGAACGCAATGCGTTGGGTCTGCCCAGCCTCGATCGCCAGCGTATCGAGCCAGAACGGTTTCCAGCCATCGTCAAGCCGATCCAGCAGGCGAAAGTGGTGGCCGTGGAGATGGAAGACGGTCGGGATTTCGGCGCGATTGGTCAACGCCAGAACGACAGTGCGGCCGGGTTTTACGCGAAATGCGGGTGCGCTCGTTGCGGCAAAGGTCACGGGCGTCACCCAGTCGGTCTGCGGCCCGCCGAGCGTCAGGTCGACCCGCAACGCATTCTTGAGGTCGAGCCGCGCTGGCAATCCGTTGGAGGGTAGCGGCGGGGCCGGCGGCAGTGGCGTGGATCGTATCGGCGGCTCATCGGAGATTACCAATTGATTGAACACGTGCTCCTGCTTTCCGTCATGCAGCAGCATCAAGAAACGAGTGCCCACAGAACCAGTCACATCGACGAACGCATCAATGCGGGTCCCGGGAGCCAGCACCAGCGCGCCGTTGCGAGCCAGGAACGGCTCCGCCGGCTGGCCGTCGATGGCCATGACGCGAACCTCATGGTTTTCCACCTTGAACGCAACGACGGCACGGTGGCTGGCATTGATAAAACGGAACCTGAGGCGTTCATTGGCGCGGATTGGAATTCCAATCAGATCGCTCGAAGTAACCCCGTTAATTGTATGAAAAGATTCGGTATCCTTCGGGTCACCCCCCGGAGCAATCGCCGTCCCGTCGGCGCCGACGCGCCACTCCTCGATCAAAACCACCTGGTCGCGATCGACCAGGACCGGCTCGCTCTCACGCACGATAAAAGGCAGCCCGCGGCACGGCTGCGCTCGTCCATCACCAAGCAGGCCAAGATCGCAGAAATTTGTGCCGGCGTGCCGTATCGGGAGTTGGAGCGTCTCCCGGCCGCCGGCCGCCACGGCAGGCCGGGCCAGCAATGGCTCGGCGGCCGGAACACCGTCGATACCCCGCCACATCGGCAGCGTCCTCACCGGCAGGTCGTTGGCGAAGGCAATGTCGAGAGTGTCGCCGCGGTTCGCTCGGAGTTCCGGCCCGGCAAGCGACCAGACGGGGGTGGCCGGCCCCATCCACCGCGGCGTAAATTTTTCGGCTTTGGCTTGCAAGGTCAGCGGGCGTACTTGGGCCCAGCCTGACATAGGCAACATCGGACTCAGGGCGGCTGCGCCCAATCCCGCGATCAGCGTGCGTCGGTCCAGCAGGGGTTTTGGGCTTGCCATCGAACCGATCCGGACCATTTTCCGAAGGTTCTGTCCAGCCGTGACGCTCTGTCCCGGGGGACGCTCGAAAAGGCCATTTTTTTGCTGCTAAGCTCGGCGCCCATGTTATACACCCGCCGCCCGCGGCATCGCGGCCGGACTTGATGCTGCTTGCGGGCGTGGCGGAACTGGTAGACGCGCTGGATTTAGGTTCCAGTGACGAAAGTTGTGGGGGTTCGAGTCCCTCCGCCCGCACCAGGCGCGAGAGCAGCGTTTGCGAATGACGAATTTCCGGAGGACATTTTCCGAAGGGCGAGGCGCCCTGAAGGATGTGTCTGCCGAACCACCGATGCCGGCCTTGGCCGCGCTTCGAACAGATTGACAATGACCCGGCCTTCCAGCCGGACCAGCTTTGGGAAGAAGATCGACGCCATGCAGGTCACAGAAACCCTCGCCGAGGGATTGAAGCACGAATTCCAGATCAGCGTTCCGGCATCGGATCTCGACGCCAAGGCCGACGCGCGGCTTGTCGATCTGAAGGAAAGGGTCCGTCTCAATGGCTTCCGCCCTGGCAAGGTCCCGGTGAGCCACCTGAAGAAGGTCTACGGCCGCTCAGTGATGGCCGAGACCGTCGAGCAGACCATCCGCGATACCAACACCAAAATCTTCACCGAGCGCGGCTTTCGCCTCGCGACCGAGCCGAAGGTCACGATGCCGACGGAGGAGAAGGCGGTCGAGGACATCCTCGCCGGCAAATCCGATCTGAACTACACGGTGTCGATCGAGGTCGTTCCCACGATCCAGCTCGCCGACTTCAAGGGCTTTAGCGTCGAAAAGCCGGTTGCCGATGTCACCGAGGCCGATGTGGACGAGGCCATCAAGCGGATCGCCGACCAGAACCGCAGCTACGCTGCGAAGGCCGACGGTGCGAAAGCGGAGACCGGCGACCGGGTCACTGTTTCCTTCAAGGGTTCGATCGACGGCACGCCGTTCGATGGCGGCATCGGCGAAAACATCCAGGTCGTGATCGGCTCGAACACCTTCATTCCCGGCTTCGAAGAGGAGCTACTCGGCTTGGCGGCGGGTGAAACCCGCACCTTGAAAGTTTCATTCCCGAAGAACTACACCAATCTCGAACTGGCCGGAAAGCCGGCCGAGTTCGAGACCACCGCGAGCCTGATCGAAGCGCCGCAGGACACTGAAATCAATGACGAGTTCGCCAAGACCCTTGGTCTTGAATCGCTCGACAAGCTGAAAGAGGCCGCGCGCGTGCGGTTGACCGTGGAGTACGCCGCCGCCACCCGCCAGCGCGTCAAGCGCATGCTGCTGGATCGTCTCGACGAGGCCCATCGCTTCGAGGCGCCGCCGTCGCTGGTCGATGAAGAATTCAACCTGATGTGGAACTCGATCAAGGGCGAGATGGAATCCGGCGGCAAGACCTTTGCGGACGAGGACACCACCGAAGAAGCCGCAAAAGAAGAGTACCGCAAGATCGCCGATCGCCGCGTCCGGCTCGGCCTCGTGCTGTCCGAGATCGGCGAAAAGAACAAGATCACGGTCACCGAGGATGAAATCAGCCGCGCGGTGATCGAACGCGCGCGCTCGATGCCGGGGCGGGAAAAAGAAGTGTGGGAGTACTATCAAAAGAACGCCAACGCGCTCGCCCAGCTCCGCGCGCCGATCTACGAGGACAAGGTGGTCGATTTCATCCTGGAACTCGCCAACGTGACTGAGAAGAAGGTGACGCGCGAAGACCTCTACAAGGATGACGACGCCGAGAAAACCGCGGCCTGAGCGGCGCCAGCCTTGCTAGGGATGTGGAACGGGAGCGGCATGGCGGCGGAATGCGTCGCTATGCCGTGTTAGCCGAATCAGCTTCAACTGCGGCACGGCTCGCCATTGTCCTGGCCTTGTCGCCGGTCAATTGGTCCATATCTGTGAACTCTGTCTTTTGACTCCTGCATCACGGGACGTTCGTCCTCCCCCGGCAATTGTGAACCCCGTTCCAGCCCGCCGATGGACGTTCGCCTCCAACCCTTGGGTGACTAATGCGCGATCCGGTGGAAACCTACATGAACCTCGTGCCGATGGTGGTCGAGCAGACCAACCGCGGCGAACGGGCCTACGATATCTTTTCGCGTCTGCTGAAGGAACGCATTATCTTCCTCACCGGGCCGGTCGAGGATGGCATGTCGACGCTGGTCGTCGCGCAGTTGCTGTTTCTCGAAGCCGAGAATCCGAAGAAGGAAATCTCGATGTACATCAACTCCCCGGGCGGCGTGGTGACATCGGGGCTGGCGATCTACGACACCATGCAGTTTATCCGTCCGCCGGTGTCGACGCTTTGCACTGGGCAGGCGGCATCGATGGGTTCGCTGCTGCTCGCCGCCGGCCATAAGGACATGCGGTTCTCGCTGCCGAATTCGCGAATCATGGTGCATCAGCCGTCCGGCGGCTTTCAGGGCCAGGCCACCGACATCATGCTCCATGCCCAGGAAATCCTGAACTTGAAGAAGCGGCTCAACGAGATCTACGTCAAGCATACCGGCCAGACCTTCAAGGCGATCGAGGATGCGTTGGAGCGTGACAAGTTCCTTACCGCGGAAATGGCCCGCGACTTCGGCATCGTCGACAAGGTGATCGACAAGCGCTCTGAAGAGCCGACCGCGAAAGCGCCGTAGCAAGGTAGTGGCCTGAAATCAGCGCCAAAGCCGCCGATTTGCAGCAATTGCGGGCGCCGCCTGGCGCTGAACGCACCCAACATTGATCGAAAGTTCCGCTTTCGTGCTCTTGAAGCGGCGTGGCAATCGGGCAACGCTAGGGTGATTTCCGTCGGCTTGGGTCGCGCACGCCGGGCAAATCACGCTATTGTCACAACATCGGGCCTGCCGCGGGTTAGCGAATTCTTGATAGTCGGGTGGCACCATGGTCCGCTGAGTCGGTTGATTGCTGTGTCGGGGGATTGGAGTTAGCCGCGATTCGCGCGGCGCCTTAGAGAACGGGGTCTTTTCTGGTACGAATTTTGCTCTATTTAGATGGTATTGCCGGGAGGTTCCGGGATAGGGCGATCAAGCGGACGAGATCGAACGGCGGACGGAGACGAGAATGAGTAAGGTCGGCACGAGCGACTCGAAGAACACGCTGTATTGCTCGTTCTGCGGCAAGAGCCAGCATGAAGTCCGCAAACTGATCGCGGGACCGACGGTATTCATCTGCGACGAATGCGTTGAACTTTGCATGGACATCATTCGCGAGGAGAACAAGTCCTCGCTGGTGAAATCGCGCGACGGGATTCCGACCCCGAAGGAAATCTGCAAGGTTCTCGACGATTACGTGATCGGCCAGAGTCACGCCAAGAAGGTGCTCTCGGTTGCGGTCCACAATCACTACAAGCGTCTCAACCA
>NZ_DASYMN010000134.1:0-2394 GCF_036009065.1 Bradyrhizobium sp. | reverse complement strand
GACGACCGTATCACCGGCCGCACCGACGCGTTCTCGCCGAACTCGAAGAAGATTCATATCGACATCGATCCGTCGTCGATCAACAAGAACATCCGCGTCGACGTGCCGATCATCGGCGACTGCGGCAACGTGCTCGGCGACATGCTGCAGGTGTTCAAGGCCGAGGCGAAGAAACCGAAGATCGATCCCTGGTGGTTCGAGATAGGACGCTGGCGTGCGCGCAATTCGCTTGCGTACAGGAAGAACAACGACGTGATCCTGCCGCAGTTCGCGATTCAAACGCTGTTCGAAGCGACCCGCGGCCGCGATACCTACATCACCACCGAAGTCGGCCAGCACCAGATGTGGGCGGCGCAGTTCTTCGGCTTTGAGGAGCCGCACCGCTGGATGACCTCCGGCGGCCTCGGCACCATGGGCTACGGCCTGCCGGCGGCGCTCGGCGTCCAGGTGGCGCATCCACGCAGCCTCGTGATCGACATCGCCGGCGACGCCTCGGTACAGATGACCATGCAGGAGATGTCGACGGCCGTGCAGTACGAACTGCCGATCAAGATCTTCATCCTCAACAACCAGTATATGGGCATGGTGCGGCAGTGGCAGCAGCTGCTGCATGGCAACCGGCTGTCGCATTCCTATTCCGAAGCGCTGCCGGATTTCGTCAAGATGGCGGATGCATTCGGCTGTATCGGCATCCAGGCGATAAAACCCGGCGATCTCGACGGCGCGATCAAGGAGATGATCAGCGTCAAGCGGCCGGTGCTGTTCGATTGCCGGGTGGCGGCGTTGGAGAACTGCTTCCCGATGATTCCTTCCGGCAAGGCGCACAACGAAATGCTGCTGCCGGCGGAAGCCAACGACGAAACCACTGCCACCGCCTTCGCCGGCGGCAGGGCGCTGGTGTGAGGCAACTCCTCATCCTGAGGAGCCGCGAAGCGGCGTCTCGAAGGATGAGCCGCGACGGTGAGGATGCCGTCGCCCTTCGAGACGCGCGCAAGGGCGCGCTCCTCAGGGTGAGTAGAACTGATGAGGCGAGCGGATGTTTGATCTCGGACAGCTGGAGCGGGCACATGCGGTTGTCGGAGCGGCAGTACCGCCGACGCCGGCGTATGCGTGGGCACGGCTGTCGGAGCGGCTCGGCGCGACTGCCATCGTCAAGCATGAGAACCATACGCCGACCGGCGCCTTCAAGGTGCGCGGCGGGCTGGTCTATATCGACCGCATGAAGCGCGAGCGCCCCGACACCGCCGGACTGATCTCGGCCACGCGCGGCAATCACGGCCAGAGTCTCGCTTTTGCGGGGGGCCGTCATGGCGTGCCGGTGACGATCTTCGTGCCGCGCGGCAATTCGCTCGATCAGAATCACGCCATGCGGGCGTTTGGCGCGCGACTTGTCGAGCACGGCGAGGACTTTCAAGCCGCACGTGAAGAAGCCTATCACCGCGCCGCGATCGACGGGCTCGAATTCGTGCCGGCATTTCATCCCGACCTGGTGTTGGGGGTGGCAACCTATGCGCTGGAACTGTTTCGAAAGGCGTCGGATCTCGACGTTCTCTATGTCCCGATCGGGCAGGGGTCCGGCATCTGCGGCTGTATTCTGGCGCGCGACCTGCTTGGCCTGACCACTGAAATCGTCGGCGTGCAATCCACCGAAGCGCCGTCCTATGCGTTGTCGTTCGCAGCCGGCACCGTGGTCACGACCGCGACCAGCAAAACGCTGGCCGACGGCATGGCGACGCGGATTCCCGATCCCGAGGCGCTTGCGATCATCCGCAAAGGTGCGTCGCGCGTTGTGCAGGTCACCGATGATGAGATCGCGGCAGCGATGCGGGCCTATTGGACCGACACGCATAATCTTGCCGAAGGCGCCGGCGCAGCGTCACTCGCCGCAGCCTTGCAGGACAAGCCGAAAATCCACGGCAAGCGCGTCGGCCTGATCCTGAGCGGCGGTAATATCGATCTCGACACGTTTCGCCGATGGGTCATGCCGGAACCCGTCGCCGGCAACGCATTGGCGTAAGGAAGCGAAGGACAAGACAATGAATCAGCCCGCATCCGCCTATTTCATGGAAGAGCGCCACGACCCCAACGAGACGCACACGCTCTCGGTGCTGGTGCAGAACGAGCCGGGCGTGCTCGCGCGCGTGATCGGACTGTTTTCGGGACGCGGCTACAACATCGAAAGCCTCACCGTCTCCGAGACCGAGAGCCAAAAGCACCTCTCGCGCATCACCATCGTCACGACAGGCACGCCGTTGGTGATCCAGCAGATCAAGCATCAGCTCGACCGCATGATCCCGATCTACAAGGTGGTCGACATGACGCTGACCGGCACGCGCTCGATCGAGCGCGAACTGGCGATGGTGAAGGTGCGCGGCATCGGCGAGCCCCGCATCG
>NZ_DASYMN010000133.1:0-5364 GCF_036009065.1 Bradyrhizobium sp. | reverse complement strand
GGCAGCACGTTTTCGTCCTTGAGGACGAGGCCGGTCATGCGGTCGGCCTCGAATTCCATCATCCTGGGCAGCTGGTCGCGCGGCACGCGCTGGAAATAGCCGGTGTAGTCGGTGGAGGTGAAGGCGTTCTCGTTGCCGCCGATTCTGAGCACGGTCTGGGAGAATTCGCCGGCCGGATGCCTGGCGGTGCCCTTGAACATCAGGTGCTCGAGAAAATGCGCCAGCCCGGACTTGCCCGGCGTCTCGTCCGCGGACCCGACCTTGTACCAGATCATCTGCGTGACCACCGGGGTGCGGTGGTCGGGAATCACCACGACCTGCAAGCCGTTGGGAAGCGTGAAGGTGGCCGGGCGTTCGGAGGTGACGGTGGTCTGGGCGCGGACATCGGCGCCAGACAGAGTGGCCATCAAGGCCAGCGCGAAGAACGAGGTGGCGGCGAAGCGGTGTGAAGACATGATTACCTGTTGACCGGCTCGAACGGAAACGTTCGGGGTAGTGGCGGCTTCATACACCGCGCGGCTGCCGGTGACCCGTTACAAAACCGCAAGGCAGCGCAATCAGTCGCCGTATTTGCCTTGGGAGGGATTATAAACCTTGTTGACCAGCGATTCCTTCGGCCCGGTGCCATAGGCATAATCCGGCGATGGCGTCTGGTATCCCGGCGGCGGCATCGTCAGCGTATCGCGCGTCGGCTCGCCCTTGAATGGCGCGGTCTCGGTCTTGTTGCCCTTGAACATGCCCATGAAGCCGCCCTCATAGCCAAGCTGCGACGGGCTGAGAATCGCGTTGGTGCCGGGATTGCCGGGCAAATCGGGGCCGGCCGAGCCCTTGCCCGGGGCGGTCTTGCCGACCGCCAGTTCGCTCGGCGTCAGCACGCGGCTCGCCTCACGCGGATCCTTGTTGTCCTTCTTTCGCGCCGCCTTGGCCTCCTTGCGCTGCCGCACTTCCGGGTCTTTCGGCCAGTTCGGCACCGGCGCTTCGACCGCGGCGGAAGCCGGTGGCGGCAGATCGCTCCTGGGAGGAATCACCAGCGGCGAACGTTCGCGATACTCGATCCCGGTGTTCTCCATATTGGTGCCGCCGATCCCGGTCATGATCTGCTTGATGATTTTTTCCTCGAAGGTGGAATCATCCTCGTCGTCCTCGGCGCGGGCCGCGGTGGCCGACATCACAAGGCCGATCCCTAAGACAACGCAGGCGAGGCGCAGCGCGCGCATCATCGCCCGCGGCCGGTTCTGCACAATCCAACCGTTGGCTTCGGTTTCGCGCATCGCATCAATCCTGCCCAAATTTTACCGCGGACTGCCGATCCCGGCAGAACTCCGCCCCATATTGACCGTCAATCGACCCCGGCTGCCCGTATCGGCTGCGATCAGGGCGCTTTTGCGGCGGGTACGCCGAAGACGGAATCATACAGCAGGGCCGCAACGCCAGCAACAATCGCGGTATCGGCAAGGTTAAACACGTACCAACTGAGGTCCTTTTCGCCGATCTGGACGTGGAAATGGGCGAAATCGACCACCGCTCCATAGGCGAGGCTATCGATGGCATTGCCGATGGCGCCGCCGATGATCAGGCCGAGCGCAATGGTTGCCATGCGGGTCTGCGAACGCGCCATCCAGAGCGCGAGGACAATCACCGCGATTGCCTTGATCGCGAGCAGAACTGCCTGGCCGGCCGCGCTGTCGGTCTGAAACCAGCCGTAGCTGATGCCGGTATTCCAGGCCAGCACCAGATCGAAAAACGGCGTGACCCTCACCGCGCCTCTGCGGGCGATCTCGAACACGAACAGCAGCCAGAGTTTTGTGGCCTGATCGAGGACCAGCACGGCGACCGCCGCGACGATACCGGAGCGGAGGTAGGGGGTCATGGTCATGAGGCCAGGTGAAGCAGCGCTTTCTCACCTCTCCCCGGAGGGGAGAGGTCGAAGCCGGAGCGCAGCGCAGGCTTCGGGTGAGGGGTCTTTCCACGCACACCGGGCTTGCGGATAGACCCCTCACCCGACGCGCATCTGACGATGCGCGTCGACCTCTCCCCTGCGGGGAGAGGTAAACTGAGCGTCGTCGCGATTCGTCTTAAAACCATCATGCTTTAGCCTATCCCCAGCGCCTTCCATTCCCGCAGCGCTTGCGCGTCGCGCGGCGAGACGTCGGGATAGTCGGGATCCTCGCCGACGGTCGGCAGGATCTTCCACGACCGCGCGCATTTGATCCCCACGGACTTTTCGACGACGACGGCGACGCCGGGAACGTCGTTCAGGCGGAACGCGTCCGCAGGCGGATCGCCTTCCCTGATTTCATAGTTCGAGGTGATGCAGACTTCGGCGAGATCGACGTCGAACAGCGTGGCGAGCAGCTCTCTGTTGGAGACGTAAACGGTCGGCGAGGCCTCCAGCGACGAGCCGATGCGCTTGGCGGCGCGCTCGAGTTCCAGCGCGCCGGTGACGACGCGCCTGACATCGCGGATGATTTCCCACTTCGTGGCCAGCGCATCGTCGCGCAGCGATTGCAGGCCATCCGGAAACAGCGTGAGATGCACCGAGGGCTCGGCATCCGGCTTGTAGAGCCGCCACGCCTCTTCGCATGTGAACGACAGCACCGGCGCCAGCCATTTCAGGACCGCGTCGCAGATCATGTTGATGGCGGTCAGCGCCGCCTTGCGCGCGGGCGACGACGGCGGGTCGCAATACAGCGTGTCTTTCCGGATGTCGAAATAGAACGCCGACAATTCCGTGTTCATGAATGCCGCAAGCGAAGCCACCACCGTCTTGTAGTCGAAATCCGCATAGGCCTTGCGCGCGATGGCATCCTGCCCGGCGAGCTGATGCAGCATATACCGCTCCAGTTCCGGCATGTCCGGATGCGCGACGTCATCGCCGGGAGCAAAATGATGCAGCGTGCCCAGCATCCAGCGGATGGTGTTACGCAGCTTGCGGTAGCTCTCGACGGTGTTTTTCAGGATTTCCGGACCGAGCCGCTGGTCGTCGGCGTAGTCGGTGGCGCAGACCCAGAGCCGCAGGATGTCGGCGCCGGAATCCTTTATCACCTTCTGCGGCTCGACGGTGTTGCCCAAGGATTTCGACATCTTGCGGCCGTGCTCGTCGAGCGTAAAACCGTGGGTCAGCACGATGTCGAACGGCGCGCGGCCGCGGGTACCGTTGCTTTCCAGCAGCGACGACTGGAACCAGCCGCGATGCTGGTCGCTTCCTTCGAGATACATCACGGTGTCACGGCCGCCGTCGATCTTGCGGACGATGTGGCCGAGTTGCGGAAAGTGCTGGCGGTCTTCCAGCACGAAGGCGTGGGTCGAGCCGGAATCGAACCAGACGTCGAGAATGTCATCGACCTTGCGCCAGGGCTCGCCGGCACGTTCGCCCAGGAAGCGTTCGCGCGCCCCGTCCGCGTACCAGGCGTCGGCGCCGGATTCGCTGAAGGTCTCGACGATGCGATGATTGACGCGTTCGTCCTGCAGGACTTCGACCGAGCCGTCGCCATTCTCCTTGACGAACACGGCAATCGGCACGCCCCAGGCGCGCTGGCGTGAGATCACCCAATCCGGCTTCGAGTTGATCATGCCGTTGATGCGATTCTGGCCCGATGGCGGCACCCATTGCGTCACGGCAATCGCGCGCTGCGCGCGGGCGCGCAGCGTGTCCTTCACCTCTCCCCGTTGGGGAGAGATCGACCCCGCAAGGGTCAGGTGAGGGGACGCTGCCTCGCCTGGAGACCGCAACCCCTCACCCGTCGCGCTGCGCGCGCCGACCTCTCCCGATGGGAGAGGTGAAGAGGAGTCCGCGATCTCCTTGTCCATCGCGATGAACCATTGCGGCGTGTTGCGGAAAATCACCGGCTTCTTCGAGCGCCAGGAATGCGGATACTGATGTTTCAAGCGCCCACGCGCCAGCAGCCTGCCGGCGTCGACCAGCGCCTTGATCACCGCCTCGTTGGCGTCGCCTTTTTCGCCCTTGTCGTTGATGACGCGTTTTGCTGTGAAGCCCGGAGCCTGATCGGTGAACGCGCCGTTTTCATCGACCGTGTATGGGATGGTTGTGTTGATGCCGCGCGCTTCGAGTTCGCGCGCATTCGCAGTCCAGATGTCGAAGTCCTCGCGGCCGTGGCCTGGCGCCGTATGAACAAAACCGGTGCCGGTGTCATCGGTGACGTGATCACCTTCGAGGAGGGGGACGCGAAATTCATAACCTCCAGCCACGCTCTGCAACGGATGCTCGCATTCCATTGTGGCGAGCACATTTGCCGGCACGGAGCTTACTTTCTCGTACGCAATGACGCGCGCCTGCTTGAACACCGCTTCGGCCAGGGTGTCCGCAAGAATGAGGAGGTCGCCGGTTTTCGCCCAGTTGTCGGAAGGCGACTCGGTAACGCGATAAAGTCCGTACGGAATTTTCGACGAAAAGCTGATGGCGCGGTTGCCGGGCAGCGTCCAAGGCGTCGTGGTCCAGATCACGATGCTTGCTTCGCTTACCGCCTGGACGATCGCAGCCGAGGCGTTCTTGCCCGATGCGAGTTCGACCTGCGCGACCGGAAACTTCACCCACACCGTATCGCTGGTGTAATCCTCGTATTCGACCTCCGCCTCCGCCAGCGCGGTCTTCTCGACCACGCTCCACATCACCGGCTTGGAGCCGCGGTACAGCGTGCCGTTGGCGGCGAATTTCATCAGCTCGCGGGCGATCGCGGCTTCCGCGAAATAATCCATGGTGGCGTAGGGATGATCCCAGTCGCCGATGATGCCGAGCCGCTTGAATTCCTCGCGCTGCACATCGAGCCAGTGCGAGGCATAGGCGCGGCACTCGCGGCGGAACGCCACCATCGCCGCGGAATCGCGGAAATCCGGCTTCGGCTGGCCCTTGGAGCGGTAGTTCTCCTCCTCGATCTTCCATTCGATCGGCAGGCCATGGCAGTCCCAGCCCGGCACGTAGTTGGAATCGTGCCCCAGCATCTGCTGGCTCTTGGTCACCACGTCTTTCAGGATCTTGTTCAGCGCATGGCCGATATGGATGTTGCCGTTGGCGTAGGGCGGGCCGTCATGCAGCACGAATTTGGCGCGGCCGGCCGAGGCCTGACGCAGTTTTTCGTACAGTCCGATCTCGTTCCAGCGCTTGAGGATCTCCGGCTCGCGCTGCGGCAGCCCCGCGCGCATCGGGAATTCCGTCTGCGGCAGATACAAGGTTTTGGAATAGTCGTTGGCACCCGGCTTCGCAGCGGCGGCGGTCTTCTGTTGATCGTTCATGGCGGCTCTGATCAGGCGTTGGCTTGAAGGGGAGGCGAATACGGAAAACCCCGGTCTTGCGCTGAGCTGAAGCTCAGGCGGAAGCCGGGCCGCTAATGCCGATTATGATGCGCC
>NZ_DASYMN010000132.1:0-5416 GCF_036009065.1 Bradyrhizobium sp. | reverse complement strand
CACCGGAGCGCCGCGCGCGGCGACCGCGGCAGCGACCGGCGCCGCCGCCGTGCAGTCGCCCACGACAATCAACGCGTCGGTGCGGTCCAGTTGCGGCGGCAACGCCGCGCGCAACGGACCGGCGGGAAATACCCGGCCGTTGCCGAGGCCGCGGCTGCCGTCGATCACGATCAGCGAAACATCCTTGGCAAGTGTGGGGTTCTGAAAACCATCGTCCATCAGGACCACGGTCGCCGCCAGCGAGCGCGCCAGCGCGGCGCCACTGACGCGGTCGCGCGCCACCACCACCGGGACCGTCCGCGCCATCATCAGCGGCTCATCGCCGACATCGGCCGCAGAATGCCGCGCCGGATCGACCCTGACCGGGCCGTGCAATCGGCCGCCATAGCCGCGGCTGAGCACCACGGGCGTCTCGCCGAGATCGCGCAGCAGTTTCGAGAGCGCCAGCACCGCCGGGGTCTTGCCGGCGCCGCCGACATGATAATTGCCGACGCAAAGCACGGGAATGCCGACGTCGAGCCCTTTGCGCGCCAACCGCCGCGCCGCGACCGCGCCGTAGACGGCGCCAAGCGGCATCAGCAGCCGCGATGTCAGCGATGACGGCCGGTACCAGAAGGCCGGCTCATGCATTCGCCGCTCCCATCTCCAGCCGTAACTGCAGCAGATACGGCTCCAATGCGCTGAGCGTGCGCTCCAGCGCGCCGCCGAGCTGGTCGACCACGTGCCCAGCGGCATCGACCGATGCCTGCCGCGCAACGGGGTCGGCCAGCCATTGCCCGATCTGCTTCACCAGCGCTTGCGGGGTGCCGGCCTGTTTCGCGCCGCCGGCGGCGTCGAGCGCATCGTAAACGTCGGTGAAATTGAAGACATGCGGCCCATGCACGATCGCCGCACCAAGCTTGATCGCCTCGATCGGATTTTGGCCGCCATGCTCGACCAGCGATCCGCCCATGAACACGACCGGCGCCAGCCGGTAGAACAATCCCAACTCGCCCATCGTATCGGCGACATAGATATCGCTGGTCGCGGTCGGCAAATCCTCGTGCGAGCGTAAACTTGCATGCAGGCTGGACGCGGCGATCAGGCGGGCGATGGCTTCGCCGCGGCTCGGATGGCGCGGCACGATCACCGTGAGCAGCTGCGGAAAATACCCCGCCAGTTCGCGATGCACCTCAGCCAGGATTTCTTCTTCGCCGGGATGGGTCGATGCCGCCACGATCACCGGCCGCCCGCGCGTCACCGCCATCAGCCGCTCCAGCCTGGCATTGTCGGCAGGCGGCGCCTGCACGTCGAGTTTCAGGTTGCCGGTGGTGACGACGTTGCGGCTGCCGAGCGCCGCGAAGCGTTCGGCATCGGTATCGGACTGCGCGAGGCAGACTTCGAAGCGGGCGAGCAATGCCTCGATGGTCCCGGAAAACCGGCGCCAGCGCGGGAACGAGCGGTGCGACATCCGGCCGTTGATCAGAACCATCGGCAGCCGGCGCGCCGCGCCGGCGACAATCATGTTGGGCCACAGGTCGGACTCGATGAACAGCGCCAGCGACGGCTGCCAGTGGTCGAGAAAGCGCGCGACGTAGCGCGGCGAATCGTAGGGGACATATTGATGGATGACGTCAGCGGCAAACCGCTTGGCGGCAATTTCCGCCGAGGTCACGGTGCCCGAGGTGAGCAGGATGCGGAGATTGAGCGCCCGCAATTTTTCGATCAGCGCCGCCGCGGCCAGCACCTCGCCGACGCTGGCGCCGTGTATCCACACCAGCGGCCCATGCGGCCGGACATCCCCGGTCACGCCGCGGCGCTCATTGATGCGCGCGGGATCTTCCTTGCCTTGTCTAAGCCGCCGCTTGAACAGCACAGGCGTCAGCGGCACCGCGGCGGCGGACAGTGTCCGGTAGACGCGCAGCGTTAAAGGCAGCGAGCTTGCCATCAGGCCGCCTCCGGACGTCCGACCTTCGCGTAGGCGCGGCGGGTCGATTCGTTCAGATACTCCTCCAGTTGCAGGCGCAGTCTTTCCATGGTTTCGGCATCGGCATCGGGCGGCACGACGATCGCGTCGATGCCCACTACTGCACCCTGCCCAAACGGCAAATTGATGGTGGTGCGGTCCCAGTTCTTCAACTGGATGAAGCGGCTGGTCACCATCGCGAACGGCAGGATAGGACGTCCGGATTCGCGCGCCAGCATGATGATGCCGAGCCCGGCGACGCGCGAGCGCTTCGGCACGTCGGCGGTCAGCGCCATGTTGTAGCCGTCTTCGAGCGAGCGCACCATTTCCTTGAATGCGCCGATGCCGCCCTTGCGGTTGAACGCCGAGCCGTGATCGCCGGAGCCGCGCACGGTTTCGACGCCGAGCCGTTCGGCGACAATGGCATTGAATTCGCCGTCGCGATGGCGCGAGACCAGCACCTTGGCGCGGTGATGATCCTGGGTCTTGATGAAGGAGGTGAGAAAATGCTGGCCGTGCCAGAACGCGAAGATCAGCGGCTGGTGCGGCTCGGCGCGCTCATAGACGTCGGCAGGGTCGAAGGTGAATTTATTGGTGCGCCAGACCAGCCGCAGATATTCGGCGACGAGAAAGCCGACCGCCAGTTGGAACCAGCGGGCGCGCAACAGACTGCGTAACAGTTTTTTCAACGGGCGGACTTCGCGTCTTGACCTGGATCGAGCAGCCGGTGCAGATGCACGACGAAATAGCGCATGTGGGCGTTGTCCACGGTCTGCTGCGCCTTCGCCTTCCACGCCGCATAGGCGGTTGCATAATTCGGGAAAAGGCCGACGATTTCCACTTGATCGAGATCCCTGAAGGTCGTGTGTTCGAGATCGGCGAGCTCGCCGCCGATCACAAGATGAAGCAGTTGCTGCGGGGCGCTATCTGGCATGACTCTTGTTCCTGGTGTGGGCCCGGCAGTCTGATTTTTAGACGAACCTTGAAAACGCTCACGGCAGCGGGCGGCTGCGGAAATGCTCAATGATTGCAGCATGACGATCGCGCCCCGCCGCCACCAGCACCCCGTGCGTCACCTCCGCGCGATTGTACGAGATCGCGTCCCCCGACAGCGCGGTCATGTTACCATCCGCTTCGTGCACGATCAAATCGGCCGCGGCAAGGTCCCAGTCGCGGCTCTGGCCGCCTGCAAAAGCGGCATCGAGCCGGCCGTCGGCGACCCGGCACAGCCGCAGCGCCAGCGAACCGATTCGCGGATGCAGCACGATGTCATCCGAAGATTTTCTGAGCCGCTCGACCAGTGGCTTTGGGCCCGCCACCCGGGAAAAATCCAGCTCGGTGCCTGATGTCGCGTGGAGCGCCATGCCGTTGCATGTGGCGCCCCGTCCGCGCACGGCGAAAAAGAATTCGTCGCTGGCCGGCGCGAACACCGCGGCCAGCAAGGGCTGGTCGTTCTCGACCAGCGCCACGCTGACGCACCAGTCTTCCTTGCCGGCGAGATAACCGCGGGTGCCGTCGATCGGATCGACGATCCAGACCAGACGCCGTTCGAGACGCGAGGGATCGTCGGCGCTTTCTTCCGACAGCCAGCCATAATCCGGCGTGGCCGACCGCAGCCGCTTTTCAAGAAGGTCATTGACCGCGATGTCGGCGTCGGACACCGGCGAGGATGCGCCCTTGATCCAGTTCTTCAATTCGGTGCGGAACAGCGAGTGCGCCAGCGCGCCGGCTTCCCGCACCGTGTCCGCCAGCAACGCGGCGTCACGCTGCAGAATGTTGGCGCGCGCCGAAGGTGGGTCGCGCATCGCGTCGGCGCTAGCGTCCGCCAACCGTCAGTCCCTCGATGCGCAGCGTCGGCGCATTGACGCCGTAACGGAATTCCAGATCGTTGGCGGGGCTCAGCGACCTGAACATCTCGATCAGGTGTCCGGCGATGGTCACCTCGCTCACCGCATAGGTGATCTCGCCGTTCTCGATCCAGAAGCCGGAGGCGCCGCGGCTGTAATCGCCGGTGACGCCGTTGACGCCGGAGCCGATCAGGTCGGTGACGTAAAAACCCTGTTTGATGTCGCAGATCAGTTCGGCCGGCGTCGGCTGCCCGGCCTCAAGATGCAGGTTGTACGATCCCGGCGACGGCGACGACGACACGCCGCGGTGGGCATGACCTGTGGTGATGAGGCCGAGTTCGCGCGCGGTCGCCGAATCCAGCAGCCAGGACGTCAGCGCGCCCTCATCGATGATGGCGAGCTTCCTGACCGCGACGCCCTCGGCATCGAACGGTTGCGACCGTAATCCGCGCACGCGCAAGGGATCGTCGATGATGCGGATATTCTTGTTGAAGAGCTGCTGGCCGAGCCGGTCTCTCAGAAAACTGGTCTTGCGCGCGATCGATGCGCCGTTGGCGGCACCGACCAGATGGCCGACCAGCGAATTCGATACCCTGGGGTCGTATACCACCGGCACCTTGCAGGTTTCGACCTTGCGCGGACCAAAGCGCGCGACCGCCCGCTCGCCGGCCTTGCGGCCGACGCTTGCGGGCGACGCCAGGTCAGATGCGTGCTGCGCGGAGGTGTAGTCGTAGTCGCGCTCCATGGCGGTGCCGTCACCGACGATCGCAGTCATGGAGATGCCGTGGCTCGATCGCAAGTAGGAGCCGTGAAAGCCGGTGCTTGTCACCAGCACCATGCCGCCGATGCCGGCCGAGGCCGAAGCGCCGCCGGATTTGGTCACGCCCTTGACAGCGAGGCCGGCGACCTCCGCCTCGACCGCGCGACGCTCGAGTTCGGCGACCGACGGCGTCACGGGATCGAGCATGTCGAGATCGGGGAATTGATGCGCCAGCAACGACGGATCGGCGAGGCCAACATACTGATCGTCGGGCGCCACCCGCGCCATCGCCACCGCGCGCTCCGCAAGCTTCGCCACGCCGTCGCTGCTGATGTCGTTGGTCGAGACCACCGCCTGGCGGCGTCCCACCAGCACGCGCAGGCCGACATCGTCGCCTTCGGACCGTTCGGATTCCTCGACGCGTCCGTCGCGCACCTCGACGCCCTGCGACACGCCGCGCACCGCGACCGCGTCGGCTGCGTCCGCGCCGGCGCGTCTGGCGGCTTCCACCAGGCGCTGGGCCAGCGTCGAGAGCGCGGATTGATCGAGCAGGTCTGAGGTTGCGGATTTGGAAGGAAGCTTTGAGGCGGGGGATGGTGAAGAGATCACGAACAAATTCCTGACGCTTGAATGCAGATCGGCTGACTCTTCAGATGTGCTTGATTCACGCGGACTTCAAGCATTTTCGTGGGTCCGAAACCAAAGAATTTCAGCAACGCCGCAAGGTCTCGTCAATCATGTGAGCCAAGGTGTTGTCAATCATGCGGGCGAATGCAGGGCAAGGTACCTTCGATTAACCAGCCTTTTTAAGGCAATCGGCGCGCGGCTGGCTTAAGGTCTCACGTATCGACCGGGAACATAATC
>NZ_DASYMN010000131.1:0-4235 GCF_036009065.1 Bradyrhizobium sp. | reverse complement strand
TGACGGCAGTGTCGAGACTTTGGCCGATCGTCTCGGGATCGGTTCGAGACATTTGTCCCGGCTCTTCCAAATGCACCTCGGTGCAAGCCCGGTTCAGGTCGCCCAGACGACACGCGTGCAGCGGGCGAAGCGGTTTCTGGATGAGACCGATCTCACGATGTCGGAGGTCGCCGTGCGCGCAGGCTTCGGTAGCTTGCGGCGATTCAATACGGTGTTCGCTGAGGTTTATCGGCGACCGCCAACGCAGATCAGGCGTGCCCGCAAACCGAGTGCCACGTAAACGTCGGCTTCCGGTTGAAGCGCCGTTGCAGCCGATTGCTGCCCGGGCGCTGCTTCGGGCCTGGCGGCGTGCGCTTTCGGCAGCGGCGCCCTGGAGTGGCTGGCAACATGCGGTATCGGGAGCGGTGGGCGTGGCGCACGCCGGTAGCTGCAGTTGGCCGGGGGCGGCAGCGGTCCTACCGGGCCACAGGCGGCGTCGAGGTCGCCGTTGAAATTATCGCCCATCCGATACGCCGGGATGAAGCTGATGATCCGCCCGCTGCGGGCGTCGATCACCAGCCGCCCGTCGTCGCCGCGGTCGATTACCGAGATCGTGTCGATCAGGCCGCGCTGCTGCGGAATTTCCAGCGGCGAAAATCCGCTCTCGCGAACGATGGTGTAGACTTCCAGCGGCGGCAGCAGTCTCGGCCCATAGCCCGGCGGCCGGGCTTCCGGCGGCACCGCCGCATCGGGCCCGCCGACATCCGAAACCCGCAGCGCCGGTCCGATCCTGATTGGCGCCAAAACTTGCATTTTGCGGCTGCGGCCGCAAAAACCAGGCCGGCCGAGACAGCCCATCCCGTGAACAACTTCATCGCGCCGTGCTCCCCTGATAGCCCCCCGCTCCGGAAAGCGTCTCAGGCGCCTGTTCGCTCGTCCGGCGCACAGCCTTGCGGCAAAACCCGGCGGCCCCTGGGCCGGATCGCGGCGGGCTTGCTCCGAATCCTGGCAGGCCGCGCGGCGCCGGCTGCCATGCAATCGGGGACTCCGGCGCGCTTGTGTGATAGAAAAAAATTTGGCAATGTCAGGGTTAGGACAGTATCGCTGTCTCAATTGTGACGGCAATCCGGCATAGGGATTGCAGGTTAAGTTGGCGCTCCGGCGCCGGGAAAGTAGCAGGCAAGGCCGTTCGCCGGGGACGTTGAACGCCAAAACCTGAATTCTGAAATTACGGCTCGCGTAGGACGAGCGGTGGCCCCAAGGTTTGAATCGGGGTACCGCGAACGCCCAAGGTGCGCCGACGACGGAGAGAAAGACCCTTGCCGGGCTGAGAGGACGCAAAGATGAGCGGGCCGGAGTTCGAACGCGAACACATCGTGACGGATGCGCTGCCGGCGAATCCGCTCGCGAAACCGTTCGTACATCCATTGCGCGAGCATACTTGGCGGCCTCCCGCCGAAGGCCTGTACGACCTGTCGCAAGAAAAGGATGCCTGCGGCGTCGGCTTCATTGCCAATATCAAGGGCAGGAAGTCGCATCAGATCGTCTCCGACGCGATCGACATTCTCTGCAATCTCGAGCATCGCGGCGCGGTCGGCGCCGATCCGCGCGCCGGCGACGGCGCCGGCATCCTGCTGCAGATTCCGCACGGCTTCTTCGTACGCAAGGCCGCGGAGATCGGCTTCCAGCTGCCCGAGCCCGGCGAGTACGCGATCGGCGCGCTGTTCATGCCGCGCGAAACCGCATGGCGCAATGTCATCAAGAGCATCATCGCCGACCAGATCCGCGATGAAGGGCTGATGCTGCTCGGCTGGCGCGACGTGCCGACCGACAATTCGTCGCTCGGCGAAACGGTGAAGCCGACCGAACCTACCCACATGCAGGTGTTCATCGGCCGCAACGGCGCCGCGAAAACCGAAGATGAATTCGAACGCCGGCTCTACATCCTGCGCAAGTCGATCTCGCAGGCGATCTATCAGCGCCGCGACCGCGGCCTTGCCGGCTATTATCCGGTGTCGATGTCGTGCCGCACCGTGATCTACAAGGGCATGTTCCTAGCCGACCAGCTCGGCAAGTATTATCCCGATCTGCACGAGGACGATTTCGAGAGCGCGCTGGCGCTGGTGCACCAGCGCTTTTCGACCAACACCTTCCCGACCTGGTCGCTGGCTCACCCTTACCGGATGATCGCGCATAATGGCGAGATCAACACGCTGCGCGGCAACGTCAACTGGATGGCGGCGCGGCAGGCTTCGGTGCATTCGAAACTGTACGGCAAGGACATCTCCCGGCTGTGGCCGATCTCCTATGAGGGCCAGTCCGACACCGCCTGCTTCGACAACGGCCTCGAATTCCTGGTGCAGGGCGGCTACTCGCTGCCGCACGCGGTGATGATGATGATTCCTGAAGCCTGGGCCGGCAACCCCTTGATGGATGAGCAGCGCCGCGCGTTCTATGAGTATCACGCCGCGATCATGGAGCCGTGGGACGGTCCCGCCGCGATCGCGTTTACCGACGGCCGCCAGATCGGCGCCACGCTGGACCGCAACGGCCTGCGCCCGGCGCGCTATCTCGTCACCCGCGACGACCGCATCGTGATGGCGTCCGAGATGGGCGTGCTGAAGATTCCGGAAGAAGACATCATCACCAAATGGCGGCTGCAGCCGGGCAAGATGCTGCTGGTCGACCTCGAACAGGGCCGGCTCATTCCGGACGACGAGATCAAGGCGCAGCTTGCCAAGAGCCATCCCTATCGCGAATGGCTCGACCGCACCCAGATCGTACTGGAGGAACTGCCGGACGCGCCGGTCAAGGGCATGCGCTCGAATCTGCCGCTGCTCGACCGCCAGCAGGCGTTCGGCTACAGCCAGGAAGACGTCAGCATCCTGATGACGCCGATGGCCTCGACCGGCGAAGAAGCCAACGGCTCGATGGGCAATGACACGCCGATTTCGGCGCTGTCGGACAAGCCGAAGCCGCTGTTCACCTACTTCAAGCAGAACTTTGCGCAGGTCACCAACCCGCCGATCGATCCGATCCGCGAAGAACTGGTGATGAGTCTCGTCTCGATCATCGGGCCGCGGCCGAACCTGTTCGATCTGCAGGGCGTGGCCGGCACCAAGCGGCTGGAAGTGCGCCAGCCGATTCTGACCGACGGCGACCTGGAAAAAATCCGCTCGATCTCGGACATCGCGGACTCGCATTTCAAGTCGCGCACGCTCGACACCACCTTCCATGCCGGCTTCGGCGCCGCGGGCCTTGAACAGGTGCTCGACGAACTCTGCGCGCGCGCGGAATCCGCGGTGCGCGAGGGCGTCAATATCATCATCCTGTCCGACCGCATGGCCGGTTCGGACCGGATTCCGATTCCCTCGCTGCTGGCCTGCGCCGCCGTGCATCATCATCTGATCCGCACCGGCCTGCGCACCTCGGTCGGGCTGGTGGTCGAATCCGGCGAGCCGCGTGAGGTGCATCACTTCGCGTGCCTGGCCGGCTACGGCGCCGAAGCGATCAACCCCTATCTTGCGTTCGAAACCATCATCGCGATGAAGGACCGGCTGCCGGCCGCGCTCGACGACTACGAAATCGTCAAGCGCTACATCAAGTCGATCGGCAAGGGTCTGCTCAAGGTGATGTCGAAGATGGGCATCTCGACCTATCAGTCCTATTGCGGCGCGCAGATTTTCGACGCGGTGGGCCTGAAGGCGGATTTCGTGGCGAAATATTTCGTCGGCACCCACACCAAGATCGAAGGCGTCGGCCTCGCCGAAATCGCCGAGGAAGCCGTGCGCCGTTATAACGACGCGTTCGGCAACGCGCAGATCTACAAGACCGCGCTCGATGTCGGCGGCGAATATGCCTATCGCACCCGCGGCGAGGATCATGCCTGGACCGCGGAGTCGGTCTCGACATTGCAGCATGCGGTGCGCGGCAATTCGCTGGAGCGCTACAGGGCGTTCGCCAAAATCCTCAATGAGCAGTCCGAGCGGCTCTTGACCTTGCGCGGCCTGTTCAAGATCAAGACCGCCGAGGACGGGAAGCGCAAGCCGGTGCCGCTCGAGGAAGTGGAGCAGGCCAAGGATATCGTGCGCCGCTTCGCCACCGGCGCGATGTCGTTCGGCTCGATCTCGCGCGAGGCGCACACCACGCTTGCGATCGCGATGAACCGGATCGGCGGCAAGTCCAACACCGGCGAGGGCGGCGAGGAGAGCGACCGCTTCAAGCCGCTGCCGAACGGCGATTCGATGCGCTCGGCG
>NZ_DASYMN010000130.1:0-1912 GCF_036009065.1 Bradyrhizobium sp. | reverse complement strand
CGGTCTTTTCGGTGATGGTGGCGCCTTCGTCCTCGCCGGCGAAGAACACGTCGAAGGAGTCGCCCGGCTGCACCTTGCGCTGGAAGTCGACGTCATAGGAGTAGATGCGGACCATGTCCTCGATCACGGTGGCCGGCACCTTGTTGCGCAGCGCGGTCTCGTAGATGCTCTGATAGAGCCGCACCCCCGTGCCGTCGTCATCGTCATCGTCGTCGGAGCTCGCGGGCTCGGCCACGGTGTTCATGCTCTGCACGTCGACCGCGACGTATTTGCCGAGATCGGACAGCGCCGCCACCGCCTCGACGGTGGATTCATTGGCCACCACCACGCGGTAGGGCTGCAGGCGCTGGCCGGGCCCGGCCGGCGCCATCAGGATGCGGATCTTCTGGCCTTCCTTGAGGCCGCCGTCGCGGCCGCGGGCGCCGAGAGTGGCGGCGATGGCCTTGGCTTCTTCCGGCGTCGCACCCTGCTCGCGCAGGATGGAGGGAATGCTGTCGCCCTTCTTGACGAGGTAAATGCGTTCGCCGGTGGGATTGCCGCCGGTGGCCTGGTCCTTGGTCTTGGCCAGCAAAGTGACGTTTTCCGGGACCACCCGGGTCTCGAATCCGGCATAGGGGTCGGCGACATTGCCCTCGGTGGCATAGGCCATCTTGGCGTCGGACAGCGCGCCGCCGGCGTCGGCGGTGGCGAGGGTGTAGCGCACCCCGCTATTGCCCTTCCAGTTCGAGGCGTCGCGGACCCGCATCAGGATTTCGTCGAGCGCGACCACGGCGGCGATCCTGGCCTTGGGCAGCACCGTGGCCAGATCCTTGGTGACGAAGGAGACCTCCGCATCAGGCTCGATGGCGTCGGCAACGGTGGGATCGTCGGCGGCCACCGGCGCTGCGACGCCGACATCGGTCAGCATGCGCTGCGCGTTATAGGGGGGGATTTTCGCGCTGAGATCGCTGGTGGCCAGCGCCAGGTTGCCCGAAATGCGGATGTAGGGCCGCACCCGCATGATATCGCGGTTGCCGACGCGGGTGGCGGTGGAGACCCGCATCACCTGGCGCGCGGCGGTCGAATCCGCCGGCGGCGGCAGGCGGTCGCTCTTGTGCAGGCTGGCGAAGCGGTCGTTGCCGCCGAACGCGCCGCGCAGCGCGCCCTCGACCCGCTCCGGCACCTTGGCGAAGGTCATCTCGCCGTCGAGCGAGGCGAAAACGGCGCCGCCGATAAGAGCCGCGCCGCACAGGCCAGTCAGAATTGTGCCGCTGAACCATTGCACCGAGACGCGCCGGCGATCGATCACCGCGGCCTCCGAGCCATCGACGGAAAGTGGCGGCTCGTGACCGAGATCGATCATCCCGGTCTCGCGTCCGTAATTTCCACCCCGTGACGTCCTGTGGCTCAAGCCGCCGTCCCCCCAAATTCCATCCACATTCGATGCGGCCAGCGGTTGCCCGGCCTCCCAAGTCCGCCCTCTTTCAGGGGCGATACCGGAGCCTGGCGTGCCCAATGAACATCCGGGAATCATGGGCCAAAGTGCTGGCCGGAATCTCGGACGTCAATGGCGCGCTGATCTTGCGAAAGTGCTCGACGATCGGAACAGACAAGGGCTTCATGGAAGATCGCCTGTTCCTTGAGACGCAACCGCCGGCCGCCCACCCTGGCATTCGGCGATTCACTGCTTATCTGACAGTCAGAACGTCGCAGGATTGTGGCTCTTGTACGGCGCGAGGCCCTGAAAAATCAGGACTTCTTCGCACCGCGAGATTCTTGCCACGATGCGACGTTTTGTTGACGATGACCGTTGACAAGCCTCGGAAGCCGGGCTTATAACCCGACCACTGAGCGCGGCGCTGTCTTGGCCCTTGGCCAAGGCATGTTTTCGTGCCCGTGATGCTCCTCACTAAGATGAGTGAATCAACAGCCG
>NZ_DASYMN010000129.1:0-23435 GCF_036009065.1 Bradyrhizobium sp. | reverse complement strand
TGTCCGATGAAGTGAGAGTGAAGAGTCACCTCTCCCCGGAGGGGAGAGGTCGGATCGGATCACAGATGCGATCCGGGTGAGGGGCCTATCCGCGAGTCAGAGTGCGTGAAAAAGACCCTCACCCGAAGCCTGCGCGGAGCCTGTCATCGGGCGCGCATTCGCGCGACCCGTTGGCTTCGGCTTCGACCTCTCCCCTGCGGGGAGAGGTAAATTAGCTCGCCGGCGGCCGCAGCTTCACCCGCTTGATCGTCCCGGAAAACGAAAACAGCTTCCGCTCGCCGCAGCTCAGCATGCCGCGCAAAAAGATCAGCGAGCCGCCGGCGCGGGTGATTTCGCCGGTCGCCTCGATCAGGTCGCCTTCATGGGCAGCGTCGAGAAATTCGCAGGCGAAGGACACCGTCACGCCGGGTCCCTGCAGCACCGGCGAGGCGAAGGCGAACAGGCAGTAATCGGCGAACGTCATGAAGCAGCCGCCATGGACGTTGCGCAGGCCGTTGAGGTGTTTTGGCTCGACCCGGAACGCGCAGCGGACACGGCCGTCCTCGTCCATCTTGTGCCAGAACGGCCCGTTGTTGGACTCAAAACTGTCGCGGCTCCAGGTGCGCCAGCCGGCGAATTCGCCTTGCGTTTCGACATGCAGGTCGGGGCGGCGGAGGAACGCCGTGTTGGTCAGATGGTCCACGAAAAAGGCCTTCGGTAGGAGTGCGAGGGCCGTTAAATCCGATCCCGGATTATGGTGCAAATGCTTTATCGGGCGCGACACCGCTGCAATTCCGCGGATTGTTGAAAACACGCGTAAAAAGCCCTTTTCCCGTGCGCTTGATGCTGCTTAAGAAGAGGCTTAAATCACCTTCGAGCAGCATGATTCCCAACGAACCCAAAATCACCCCCGAACTCGTCGCATCGCACGGCCTCAAGCCGGACGAATACGCGCGCATTCTAGAACTGATCGGCCGGGTGCCGAGTTTTACCGAGCTCGGCATCTTCTCGGCGATGTGGAACGAGCATTGCTCGTACAAGTCCTCGCGCATCCATCTGCGCGGGCTGCCTACAAAGGCGCCGTGGGTGATCCAGGGACCGGGCGAGAACGCCGGCGTGATCGATATCGGCGACGGGCAGGCGGTGGTGTTCAAGATGGAGAGCCACAACCATCCGAGCTATATCGAGCCCTATCAGGGCGCGACCACCGGCGTCGGCGGCATCCTTCGCGATGTTTTTACGATGGGCGCGCGGCCGATCGCGTGCCTCAACGCGTTGAGCTTTGGCGCGCCCGAGCATCCGAAGACACAGCATCTGGTGTCGGGCGTGGTGGCCGGCGTCGGCGGCTACGGCAATTCGTTCGGCGTGCCGACGGTCGGCGGGCAGGTGCGTTTCCACACCCGCTATGACGGCAACATCCTGGTCAATGCGATGGCGGTCGGCCTCGCCGACACCGACAAGATTTTCTACGCGGCGGCATCGGGCGTCAACATGCCGATCGTCTATCTCGGCTCCAAGACCGGCCGCGACGGCATCCACGGCGCCTCGATGGCCTCGGCCGAGTTCGACGACGACTCCGCCGAGAAGCGGCCGACCGTGCAGGTCGGCGATCCCTTCGCCGAAAAACTGCTGCTGGAAGCCTGCCTCGAGATCATGGCAGCCGATTGCGTGATCGCGATCCAGGACATGGGTGCGGCTGGCTTGACGTGCTCGGCGGTGGAGATGGGCGCCAAGGGCGACCTCGGCGTCGACCTCGATCTCGACGCGGTGCCGACGCGGGAGACCGGCATGAGCGCCTACGAGATGATGCTGTCGGAAAGCCAGGAGCGCATGCTCATGGTCTTAAAACCCGAGAAGGAAAAGCAGGCCGAGGCGATCTTCAAGAAATGGGGACTGGATTTTGCCGTCGTCGGCTATACCACGCCGAGCAAGCGCTTCGTGGTTAAACACGGCGGCGACGTGATGGCCGACCTGCCGATCAAGGAGCTCGGCGACGAGGCGCCGCTGTATGACCGGCCGCATATTCAATCGCCGCTGCTGCCTGTGATTCACGCGCGCGACGTGAAGCCTCCGATGGCTATTATGCCCGCGCTGGAAAAGCTGATCGCCACGCCCGAGCTTTGCTCAAAGCGCTGGGTGTGGGAGCAATACGATCACGTCATTCTCGGCAATACCGTGCAGCGCCCCGGCGGCGATGCCGCGGTGGTACGCGTCGAGGACGGGCCGAAGGGGCTGGCGCTGACCGTCGACGTGACGCCGCGTTACTGCGAGGCCGATCCCTATCAGGGCGGCATGCAGGCGGTGGCGGAGGCCTGGCGCAACATCACCGCGGTCGGCGGGCGGCCGCTGGCGATCACCGACAATCTGAATTTCGGCAATCCGGAGCGGCCGGAAATCATGGGCCAGTTCGTCGGCTGCCTGAAGGGGATCTCGGAAGCGTGCCGCGCGCTGGATTTCCCGGTCGTGTCCGGCAACGTCTCGCTCTACAACGAGACCAACCGCCGCGGCATCCTGCCGACGCCGTCGATCGGCGGTGTCGGGCTGCTCGATGACTTTACCAAATCCGCGACGCTGGCCTTCAAGGCCGAAGGCGAAGCGATCCTGCTGATCGGCGAGACCCATGGCTGGCTCGGCCAGTCGGTCTATCTGCGCGACATCTGCGGGCGCGAAGAGGGCGCGCCGCCGCCGGTCGATCTGTCAGCTGAAAAGCGCAATGGCTGCGTGGTGCGCGGCATGATCCATGCGGGCACCGCGACCGCGGTCCACGACGTGTCCGACGGCGGGCTGCTGATCGCGCTGGCCGAGATGGCAATCGCGGGCCGCATCGGCGCGCGGCTCCTGGCGGCCCCGGCGTCGATCGTGCCGCATGCGTATTGGTTCGGCGAGGACCAGGGCCGCTACGTCGTCACGGTGCCGGAGGAAGAGGCCGGCCTGGTGCTGGCGAAAATGAAGGGCGTCGGCGTGCCCTGCATGCGCATCGGCACCACGGGCGGCGATGCTGTTCATATTGCCGGCGAGAGTCCGGTCGCGGTCAAGACGCTGGAAGGCGCCTTCGAGAGCTGGCTGCCCGCCTACATGAACGGCAAGACGTCTTCGTAGGGTGGATTAGCCGAAGGCGTAATCCGCCGTGACGAAGCGCGGTGGGTTACGCCTTCCGCCATCGCTCGTTGAGCTACGGCGGACGTGGTCGGCTAACCCACCCTACGAATTCACAGCACCTTTGTAGCCCCCGGAATTTGGCGCAGTGCCCTGGTCAGGGCCCAGCTCGTCGCCAGCGTGAATGCGAAGCCGATCAGGACCTTGACGATCGCCGGTACATCGAAATCGAACAGCCAGTACTGGATCCACAGCGCGAATGCATAATGCACCAGGAAGATGCCGTAGGCGTCCTTCTGCATCGGATCGAGCACGCTCCAGCCGGAGCGTTTGAAGCGCAGGAAATATGCCAGGATCGTAAACAGCATGGCTGCGCTGAAGACGGTGAAGAACACGCCGTAGAAGAACTCATACCAGTGCGGCAGCGGGCTCGGATTGCCCAAGATCCCGCGCTTGACGTAGATCAGCGCCCACAGCAGGCAATACGGAACCAGCGTCGCAACCGCCCAGCCCCAGCCGCTCTTCGCCAACTGGCCGCCTGCACTGAGAAGCCCGCGATCAAAATTGGCCGCGCCGATGCCGGCCCCAATGAAGAAGTAGGCCGCATAGAGAAGTACGCGGCTGGCCTGCACGGCAAACGGCCCGAGTTCAAACCAGTGGTTCACCCCGAAATAAAGCCGCGACGGGACATACAGCACCATCGTGACCGCGACCATCACCAGGAAGAACTCGACCGGTCTGTCGAAGCCGCGCAGCGACAGCCGGTTGATCGGATCGAGCAGGTTCGGCGATATCCGGTACAGCAAGCTGGCGGTGAGATCGAACGTCAGCAGCACCCAGAGAAACCACAGCGGGCCGCTCGGCCATGGGCCGGCGGTCACCATCTTCCACCAGAACTCCGCGAAGCCCGCAGTCGGGTGCTGCCGCAATTCGAGGGCGTAATAGGCGATCGGGATGATGGTGAATGCGGCGATCGCAAACGGCAGGCCGAGGCGGAGAAAGCGGTCGCGGAAAAACGACCCCGGCGACTTGTGGCGAAGGCTCGGCCAGACGAACAGGCCGGACAGGAAAAAGAACATCGCCATGAAGAAGCTGTCGGTGGCCAGCACGACGCAGTCGAAACCGAGCCAATATTTCGGGTCGGTATGGCCGTAATAGGTGTAGGGGATCACCGCGTGGTGAATGAGCACCACGAGGGTGAGGAAGGTGCGCGTACGGTCGATCGCGAAATTGCGCACGACTGCCTTGGGTGTCGCCCGGACATCGGCAGATGCGACTGAAATCGAAGTCATGACGCTCCCCAGGTTGCACGCGGATGTTGCTGCCGGGAACGGCATTGGGCAAGGCCAAAGTTCACACGTGTCCCGGACGCGGTGCGGCATTCTTCATGCCGCTCCGCAGAGCCGGGACCGTTACTACCCCCGTCATGCGCGGGCTTGACCCGCGCATCCATCAATCTTCAGAAGACTCTTTCGAAGGGGATGGATTGCCGGGTCAAGCCCGGCAATGACGCTGGTAGTCACTTTCGCTACAGCGCCGCACGGCTTCACAATTGCTCGATCGTGACCTTGTCCGGATAGAACGCCAGGTGACCGGAGATTTCCGCCATCGCCGGGAACGGCGTCTCGTAGGTCCAGACCGAATTTTCAAAGGCTTTGCCGCCGGCGGTCACGCTGAAGTAATTCGCATCCCCCTTGTAGGGGCAGTGCGTGGTCCGCTCGCTGCGCGACAGCAGGGCCATATTGGCGTCCTCGCGCGGAACGTACTGGACCGCCGGGTACTTTGCCTCTTTCAGCGTCAAGGCATGGGTGCTGTCGGCGATCACGACGCCGCCGGCGATGACGCGGACGCGCTTCGGGTTCGCCGTGATGGCGATGGGATGGTCGGGGCCGGGGAGTTTCATGGGACAGCCTTCTTTCGGCAATCGGCGTTTTCCATCAAATGTGCGGTCCGGGCGGGCTTTGAAAGAGGCGGGCAGCGGATATATTGGGCGCGTGACGCAGCCGGGTGTCCGCGGTAAGTTCATGCGCCGCCACGGCGGTGACCGGCGGCGATTCGGATGATTGGGAGAAGTTGATGCCGATGGACGCCCGCGATATCGAAACCATGATCAAGGCCGCGATCCCCGACGCCGAGGTGACGATTCGCGACCTCGCCGGCGACGGCGACCACTACGCGGCGACCGTGATCTCGGAATCCTTCCGCGGAAAATCCCGCGTCCAGCAGCACCAGATCGTCTATCAATCGCTGCAGGGCCAGATGGGCGGCGTGCTGCACGCGCTGGCGCTGCAGACCGGGGTGCCGGAGGGCTAGCTCCGGCAGGGAAGCGAACGCGTGGCACTCAACGCGGCACGCTGTTTCGCACCCATGCGCCGCATCAGCACAGCCGCGTCACCTACGCCGAGCTGTTCTTCGACCTGGTGTTTGTTTTCGTCGTCACGCAGATTTCACATACGCTGCTCGGCCGCCTCACGCCGCTCGGTCTGGCGCAGACGACATTGCTGTTCCTGGCGGTGTGGTGGGTGTGGGTCTACACCTCCTGGATCACCAACTGGCTCAATCCGGAACTCACGCCGGTCCGCATCCTGCTGTTCGCGCTGATGCTCGGTGGGCTGGTGCTTTCGACCTCGATTCCGCAAGCCTTTGAATCGCAAGGGCTGTGGTTCGCCGTGGCCTACGCCGCGATGCAGGTCGGCAAGACGGTCTTTCTGTGGGTGTCGACGCCGCGCTCGCGGACACTGGCGCGCATGAACGCGATCCGTATCACGGCCTGGCTGTCGGCATCGGCGGTGTTCTGGATCGCCGGCGGCCTTGCGCAAGGCAACGCCCGGCTGCTGCTGTGGGCGGTGGCGCTGGCAATCGAATACCTGTCGCCGGCGGTGCGGTTCTGGATCCCCAAATACGGCGCGTCGCAGGTGACGGACTGGGTGGTCGAAGGCGGCCATATGGCGGAGCGCTGCGCCGGGTTCATCATCATCGCGCTCGGCGAATCCATCGTCGTCATCGGAGCGACCTTTGCCGAGCTCGCCTGGACGGCGAAGACCATCGGCGCGTTCGCGTCGGCCTTCATCGGCAGTCTTGCGATGTGGTGGATCTATTTCCACAGGGGCGCCGAGGCCGGCTCGGAACAGATTTCAAAAGCCAGCGATCCCGGCCGGCTGGCGCGGCTCGCCTACACCTATCTGCACATGCCGATCGTGGCCGGGATCATTGTCTCGGCGGTGGCCGATGAACTGGTGCTGAAACATCCCTCGGGCCATTCCGGCCTCGAGACAGTGCTGAGCGCGATCGGCGGCCCGTTGCTGTCTGACCGGAACCATCCTGTTCAAGCATAGCATCCGCGGCTTTCTGCAACTCTCGCACGGCGCCGGCATCGTCGCGCTCGGCATCCTCGCCTGGTTCGCCGGGGACCTGCCGCCGCTGCTGCTGTCGATCCTGACCACCGCGATCATGATCGTCGTCGCGGTGTGGGAATCGATCTCGCTGAAATCCAGGTCCTAGAGCCTGATGATATCAGGTTGAAGGGCGCCGTCGTTGCGAGGAGCGGCCCTGGATTGCTTCGCGGAGCCTGTCATCGGGCGCGCGTTCGCGCGACCCGTTGGCTCGCAATGACGATTCGTTAAAAGCCGCTCTGGTCGAATGCCGCTTCCCGTGATTTGATAACCCGGCGAACCGGCGGACTGTATGCGGCGAAAAGGGATTTCGCCCGGGGATCCGAACGACGCTTGCTTTTCTCAGCACAGGTGGAGCGTCATGCAGGTCTACAACGTCGTCAAGTTCAGGGTGAAGCCCGGCGGGGAGGACGCCTTCCTCGATGCGCACCGGAACGGTCAAGCCAAGTGGCCGGGACTTGAGCGCGGCTTCATCATCAAGACCGGCGAGCAAACCTTCTGTCTGATCGGCGCATGGTCCAGTCAGGAAGCGCTGGTCGCCGCGCGGCCTGCGATGATCAAGACGCTCGACAGTTTCAGATCCCTCCTCGAGGATCAGGGCGGCGGGCGCGGCATGACGGATGCCATTTCCGGTGCTGTCGTGCTCGATCTCTGAATCTCGAACCGCAGGCAACGCAGCGGGATCCGGCCCGGGCCGGAGCAGGGCATGCAGGAAAGCGCAGGTGGGAGATTGAGATGGATGATCGAACCGTGCGGGCGGCGCTGCAGCGGCATTGGGAGGCTTCTGACGCCAGCGATTTCGAGGTCGAGCATGAAATCTACCGCGAGGATGCCGTGCTCGATTATCCGCAATCGGGCGAGCGGGTCCGCGGCCGGCACAACATTCAACAGAGCCGAATCGTCCAGCCGAACAAGAAGCGCTTTACGATCCAGCGAATGATCGGCAGCGGCGATCTCTGGGTCACCGAATTCCTGCTCAGCTATGACGGCGTGCCATCTTACACGGTGAGCATCATGGAATTCCGCGACGGGCTGGTGGCCCGCGAAACGCAATATTTCGCCGATCGGTTTAAGCCAGCCCCCTCGCGTGCGCACCTTGTCGAGCAGGTATAGCCCGTATGAGCCAACGGGCCGCGCGCATGCGCGCCCGGTTGGCTGATCGCGCGCGTGGAGGCTCGCTCCGAGACCACCAGCGGATGAACCGCTAACTGTAGGGCGCATCATGGAAAGCAAGACGGACAGAAAGGCACGATTGCGAAACGCCGCCGGGGATGCAATCGAGCGTGCGATTGAAAGCGGCGTCGACCCGTTCGACCTGATGATGCAAGCCACTGGGGAAGGTGGCAGCATATGCGTGCCTTATGTCCAGCAGCATCCGTTCTTTTCCGAAAAACGGCACCTGTTCAAGACGGCTGAGGATCGCAAGCGCGACCGCGAAGAAGCGGCGCTCGCCGCCGAGCCTGGTCCGATCGTCTGGGTTCGCCGCCAGTTCGACGACCATCGGCACGCCGCCTATCGGCTTGGGGATGTCAGCGGCTGGCATTGGTCCAGCATCAGCGGCGGCGTGCAACACCGCGCCAACCGGTATTATCTGCACGTCTACGTCATGTGCGATGGCATGATTGCGGGCAGATTGGCCCATAGCTGCGAACACGGCCCGCCACCGCATCGCATCAAGGTCTGCATCACCAAAAAGGGTAACGAAAAATTCTGGCGCATGATCGAGGAGGCCGCACCGGCGGTCACTGCTCCGATTTACCGACGCAGACGATAGCGGCTCCGGATTCCCGGATGTCGCCGCGCTGATCCGGGCTACGCTTGCTGATCCAACGACGAGGTAATAAGTTTCTTTTCGTTCCCTCAACCGGCGGATCAACCAATGACGCAACCGGAGCCGATCATTGCTGCCTCCGAGGCAATACGGTTTCCGAGGCTCTATGCCGCCATCAAATGGACGATCATCGGGTCATTGATCTTGCTGGGAATCCTGGCGGCAGCATTCTGGACATTGGTTTTGGGTGGATTCGCTGCATCCGGATTCCGTGCATCCAACCCGGCCGCCGGAGCGGGCGAGAGCTTGGTGATTACGCCGGAGTGTGCGTGGCCCTTGGACGTGAACGAGCACGACGCCAAGGCTGTATGCAGGATGTTTTATAATTTGACCGCCGAGCAGCGTGCGCAGGTGCTGGCGAGACGCAAGTAGACACGCGCTCAAGCCATTCGCGAATGACCGCTTTCGCGCGTTGGCGATTCGTCAACGCGCGGCACGGCAGTAGAAGCCGTGCCGGCGCTTGCACGCCGGAGCGCTGGATGCGATTTTTTATGTAATCCCGAGGCCGGCCTTGGAGCATTGCTCGTCCTGGTCGCCGGTGACGCCGCTCACTCCCACGGCGCCGGTGACGTTGCCGTCGACCATGATCGGCACGCCGCCAGGCGAGGCGAAGACACCGGGCAGCGTGGCCGTGGCCGGGGAGCCCTTGTTGATCGCATCCATGAAAACCCGCGTCGTGCGCCGATAGGTCGCCGCGGCCTTCGCCTTGCCGATCGCGATGTCCACGCTGGCGGTTTGCGTGTTGTTCATGCGTTCGAAGTAAACCAGGAATCCGTGATTATCGACCACGGCGACAGCCACGTTCCAGCCGTTCTTCTGGCATTCGGCGACGGCGCCGGCTGCGATCTTCTTCGCGGCCGCGGCATCGACCGCCGTGCCGTAATCGGGGCGCTTGTCCTGAGCAGATGCGCTAACGGCAAAGGCGACGAGCGCGGCGCCGACCAGAATTGTCCTCATGTTTGACTCCTCCCTTAGGTTTGTTGTGCAAGGGGATCATACCGGAACGAAAACGTCGATGCCCGATCAATGACAACGCATGGCGGTCAGTAACTGCGACACGCTGTCGCTGAACATGGTTTTGAACATGGACGGCTCTGGGAGAATCCATTATGGGCACGAAAACGGACGTTCGCCATGCGTCTCGTTTTATGGGTTCGCGTCTAGTCCGACGCCACCAGCGCGTGAACCGAGAACATGCCGCCCGAGTCGGTCCAGGACGCCGTCGGTTTCCAGCCCGAGCTCTGCGCCAGGCCGGTGAAGCGGTCCAGGCTGTATTTGTAGCTGCTCTCGGTGTGGATGGTTTCGCCTGATCGAAATGCAAAGCTGCGGCCCAGCACGCGCACCGTCTGCGCCTTGCGGCTGATCAGGTGCATCTCGATGCGGTGCCGCTCGCGGTTGTAGATCGCGCGATGGGTGAAGGCCTTCAGGTCGAAATTGCCGCCGAGTTCGGCGTTGATGCGGACCAGCACATTGAGATTGAAGCGCGCGGTGATGCCGGCGGCGTCGTTATACGCGTCAACCAGCACGCGTTCGTCCTTTTCGAGGTCGACGCCGATGATCATCTGCGCGCCTTCGCCGAGAATTTTTCGCGCGCTGCGCAGAAAACCGCAGGCCTCGTGCGGTTCGAAATTCCCCAGCGTCGAGCCCGGGAAGAATCCGACCTTCGGCATCGCCTTCACCCCGGCCGGCAGCGCGAACGGCGCGGTGAAATCCGCCGTGACCGGATAAACGTCGAGACCCGGAAAATCCGCGCGCAACGCCCGCGCCTGCGCGTTGAGGAAATCCCCGGATATGTCGACCGGCACGTAGGCGCCGAAATCGCATTCACTCAGCAGCAGCCGGACCTTGGTGGTCGAGCCTGCGCCGAATTCGACCAGCGCCGCGCCTTGCGGGACGATCGCAGCAATCTCCTTGGCCCGGTCGCGCAGGATGCCGAGTTCGGTGCGGGTCGGATAATATTCCGGCAGCAGCGTAATCTGTTCGAACAGTTCGGAGCCCGCGACGTCGTAGAAATATTTCGGCGGCAGCCGCTTGGGCTGCAGCGACAGGCCCTCAAGCACATCCTGGGCAAACGCCGAGGTCCGGTCGTCGAACCGATGCGCTTTTGCCAAGGCGGCAGCGTGCACATTCATGACAGTCTCCTCGGCGTGATGATTTTAAGTTTGAACCGCGCCGTCATTGCGAGCCAACGGGTCGGCGCGAAGCGCCCCCCGATGACAGGCTCCGCGAAGCAATCCATTCTTCCATTGCTCATTTGTTGCATCATGTTGCTTCGCTTCGCTCGCAATGACGATTAAAAATCAGTCGCCGTAATCGGCCAGGCGCAGTCCCGTGAATTGCCAGCGATGATGCGGGTAGAAGAAATTTCGATAGCTGACGCGGCTGTGTCCGTCCGGCGTCGCCAGCGAGGAGCCGCGCAGCACCAATTGATTGACCATGAACTTGCCGTTGTATTCGCCGAGCGCGCCTTCGATGGCGCGGTAGCCGGGGTATGGCGCATAAGCGCTGCGGGTCCATTGCCAGGCGATGCCGAAGGCGTCGTTGAGCGTCCCGGCGCGGGCGGCGACTTCCCATTCCATCTCGGTCGGCAGATGCTTGCCGCTCCAGCGCGCGAACGCATCGGCTTCATAATAGCTGACGTGGCAGACAGGTTCTGCCGGATCGATCGGCCGCAATCCGCCCAGCGTCATGACCCGCCACTCGCCGTCGACCTTCCGCCAATGACCGGGCGCCTGCCAATCTTCGCTGCCGGCCGCGGCATATCCGTCCATCAGCCACAGCGTCGCCGTGCCGTAGCCGCCATCCTCAATGAATTCAAGCCATTCGCCGTTGCTGACAAGGTTGCGCGCCAGTCTTACCGGGCCGACCAGCGCGCGATGCGAGGGTTTTTCATTGTCGAAATGAAAGCCGTCGCCGGCATGGCCGATGGTGTGGATGCCCTCGTTGAGGGTGACCCATTGCTCGCCGGCGCTACGGGTGGCCGGAAATCTCCACGCCGGATCGTAGGCGGGCGGGATCGGATTCTGCGCAAAGGCGTGCAGGATGTCGGTCAGCATCAACTCCTGATGCTGCTGCTCGTGATTGAAGCCGACCTCCAGCAGCGGCACCAGGCCTGCAAGCGTCTTCTGGTCAGCCTCGTGGAAAAATTTTACGACGGCGGCGTCGACATGCCTGCGGTAGGCGGTGACTTCCTCGGCGCCGGGGCGGGTGAGGAGGCCGCGCGCGGCCCGGGCATGGCGGGGGCCCGCGCTGACGTAATAGGAGTTGAACAGGAAGGCGTAGTCCGGATGGTAGCGGGTATAGCCGGGACAGTGTTCGCCCAGCAGAAATTGCTCGAAGAACCAGGTGGTATGGGCGCGGTGCCACTTCGCAGGACTTGCGTCCGGCATTGACTGCACCAGCTGGTCCTCGGGCGAAAGCGGGGCGGCGCGGCGCTCGGTCTCGTTGCGGACGGCGAGGTAGGCTTCGGTCAATTTTCCGGCAAGGGTCGCGGAATCGGAGAAAAATGACGGGGGAGGCCCAGCCAACGAGGCCGCAGCGGATACTGTGTTCGTCACTGGAGTCTCCGATTTGGGGGAGAACGTTGGGCCGGCAGATGGGTTCCAAGAGTAGCCCGTCCTACATAGGTGGCCTGGTTGAGGATAAAAGCCTCGCCGAGGCTATGATTTTGCGGGGCGCCGCGTTTTGACGTGTCCCGGACGCGATGCGGCATTCTTCATGCCGCTCCGCAGAGCCGGGACCCCGGTTATGCCAGCAAGCTGGGCCATAGCGCGTCGAAGACGCGCGTAAACGCGCTTATAGCTCTGCAGCGTCCGGGGCACGGGTACCGCCGGGCCTCCGCATGCCAGTTCCCCGGCATTTTACTTTGGATAGACAATGGTTTCGGGGTACATATATGCCAACCACCTGATTTGACGGGCCGTAGCCGCCCTCGGCTGTGCCGCAAAAGGATTCGAACATGAGCATTGAGCAATTCATCGATAACGAAGTGAAGTCGAACGACGTCGTGCTGTTCATGAAGGGCACGCCGCAGTTTCCGCAGTGCGGATTTTCCGGCCAGGTGGTCCAGATCCTCGACCACGTCGGCGTCGGCTACAAGGGCCTGAACGTGCTGGAATCCGCTGACCTGCGCAACGGCGTCAAGACCTATTCCAACTGGCCGACCATTCCGCAGCTCTATGTCAAGGGCGAGTTCGTCGGCGGCTGCGACATCATCCGCGAGATGTTCCAGGCCGGCGAGCTGCAGAAGCTGCTTGCCGACAAGGGCGTCACGATCGCTGCGCCGGCGTCCGCCTGACGTTTGCCGTCCGCGACATCGGTCCGGCGCGGCTCGAGGTCATCGTCGCCGACATCACCACCTTGAGCGTTGACGCCATCGTCAACGCCGCGAACAGCTCGCTGCTGGGCGGCGGCGGCGTCGACGGCGCGATCCATCGCACGGCCGGACCTGAGCTATCAGCCGAATGCCGCACGCTGCATGGCTGCAAGACCGGCGACGCCAAAATCACGCGCGGCTACAAGCTGCCGGCGCGGCATGTCATTCATGCGGTCGGGCCGGTCTGGCACGGCGGCGGCGAAGGCGAGGACGACGCGCTGGCCTCGTGCTATCGCCGCGCGCTGCAGCTCTGCCAGGGCCATGGCTTGGCATCGGTTGCGTTTCCCGCCATCTCCACCGGCGTCTACCGTTTTCCGGCCGATCGTGCCGCGCGGATTGCCGTGACGACGGTGATCGACGCGCTGGCCGCGGCGCCCGCTATCGCCAGCGTGATCTTCTGCTGCTTTTCGGACGAGAGCGCGAGATACCATCGGCAGGCGCTCGTTTCACCTCTCCCGTAGGGAGAGGTGCATCACACCATGCCTGCGGCAATGGTTCCGATCAAAACCGATCACCTCTAGCCGCGCTTGCCGCCAATCGAGACGAAGGCCATGAGACAGGGCTCCGGCAACGGGTTGCGCCAGCGATGGCGGGTTCCGTTTTGCACGATGCAATCGCCCTGGCGTAAATGGACCTTCTGTCCGTCGTCCAATTCCAGCGTCATCTCGCCACGAACCACGACCCCATAGTCGATGGTGTCCGTTGTGTGCATGCCGGGAGCGTCGCGTTCGAAATGGTCGCCCATGCCAGGGACCTTTTCCGACAATTCCCGTAAGCCGCTCTCGAAAGTGACGCCCGGCGGCGGCTTATAGCCTTCAGGTCGTTTGGGCGGATACGAGATAAGCCGAAACAGCGAGCCCCCCGGCGCGGGAAAATCTTTCGTTCCCTTGAGCATCGGGTCCGGCTCCAAACCTGTGAGCCGTGGCGCACCCTCCGTCATGTAGAGTTCATAGAATGTCAGTCCCGGATTGGCGTCGATCTCCACCACCTTAGGTGTGACGTCAAAGGACTTGAACACCGACTTGCCGGCTTCGTCGCGGCCGGTCAGTGCCCGTTTGGGGGGCGGTAGGTCGCCCGAATCTTTCGCCTCGGTGGGTCGTGACATCGCGGCCAAGGCGCCGCCGCCGGCCAGGACGGAGAGCGCCTGCAGCAGTTGGCGCCGATCCCCGTCCCTTAATTGTTTCGAAGAAAGCTCCGCGTCGTCCGAAGATTTGTCCTTGTTTCGTGGCCACCAGCGCCAAGAGAGCCTGCTCATCCGTGTCCTCCGCTGTTTCGGTTGTTTCCTTCGCTGTCGTGGCCGGCTTCTTCAATCCATTCGGAGATCCGACCCTGGAAGGGTGAGTTGGATTCGACTTTGCACAAATTCGCAAGGTCCAAGCGCTGGCAATCGCCTCCGCCTAAAGCCCAATAGTTGCGAAGACATAACCGCACGGATATTGTTGGGGTGCCGCCGGAAAGCCCTTGTCCGGCGAGGGAAGTAAAGGGTGCTCGCATGACGCCGGATGCCATCGCCTTGTTCGCCACTGTGATCTTGCTGCTGCCGATGGGTTATTTCCTGCTGGCGGCGCCCGCCTTCCTCCTGGTGAGGCTGGACATCCAACCTGTCGCGCAGCTGTTGCGCGTCATGTTCAATGGCTATTTCTTGACGGTGGCCATTGCGGGGGCAATCGGGACGATAGCCGTTGCCGCGGAGGGCCGCATCGTCTTAGCCATTGGCACCGGCTTGATCGCAGCTTTCGCGGCCTCGTCGCGCCGCTGGTTTTTGCGGCGGATCGATGCCCAGCTCAATACCGGGCAGGCCGGCGATGCCGATGCCGCGCGCCGGATGCGACGGCTGCATTGGGGCGGCATGCTGAGCAATGCGATCCAGGTCGTCGCTATCGTCGCCAGCATTCCGTATATCGCCGTCGCGCCGACCTGATCGGATTTGACGAATGGCCTGCGGAGGAATGCTGCTCGTTTACCTCTTCCCGCAAGTGGGGAGAGGGAGAAGAGCGCGATGAATGCAAAGTTCGTGTTGCGATTGCTGGTTTGCGTGGCTTGGTTGAGCGGTGCGGCGTTCATCGCCCCCGCGCAGGCGGAGGGCAGCTTCGATCTTCCGCCGGGCGCGCATTTCAATCCGCAAAAGCTTGAACGTATCGGCGAATTCTTTCGTGGCGAAATCGCCGATGGCAAGATTCCGGGCGCGATCGTGCTGATCCAGCAGCATGGCAAGCCGGTCTATTTCGAGAAATTCGGCGTGCGCGACGTCGCCACCGGACTGCCGATGACGGATGACACGATCTTCACCGTCTATTCGATGTCCAAGCCGGTCACCAGCGTCGCGGCAACGATGCTGATCGACGAGGGCAAGCTCAAGCTGACCGATCCGGTCGCAAAATACATTCCGGCCTTTGCGACCGCCAAGGTCGGCGTGGAGCAAGCGGCCGAGAACGGTGACAAGAAGCTCGAACTCGTGCCATTGCAACGCCCGATCACGATCCTGGACCTGATGCGGCACACCTCCGGCATCACCTATGGTTTCTACGGCGACAGCCTGGTCCGAAGACTCTATGCCAACACGCTGCTCTATGCCGGCGATTTCGACAACGCCGAATTCGCCGACCGCATCGCAAGGCTGCCGCTGGCGGAGCAGCCAGGTACGCTGTGGGATTACGGCCATTCCACCGACGTGCTGGGCCGCGTGATCGAAGTGGTGTCGGGCAAATCGCTGCTGCAATTCGAAAAGGAGCGGCTGCTCGATCCGCTCGGCATGACCGCCACCGGCTTCTACATTACCGACCCCGCAAAGCTGCCGCTGCTTGCGGCGACGATGCCGAACGACAACAAATTTAGTGCCGGCAGCATTCGCAACGCGCGCAGGATGATGAAATGGGAATCCGGCGGCGGCGGCATGATCTCGACCGTCACGGATTTCGCGAAATTCTCGCAGATGCTGCTCAACGGCGGCTCGCTCGATGGCAGGCAATATCTCAGTCCGAAGGCATTCGACGAGATGGCGGCCGATCATGTCGGACCCGGTTCCGGAATAGCGCGGGATTACTTCTATTTTCCGGGCGACGGTTTCGGCTACGGCCTCGGCTTCGGCGTGCGCACCGATCCCGGCAACGCCAAACCGCCGCCGCCGGGCTCGCTGGGCGAATTGAAATGGGACGGCGCCAGCGGCTGTTATTTCATCATCGACCGCAAGCAGGATATGTTCTTCATCCTGATGCAGCAGACGCCCTCGCAGCGGCAGCGCATCCAGGCGGCGCTGAAGAAGCTGATCTATGAAGCCATGGAGAACTGAAGGGGTTAGTCTCGTGTCCCGGACGCGGTGCGGCATTCTTCATGCCGCTCCGCAGAGCCGGGACCGTACCAAAGGTCGGCGTTCGTGACGACCCCGGCTCTGCAGCGCACCGCTTCGCAAGGGCTACGCGCTGCGCTGCGTCCGGGGCACGATACGCTTGGCACCTACGCCGCCCGCACGATCTCGCGCACCAGCCCGATCGTCTCCTCGATCATGCCGGCGCTGACGTCGAGATGGGTGCAGGCGCGGATCCGGCCGTCCATCATGGCGAGCAGCACGCCGCGCCGGCGCAATTCGGCGGTCATTTTTGCGCCGGGAACCCCGCTGCCGTCCGGCTTGAAGAACACCAGGTTGGTCTCCGGCGGCTGCACCACGATGCCATCGATCTGCGACAGCCCGCACGCCAGCGCGCGGGCGTTGGCGTGGTCTTCCGCGAGCCGGTCGATGTTGTGATCGAGCGCATAGACGCAGGCCGCCGCGCACACGCCGGACTGCCGCATCGATCCGCCGAGCCGCTGCTTCCAGCGCCAGACCTCGTCGATGAATTCTTCCGATCCGGCCAGCACCGCGCCGACCGGGGCGCCGAGGCCTTTAGAGAAATCGACCCAGACCGAATCCCAACCCGCCGCCATGTCGCGCGGGCCGACGCCGGTGGCGACGCAGGCGTTCAGCAGCCGCGCGCCATCCATATGGGTGACCATGCCATTGGCCTTCGCGGCTTTCGCGATGGCGTCGAGATCGGCCCTGGCCCAGATGGTGCCGCCGCCGATATTGGCGGTCTGCTCGACGCTGACCACGGTCTGCGGCGGCTCGTAGCGGGTGCGCGGATGAAGGGCGGCGCGAAAGGTATCGAGCGTGAACTTTCCGTCCGCGCCGGGCAGCCGGGTGACTTGGAAACCGCCGAGGGCGGCATGCGCGCCGCCTTCGCGCGAGATGATATGCGCGGTCTCATGGGCGAGAATTTCGTCGCCGGGCCGGCAGTGCACCAGCGTGGCCGCGACATTGCACATGGTGCCCGACGGCATGAACACCGCGGCTTTCCTGCCTAGCAGTTCGGCCACGCGCTCGCACAAGAGGTTGGTGGTCGGGTCGTCGCCGATCTGTTCGTCGCCGACCTCGGCACGCGCCATCGCCTCGCGCATTCCGGGCGCCGGCCGGGTCTGCGTATCCGACAACAGATTGATGCGCACCGGCGGCAGCTTCGGATCGGGTGGGGCAGGGGTGTAGGGCATGCTCGAGTCCGATCGTAGGGACGGCGGCGGACGCAATCGCGTCCGCTGGCGTGCCCACCAGTTGTGCTTCGGATTTGCGATGGTGGGCACGGCGCCAAATGGCGGCTTTGCCCACCCTACGATGGCAACAACAATCAGCGCGAATAGAACTCGACGATCAGATGCGGCTCCATCTGCACCGGGAACGGCACGTCCGACAGATGCGGGATGCGGCTGAACTTCGCCGTCTGCTTGCCGTGATCAACTTCAAGAAAATCCGGCACGTCGCGCTCGGCCAGCTGGTTGGCTTCCAGCACCACCGTGAGCTGCTTTGACGAATCCTTGACCTCGACGAGGTCGCCGACCTTCACCTTGAAGCTCGAAATGTTGACGCGGCGGCCGTTCACCTTGACGTGGCCGTGATTGATGAACTGGCGCGCGGCGAACATGGTGGCGACGAATTTGGCACGATAGATCACGGTGTCGAGACGACGCTCCAAGAGGCCGATCAGGTTCTCGCCGGTGTCGCCCTTCATGCGGCCGGCTTCCACATAGATGCCGTGGAACTGGCGCTCGGAGATATTGGCGTAGTAGCCCTTCAGCTTCTGCTTGGCGCGCAGCTGCACGCCGAAGTCGGAAAGCTTGCCCTTGCGGCGCTGACCGTGCTGGCCGGGGCCGTATTCGCGCTTGTTCACCGGGCTCTTCGGGCGGCCCCAGATGTTCTGGCCCATCCGGCGATCGATCTTGTATTTCGCCTCACTGCGCTTAGTCATCGCGTCCTCTTTTGCTGTTGTCGATTTGAGGAGACGCGCCCTCCTGTGCACCGGGAATGGTCCCGGTGCCGACAGGTCCGCCTCATAAGCTTGATGGGGTGGACCACGGGTCGCGAAACGCAACGCGGGCCGAAACCGGCCCGCGTTGCAGGCGGTTCTTAAGGAGAATCCGCCGATATGTCAAACGAAAGGGCCGGATTTTGCGGGCCAAAACCCGCAAAAACCGACCCAAAATCGTCATTCCGGGGCGCAAGCGCTCTTGTGCGGGCGAACCCGGAATCCAGCAACATAATCCAGGCGCCTGGATTATGTTCGCGCCAAGTGGCGCGCCCCGGAATGACGACTAGGTCGCGACCGCGCGGACCGCTTTCGGTTCCGGTATATGCCGATTAGGCAGCAATTCGGCCGCAATCGCGCCGTTCAACACCTGCTCGAGCCGGGTCAGCGCTTTGGCGATCAGCGCTGCATCAGTCACCCGGTGATCCCAGCGAATCACCACGTCGATGGTCCGGCCCGGCCCCACCACGCCGTAGCTGACGATATACGGGCCGGGGCTCAGCGCATGAAGCTCGCCGGCGCCGTAGGCGGCGACCGAGGTGATCCCGAAACTGCCGAAATAGTTGGCGCGCTGGCGGCCGAAATTGAGGCCGACCAGCCAGACCAGCCGCCGCACCGGCAGCGGCAATCGCGTCGCCCGCAGGATTTTCCGGAACGTCGGAACGTCGTCGACCGCAGCGGTTTTGGCGTGGCGGATGAGGGCGTCGACCTCTGACAGCGACAATTCGTCGGCGGCGCTGACTTTTTGCGGCAGAACGCAATCCTCGCCGTCTTCCACCCGCGCGATCGCGACCATGCCGACGCTGCGCGGCAATTCATAGAGATGCGGCCACGGCCACTTGACGTAAAGCGTGCGCAGCACCGGCTCGTCGCGCGCCACCAGGCAGAACGCCTTGGCAAAGATCGCCGCCCAGCCGGGACGTTGCGCGGAGGCGGCCCGGGCTTCGATCAACGGGCCGATATCGAGGGTTCGCCGCAGCGACACGAACGGCACGCGCCCCGACGCATGCATGAGATCAGCGACAAGGCGGCGCGGCATTGAAATTTTTCGAACCGTTCCGCGCATCTCTTAACTCAGGTCCCACGTCAGAGGGCCGGCACCCATCCAGCCGACCCCCTGATCTAGCACGATCCAACCGGCCTGAGGCCAGTTGGTTCTATACCTTACGGCGCGGGGGTGGCCAGCGGCTTATCTTTCTCCACGATATAAATCGCCATGATTTTCAACGGCTTGTCGCCGCTGACCTTGGCGTCGTGGATGGTGCCGGCGGGAATCGCCCAGGACTCGCCGGGCTTCAGATGCTTGGTCGGCTGTCCCTCGATAATGAGCTCGCCTTCGCCTTCGATCACATAGCCGGTCTCGACTCCCGGATGGGTGTGGCGTCCCGCCGAGCCGCCGGGCGGGATTTCCGCGATCGCGGTTACCGTGGTGTAACCTTGCGGAAAATCGATCTTCTGCAGCGGCGTGCGTTTGATGCCCTGCGCCATCGCCCCGGTGCAAGCGAACGCGAGAATAGTCAATCCAAGCACAATTTTTCTGATCATGGTTTGCTCCCTGTGAATCGAAACTAGCAGGGGACCGGCGGACTGGAAAGGTCGTCATTGCGAGCAGCCAACGGCTCGCGCGAATGCGCGCCCGCTGACAGGCTCCGCGGCGAAGCAATCCGGTCTGCGCTTGCGGCCTCTGGATTGCTTCGCATCGCTCGCAATGACGCGTCTGGCGTAGCGGCTTACGCCGGAACCCGGCCGCCGAAGAACGGCTGCAGCGCTTCTGTCAGCGCATGCCGCCGCCCGGACGTGAAAATCATTTCGGCGCGGGCATGATCGGCCGCGCCGTGCCCTGGCCCCAGCAGATTTGCAACGCGCCGCGCAATCGCCGGCGCCGGATCGATCCAGTCCACCGGCCAGGGCGCCAGCGCCACCAGCCGGTCCGTCAGCAATGGGAAGTGCGTGCAGGCCAGCACCACGGTGTCGGTGCGGAACGAACTGTCCTCGGGGCCCTCGACAAAACAGGGGGCGATCTCGGCGAGGATGTCTTCGTCGCTCACGCCGCCGCCGTTCAGCGCCGCCTCGCCCAGTGCGGCGAGATTCCCCGAACCCACCAGGGTTACCTCGCAGCCCTGAGCGAAATCGCGGATCAGCGCCTGGGTGTATTCGCGCTTGACGGTGCCCTTGGTGCCGAGCACCGAGATGCGCTTGGATCGCGAGCTGGCGCAAGCCGGCTTGATCGCGGGCACGGTGCCGACGAACGGCACGCTGTAAGCCGCGCGCAGATGCGACAGCACCAGCGTGGAGGCGGTATTGCAGGCGATCACCACGAGATCGGGCGCATGGACGCCGATCAATTCGCCGACCAGCGGCACCACCCGCGCGATGAGCTGCTGCTCGCCGTGATGGCCGTAGGGGAAAAATGCGTCGTCGGCGACGTAGACATAGCGTGCGTCGGGTCGCGCCCGCACGATTTCGCGCAGCACGGTGAGGCCGCCGAGGCCGGAATCGAACACGAGAATGGCTTGGCGTGCGGGCATCATCGCAAGGTTAGTCCGGCTTGGTTACCATCGGGTTGTTTTTTCCGAACTTCGCGGCACCTGCCGCGTGACCTCGGACGTGGCGGAGCCATTTTTAGAATCATTTTTAGAATCACTCCAATCCGAGCGCTTAGAATCTCTCCAATCCGAGCGTGTCTTTTTGCCTCGCGACTGGCGCTGCTGATAACAGCGTGGCAAACGCCACCGCAACATTGAAGGAACGATGAATGCCCTCAGCGCGAATGTTTTCGAAATCTGCCGTACTCGCCATCGCCCTGTGCGCCTTCACTGCGGCGGTCCAGGCCCAGCAGGCCCCCGAGATTCAGCTCAGCTACAAGGACAAGAAATTCGACCCGGCCGAAGTGACCGTTCCCGCCAATACCGCCTTCACGATCAAGGTGAAGAATCTCGACGCCAAGGCGATGGAATTCGAAAGCAAGCCGTTGAAGATCGAAAAGGTGATCGCAGCCAACAGCGAGGCGGTGGTCAATGTACGACCGCAAAAACCGGGCAAATACAAGTTCGTGGATGAGTACAACGAAGACGTCGCTATCGGCAACGTCGTCGTGAAGTAAGGCCCATCGTGCTCGCGGCGCTGATCATCGTTTTCCGCGAAGTGTTCGAGGCCGGTTTGATCATCGGCATCGTGCTCGCGGTGACACGGTCGGTCCCGCATCGCAATCTCTGGATCGGCGGCGGCGTCCTCGGGGGCGTTGCCGGTGCATGTCTGGTAGCAGCCTTTACGGGTGCGCTGTCAAACCTGTTTGCGGGCATGGGACAGGAATTGTTCAACGCGGCGATTCTCGGCATCGCGGTGGTGATGTTGACCTGGCACAATGTCTGGATGGCGCGGCACGGCCGCGAACTCGGGCGCGAAGTCCGCGCCATCGGGCAGGCCGTGGCCGACGGCTCGAAATCGCTGCTTGCACTCGCGGTTGTCGTTGGCGTCGCGGTGTTACGGGAGGGCAGCGAGGTCGCGCTTTTTCTCTATGGTATCGTCACCAGCGACGGCGGTTCGGCTGCGAACCTTGCGCTCGGTGGCGTGATCGGCCTTGTGCTGGGGGCGTTGGTCTGCCTGCTCACCTATGCGGGCTTGATCAGCATTCCCATGCGCTCCCTTTTCGCGGTGACGACCGTGCTGATCACGCTGCTGGCGGCGGGGATGGCCGCGCAAGCCGCGGCATTTCTTGAGAAAGCGAACTGGCTGACCGCGATGAGTAATGTTGTCTGGGACACTTCGTGGCTGCTGGATGAATCCAGCATTCCCGGCAAGGCGCTCCATACCTTGATCGGATACACCGATCAGCCGACCGCGATGCAGCTTGCGGTCTATGTGGCGGTGCTGGTGATCACATTTGTGCTGATGCGCCTTTCAGGTTCGCAGCCGCAGGCGGCGCAGCCAGCTCGAACCTGAATCGTTGGAACCGTCATTGCGAGGAGCTCTTGCGACGAAGCAATCCAGTTCTTTTTTTGTCCAAGGACTGGATTGCTTCGCTGCGCTCGCAATGACGCCTGGATTCGACGCAGCTCGTAGGATGGGTTGAGCGCAGCGAAACCCATCATCTGATCCGCGGCGAGACGATGGGTTTCGCAAGGGCTCAACCCATCCTACGGGCTGAGCGGTCAAACCGGCTTCAGCGCTTGATGCGGCGTATCAGGCAATTCAACGCGAACGGCGTCGTCGGGCCGCACGTCGCCACCGGCCAGCACGATGCTCATGATCCCGGCCTTGCGGATCAGATTGCCGTCCGCGTCCTTGTCCAGGGTCGCGGCCATCAGGCCTTTTTGAAAGCCGTCGATCTGGACGCAGGGATTGCGTAGGCCGGTGACTTCGACCATTGCGGTTGCGCCGAGGTAAAGCCGTGTTCCCGCGGGCAACGCGAGCAGATCGATGTCTGATGTCGTGACATTCTCGCCGAGATCGCCGGGCTGCACGGCAAAGCCTTTTTCGCGCAACTCGTCGAACAATTCGGCATGCATCAGATGCACCTGACGCAGATTGGGCTGCGTCGGATGCTTGCGGACGCGCGAGCGATGCTTGACCGTCGCGCCCGTATGCGCATCGCCGGCAACGCCGAGGCCGGTCAGCAGGCGAATGCTCAAGCTGGGCGTCTTGCTGAAATGATGGCCGTGGCCAAGGCTGACGGCGATAACACGAGCACGCGCCGCTGAATTCGTCATTGCGAGGAACTCGTAGGATGGGTTGAGCTGTTGCGAAACCCATCATCCGATCTGAGGTGAAGTGATGGGTTTCGCAAGGGCTCAACCCATCCTACGGGCTTGTCCCGAACACGCGCCTGAAGATGGTATCGACGTGCTTGAAGTGATAGCCGAGGTCGAACTGCTCGGCGATCTCGGCATCGGACAGATATTTCTTCACGTCGGCGTCGTTCTTCAGCAGGGTCTGGAAATCGCCTTCGCCGCGCCACACCGGCATGGCGTTGCGCTGCACGAACTTGTAGGCGTCCTCGCGGCTGGCGCCTTTTTGCGTCAGCGCGATCAACACCCGCTGCGAATGCACCAGGCCGCCGAGGCGGTCGAGATTCGTCTGCATGTTCTGCGGATAGACCAGCAGCTTCTCGATCAGGCCGGCGAGCCGATTCAGCGCAAAGTCGAGCGTCACCGTCGCATCGGGGCCGATCATGCGCTCGGCCGAGGAGTGCGAGATATCGCGCTCGTGCCACAGCACGACGTTTTCCATCGCCGGCGTCACATAAGCGCGCACCATGCGGGCAAGGCCGGTGAGGTTTTCCGAAAGCACCGGGTTGCGCTTGTGCGGCATCGCCGAGGAGCCCTTCTGGCCTTCGGAAAAGAATTCCTCCGCTTCCAGGACTTCGGTGCGCTGCAGATGCCGGATCTCGGTGGCGAGCCGCTCCACCGACGAGGCGATCACGCCAAGCGTCG
>NZ_DASYMN010000128.1:0-1690 GCF_036009065.1 Bradyrhizobium sp. | reverse complement strand
CGCCATCAGTTCGGCCAGCGGCGTGTCGAACCGCCTCGCCTGTCTACTGGCCGCCGTCATGATCCGTCGTCTCCGCCCGCAAAGGGTCGCATGGAACCTGCTTGCCGTCACCCGCTGGCGGTCTCATGATGTCGCATCGACGAGAACGATGCAATGCAGGGGAGGATGCAACAAATGCTGATCGGCTTCAACGCACCGACCGCCGGACCCCTGTCGGTCGCGGATAACCTTGCGAAGATCGTGGTTGGCGGAGAGGCGATGGGCTTCGACTACGCGACGTTCAGCGACCACGTCGTGATTCCGACCGCGATCGCGGCCGAATATCCCTACAGCGCCTCCGGGGAATTCCCCAGCGGCGCCGGTGGCGAGCGGCACGAACAGCTGACCGAGATCGCCTGGATTGCCGCGAAAACGACGCGCCTGCGTCTCGTGACCTCCGTCATGGTAGTGCCGCATCGACCGGCCGTGTTGACCGCCAAGATTCTGTCGACCATCGACGTTCTCTCGGGTGGCCGGCTGACGCTCGGTGTCGGTGTGGGCTGGATGCGCGAGGAGTTCGAGGCCATCGACGCGCCGGATTTCGATGCGCGTGGAACAGTGACCGACGAATATGTGCGCGCCTTCGTCGAACTCTGGACGAGGGATGCGCCGAAGTTCCACGGCAAACATGTCCGATTCTCCAATATCGGTTTCGAGCCGAAGCCCGTGCAGAAGCCACATCCGCCGATCTGGGTAGGAGGCGAGAGCGGTCCGGCGCTGCGACGTGCTGCCCGCATCGGCGATGCGTGGTATCCGATCGGTACCAACCCGCAGAATCCGCTCGATAGCCTGACGCGTTTCAAGGCCCAGGTGGCGCGGCTGGGCAAGATGACCGCCGAAGCGGGTCGCGATCCCAAGGCGGTCGGCCTGAGCTTGCGATGCACGCAGTTCGGCGAGCGCGCGCCGCCACAGGCTGGTGATGGCGAACACCGCCTGTTCGCCGGTCCGCCGCCGCTCGTTGCCGCCGACATCCGGTCGCTGCGCGACATTGGGGTCGGCTGCATCGATTTCGGATTCGGCGGTTCGACAGCCGACGAAGTCCTCACGGGTATGCACAAATTCAGGGCCGAGGTCTTGCCGCTCGTCTAATATGGCGTCTGGAAGGCGCCGATCGAACGCGCCGCCCGATCCGGGAAGGAGCGGCTATCATGAAATTCGCCCTGCACTTCGGCAACATCGCGTTCTCGGATCCTGACGGCGCGCGCCGTCTGGTGCGGCTGGCGGAGGCGGCCGGTTTCGATTCGGTGTTCGCTGTCGAGCACGTCGTGTTTCCCGACAACTATACGAGCGTCTATCCCTATGCGCCGGGCGGCCGATTGCCGGGCGGTCCATCGATGAAATTTCCCGATCCGCTGATCTGGCTGACATGGGTCGCTGCCGCCACTACGCGGCTGCGCTTCATGACGGCCGTGATGATCCTGCCGCAACGCAACCCGCTGGTGCTGGCCAAGGAGGTCGCCACGCTCGACCATCTCAGCGGCGGCCGGATCGAACTCGGCATCGGGGTAGGTTGGCTAAAAGAGGAGTTCGAGGCGCTCGGCATTCCTTTCGAGCGTCGCGGCAAGCGCGCTGATGAGTATGTCGCGGCCATGCGCGCATTGTGGGCAAGCGACGGTGCCAGCTTCGCCGGCGAGTTTGTGAAATTCGACAA
>NZ_DASYMN010000127.1:0-9873 GCF_036009065.1 Bradyrhizobium sp. | reverse complement strand
GACCTCAGGCAAATCTGCAGTTATTGCGATGCTCCAACGGGTTTCAACAAGTCGCATCTGAAAGTGGGCTGACTTTCCGTGTCTCGAACTCCAATGATTTGAGTCACTTATTTTGAATCAGACTCTCAGGATGACGGTGGTGTGTGTGGCTGGGTCCAGCCGCAACGCTTCTAGACAGGATTATCCTTCAACCACGCAAGCACGTCGCCGGCGTTGCGATCCGGCGGAAATACCGGATAGAACACGTGTGTGATGCGGGCGTCGTCGATGACCAGCGCGAGCCGCTTGATCAGGGTCAGGCCGGCGACGTCCATGGTCGGCAGTTTCAGCGCGCGCGTCAGCGCCAGCTTTTCGTCGGACAGAACCGGGAACGGCAGATGCAGGCGCGACGCCATCTCGGTCTGGTATTCGTTGCTTTGCGTCGACAGCCCGAACACATGCCGCGCGCCAGCAGCCTTCAGCTCCGCGAACAGGTCGCGGAATGCGCAGGTTTGCGGCGTGCAGCCGCGCGCGCCGGGAATCATGTCCCAGTCGTCGACCAGGCTGATCTTGCCGGGCTCGCCGGTGCGCGGATAGGCGAACACCACCGTGCGCCCCGGCAGCGCCGACAGCGTCACCGAGGTATCGTCGGTCGCGACCAGACTTATCGCGGGGACCGTCATGCCATTCAAATGCGCCGCAGCGCCGTCGTCCATCGGCGCCGGGATCTTGCTCCAGTCGACTTCAAGCAGATTTTTTTGATTCATGGCACTTTCCTCAACTTGCAACACACTCCGACCTCATGGTGAGGAGGCGCGCTTGCGCCGTCTCGAACCATGAACCGCGAACTCATCCTTCGAGACGCGTAAGAACGCGCTCCTCAGGATGAGGGCAGCATTCATCCCCTCGCCCGCAACAATCGGCCCTTCTCTCTGCTCCAGTCGCGCTTTTTCTCGCTCTCGCGCTTGTCGTGCAGCTTCTTGCCCTTGGCCACCGCGAGCAGGAGCTTGGCGCGGCCGCGTTCGTTGAAATACAGTTTTAGGGGAATCAGCGTCATGCCGTCGCGCTCGACCGCGCCCATCAGCTTGTTGATCTGCTTCTTGTGCAGCAACAGCTTGCGCGGCCGTTTCGGTTCGTGGTTGAAGCGGTTGGCCTGCAGGTACTCCGGAATATTGGCGTTGATCAGCCAGATCTCGCCGCCCCTGGAATCGGCGTAGGATTCCGCGATCGTGGTCTTGCCGTTGCGGATCGACTTGACCTCGGTGCCGGTCAGCGCGATGCCGGCCTCGATGGTATCCTCGATCGCATAATTGAACCGCGCTTTTCGATTTTCGGCGACCACCTTGATGGCGCGCTCGTTCTTTTCTGCCACGTCAAGCCTTCTTGAGGAGATCGCGGATCTCGGTCAGCAATTCCACTTCGCGGGTCGGCTTCGGCGGCGCTGCGGGCGCTGCCTCATCCTTCCGCTTCAATGTGTTCATGGCCCGGATCACCAGGAACAGCACGAAGGCGATGATAATGAAGTTCAGCGTCAACGTGAGGAAATTGCCCCACGCCAGTACCGCGCCCTGCTTTTTCGCATCCGCCAAATTGGATGCAGTCACCGCCTTTGAAAGCGACGTGAAGTAATTTGAAAAATCGAGGCCGCCGGTGATGGCGCCGACGATCGGCATGATGATGTCGCCGACCAGCGAGGTCACGATGCCGCCGAAGGCGGCGCCGATGATGACGCCGACCGCGAGGTCGACCACGTTGCCCTTCATCGCGAATTCGCGAAATTCCTTCAGCATCCGCAATCCCTTCTCTTCGACGTCGCGTAGGGGCAACGTCGTGACGGCAACGGCGAAGGTTCAGTTGAGCAGGCCCGCATGCACCATGGCATCGCGGATTACCTTGCCGGTAGGCGGCGTCACCGCCATCAGCGGCAGGCGCACTTCCTCCTCCAGCCGGCCGAGCAGCTTGAGCCCATGCTTGGCGCCGGCAAGGCCCGGCTCCTTGAAAATGGCATCATGCAGGGGCGTCAGCCGGTCCTGGATCTTGAGGCCCGTCGCGTAATCGCCCTTCAGGACGGCGGACATCAGGTCGGCACAGAGTTTTGGCGCGACATTGGCGACGACCGAGATGCAACCATGGCCGCCCGCCGCCATATAGGCCAGCGCCGTCATGTCCTCGCCGGACAGCTGGAGGAAATCCGGACCCATCGCGTGGCGCTGCTGCGACACCCGCGCAAGATTGGCCGTGGCATCCTTGACGCCGATAATGTTCTTCAGCTCGAACAAACGTGTCATTGTCTCCACCGACAGGTCGACGACCGAGCGCGGCGGAATGTTGTAGATGATGATCGGGATGCCGATCGCGTCGTTCACGGCCTTGAAGTGGTGATACATCCCTTCCTGAGTGGGCTTGTTGTAATAGGGTGTCACCACCAGCACGGCATCGGCACCGGCCGTCTCCGCGTGGACAGCCAGATCGATGGCCTCACGGGTCGAATTGGAGCCAGCACCCGCGATCACCGGGACCCGCCCCTTCGCTTCGTCGAGACACATCTCCACCACGCGGTGATGCTCATCATGACTTAGGGTTGGGCTTTCGCCGGTCGTGCCGACAGGAACCAGGCCGTGCGAGCCTTGCTCGATCTGCCAGCTCACAAGTCCGCGAAAGGCGGCCTCATCCAGCGAGCCATTTTTGAACGGCGTGACCAAGGCGGTGAAGGACCCCCGGAAATTCGTGTTGGCTGCCATGGTTTTTTCTCCGAACACGCGGCGACTTGCCGACAGCTCAACGGCTTGAGCGGGGCTCAATTCATACCGGGTATGATGCTGCGGCGGAAGACCCGTTCCGGAAGCATCAGCCGCGATTTTGCCGTGGTGCTGGTGCAGAGATCGGCCCGTCCCGGCAGATTTAATATTTTGTCCACAACTTCAATGAAATAGACCTAGGAAGGCAGGATTGCTTGATTCGCTTGGAAAGAGAGCCGTGAGCCCGTTTGCCCGCGCAACCGCAATGCGATGGACGGCCCTGGGCGCGAGCCTGACGCTGGCGGTCGGATTGTCGGCGTTCGCGGCCTCGGCCAAGGCAAAAGTTCCGTTGCCCAAGCCGCGGCCGATCGCGCGCAACGTCGTGCCCAAGACGGCCATCGCACCTCAACCGCCGGTCAAGCCGGTCGCATCGGATGCGGCGACCGCCGCTCCGGCGCTTCAGCCCGCCACCCGCCAGCATGCGGCGCTGCCTCCGACGGCGCGAAAACCGCCGCCGCCGGCGGCGATGGCCGCGACGTCATCGACGCCGCAGGCCGACACCGACGCGGTGGAAAACATCATCGGACTGGTGCGCAATCACAAGCCGGCGGACGCGACGCAGGCCGCTGCGGCGATATCGGATCCGGTGGCGCGAAAGCTCGCCGAATGGATCATCCTGCGCAGCGACAACAACGGCGCATCGGTGGAACGCTACCGCGCCTTCATCGAGGCCAATCCAAGCTGGCCCTCGCAGACCTTCCTGCGCCGGCGCATCGAAGCCGCCCTCTGGGACGACCGCCGCGACGACGCCACGGTGATGGCGTGGTTCGAGAACGAGAAACCGCTGTCGGCCAAAGGCAAATTCTCGCTGGCCAGGGCATTGCTTGCGCGCGGCGATCGGGCCAATGCGGAACGCCTGATCCGCGATGCGTGGCGGTTCGACTCGATGTCGTCGGATACCGAAGAAACCGCGCTCGATCTGTTCGGCGCGCTGCTGACGCCGGGCGATCAGAAAGCGCGGATGGACTCGATGCTTTACGGCAGCGAGCAGGAAGCCGGCCTGCGCGCCGCGAAGCGGATCGGTCAGGTCGCGCTGGCCAAGGCCCGGAATGCGGCGTACCGGAAAGCCGCCAACACAAGAGCGCTGCTCGATGCGGTGCCGCACGAGCTGCACGGCGATCCCGGCTACATGTTCTCCCGGATCCAGTTGCTCCGCCGCGAAGAGAAATTCCAGGAAGCCGCGCAACTGATGCTGGCGGCGCCGCGCGATCCGAACCGGCTCTACAATCTCGACGAATGGTGGATCGAGCGGCGGCTGCTATCGCGCAAGATGCTCGACGTCGGTGAGCACCGTAGCGCCTATCTGATCGCGCGCGACGCCGCCCTGCCCGCCCGCGACATCTACAAGACCGAGCAGGAATTCACCGCCGGCTGGATCGCGCTGCGCTTCCTGCGCGATCCTGCGACCGCCGCGCAACACTTCGCGCGCATCGGCGTCGGCAGCGTCAATCCCACCGCGCTGGCGCGCGCCGGTTACTGGCAGGGCCGCGCCGCCGAAGCCGCGGGACGCAGCCAGGATGCCCGAACCGCCTACGCCGCGGCCGCACGGCAGTCGACCAGCTACTACGGCCAGCTGGCGCGGGCCAAACTCGGATTGCCGCAGATCGAACTCAACGGCGTGCCGTCGAGCCGCTCGCGTGGCATCGAGCGGCTCGAGGTGGTTCGCGCGGTGCAGTTGCTCTATGCACTGGACGAGCGCGAGATGGCGATCCCGGTGCTCGGCGACATGGGCGAAAACGGCGATCCCGACGTGCTGCAGGGACTTGGCGAACTGGCGTCGCGCAACGGCGACGCCCGCGGCATGCTGCTGATGGGCAAAGCCGCGCTCAACCGCGGCCTGCCGTTCGAGTTCTATGCCTATCCGGTCGTGGGTATTCCGCCGTACAAACCGATCGGGCCCGAGGTCGAGCAGAGCATCGTGTTCGCCATCGCCCGGCAGGAGAGCGCGTTCAATCCTTCGGTGGTTTCGCCGGCGCAAGCCTATGGGTTGATGCAGGTGACGCCGGATGCCGGACGCTACGTCTGCAAGCGACATGGCGCGAGCTTCGATCTTGCGCGAATGAAGACCGACCCGGTCTACAACACCCAGTTGGGCGCCGCCGAGCTCGGCGGGCTGATCGAGGACTACCGCGGCTCCTACATCATGACCTTCGCCGCCTACAATGCCGGGCGCGGCAGCGTGAAAAAATGGGTCGAGCGGTACGGCGATCCCCGCGATCCCAAGGTCGACGCCGTCGACTGGGTCGAGCGCATCCCGTTTTCCGAAACCCGCAACTACGTGCAGCGGATCATGGAAAACCTGCAGGTCTACCGCGCGCGTTTCGGCGGCGGCACGCGGCTGCAGATCGAGGCCGACCTGCACCGCGGCGCGGCCGCCGCGGTCGTCGAGTAATCGCGATCAGAAGTTGCGCTGCGCGCGAACCTGCAGATGCACCGCGTCCTGGTCCTTGAACTCGTAGCGGGCAGCAGGCTTCGGCGCGGCAGGAGTCAGGGCGGCAGTGCCGGTGAATTTCTGGTCAAGGTGGAACCACATCAGCTCTGCAGAGAAGGTCAGGTTCTTGACCGGGACCCAACGGGTGATGACGCCAAGCTGCGACACGTTAAAGTCGGGATTGCAGCTGTAGTCCGCGCTCGGAATTTTGCCGGCAAGATAGTTGGCGCACATGCCCGCCGTCGCGGCGCCTCCGTAGCGCACGGCCGAATAACTGCCGAACAGGCTTGACGACCAGAACGCGTCCCAATTGTGGTTGAACGCGCCGCGCATGCCATAAGCTTCGGTCAGGTGGATGGTGCCGTCGCCGCCGGCGAAGGCCGGAGGATACACGCCATCCGTGGTCGCGCCGAAGCCGATGCTTTGATATGCATCAGCGCGACCCGTGCCGCCGAACATCGCAAAGCTCGGCGAGGCTGCGGCGGTGGAAATCACCTGCCTGGTATCGCCCTTGGACCAGGTCGCGTCGAGCTTGAGGTCGTCGCCAGCACCGGTCGGAATGTTCTTGATGTTGAGCGCCGCCATCACGGCGCCCCCCCACTTGGCGTCGGGGTGGCCAGTCACTTCGGCGCCGGCGGTGCCCGGCGCAGCATTGTAGGCCGCGCGCACCTCATGCAATGCACCTGACAACTGGAGCAGCCCCCAGGACTGATCCACACGAATGTTGCCCACGACGTCAGGGGCATACAAGCCGGCATAGGCGTTGCCGGTCGTCAGCGTCGCATTCAACGCGGTCGACAAGTTGAAGATGTTGGTACGACTGAACACGGACGGATCGTCAAGGCCAATGGTGCCGGATACGCCATTGCCGAACTGCGCGGTATACTGGACGTTGTTGACGCCGGTGGTCGTGTCATGCCCCCCGAACAGAAACGACGAGATATTGCCCGGGAAAGCATTCCACGGCGTTGCATACGCCGAGACCGATTTGCCGAAGGTGAAGCCCGCAAACTGGATGAAGGCCGACTCGACTGCGACATAACCGCCCCCCGGACCGTTCAGCAGCGAACCGCTGATGCCCCCGACGGGGGAAACGTTCAACGGAGTGCCGAGAGTCGCCGGGTTGGTGCTGCCGAAGTTATTGAACTGGAAGTCACCCTGGAGGAAGGTGCGAACCACGCCGTATTCGCTGGCGGTGCGTGTATCTACGGTAAGGGCCATGCGCGAGCGGGCGACGATGTGGTCGACGTGACGGTTATTCTGACCGAGGTCGCCACTCCACGCCGGCTGGCCCTGGGCGCCGCCGTTGAAGGTGGTATCGACGCGCAGATAGCCGCCGATCTTCATGCAGGTGTCGCTGCCGGGGATGTACCAGAAACCGGCGCCGTAGGCCGAGCATATCCTGGCATATTCGATTGCTTTGGCTTTGACGGGGAGATCGGCAGCCTGCGTTGCGCTCGCCGTCAGAACGCCGGCCACGCAGCCGTTAATGAAGCCCTTGATCAACTTCATGCTACGTCTCCCAATCATTGTCCGCTGTTTTCGACGCGCCGGTAGGCACGCATCATACGCAGCCGCCGGCTGGTTTTCCCACGCCAGACCGTGGCAGGCCTTGATTTATTGTTGGATGTGATTTTCGCGCAACGTAGTGTTGTCCTCCGAAAGGGACACTCTCTTCACCGGTGCGGCTTCCCGCCGGCGCGCGTCATCTCGGCCGGCCGTTTTTGCATGAGATGAGGTTCACTCGACCCGCCTCGATGTAAAAAAAGGTGAAACGACGGAATATCGTCAAAAAGAGAGACGAAAAAATTTTGCATGGCATCCGGCGCTGGCGACGGAGACGTGGCCTGACGTCTCGACGGTGCCCTGCAGGTTCACCACTGAACTCGCTGTTGACGCCGGCTTCGGCCCGGATTCGCTCCGGCAAAATATGGGTTGACTACGCACTGCGCCGCACGGCCCGAAGCAGACCCTCTGCACTGGCCCATCGACGTATAGCCACAGGAAATGGCATTGCCGTTCCGGCCAAAGGTCTGCAGGCATACCGGGTAATTCGGATCGTAGGTCTGAGCCTGTAACGGCGCGGCGGCCGTCACTCCGATCACAAGAACCAGCCTGGCCAATACACGCATAGAGAGCCTCCCTGCAAGACGATCCATAGCAGCAATCGGCGACGCCAGGCTAGCGGGCGATTTCGCCGAATAAATCGCATCCAAAACGCAACCGATCATATTGTTGGCTTCCGAAAACGCGACTCGGCGTTGATGAAATCAATCGCCCGATCCCGGCAGATAATATGCGGACGGCATTTGATGCGCTATGCGGAGATGATGACGTCGAGTCGCCAGTAGACGCCGTAATCACGTCATGCGGTCAAGGCGCTATACGCCGCTCGGCGGGTTTTTTATTTGACGGACGAGTCGAGCGCAAAGCTAGCGATCGATTACAACCATCCGCTCGCGATCTTCGCGATTACTTTCAATCATTGCAATCATTTCCGGCGATTCGGATTCTTCCTCCTTGATCAGGGCCGTGTTGCGGTGGCTGTCGATACCATCAGTCCGGATCGAACTAGCGGTGACGTAGTTCAGCGAAGCGAGGCTTATTCCGGACTCGATGTCATCTGAACGGGCTGAACTACTGCCCAATGCAATCGCGGCTGCCATCAAGCTGACAATGTATTTCATGATCCGTTCCACCTTTGATCTCTGGAAACCAACGCCATGCGGTGGAAGCGGTTCCCGCTTGGGCATGCGATCTTCCGCGAGTGGCGCTCGTCGACCGCCCTCCGGCTCGTACCTTCGGATTTAGGCAGCAACCCCTTGCATATGTTCGGCTTTCGCCTGGCGACGAACGGACGCCAGGCAGGGCCCCGGCGGCGATAAACCAGAATGCCGAATGGAGCCGCGCCGCTGCGCTCAAAAAATACAGGCATCGGACCGTGGCACAAGAAAAACCCCCGGCAGTTTCCTGCCGGGGGTTCTTGCGGATGTCGTCAGACGATGGGATCAGAAGTTGCGCTGAACGCGGACGTTGAGCGAGTAAGCGTCCTGGTCCTTGAACTCATACACGGCGGCGGGTTTCGGCCCGTTCGCTGCGAAGGCTGCCAGACCCGAGAACTTCTGGTCGAGGTGGAACCACTGCACTTCGGCCGAGAACGTGAGGTTCTTGACGGGAGTCCAGCGGGTCACGAGGCCAAGCTGCGATACGTTGAAGTCCGGATTGCAGGAATAGCCCGTGCCGGCGACCGGAACGTGGGTGATACGCGCGCAGATGTTGGCGCTCGCATTGCCGTTGTAGTCGACCACCGAATACGAACCGAACAGGCTGCTTGACCAGTACGGGTCCCAGTTGTGGTTGAACGCACCGCGGATACCATACGCCCGGGTCAACTCGATTGGCCCACCCGGAACGAAGGTCGCATCGGTCGTCGCACCGAAGCCGAGGCTGTCATAGCCGGCACCGGGGCCGACGCCGCTGGCCGCACCGTAGATCAGGAAGCTAGGCGAGGCGCCGCTGGTCGAGATGACGTTCTTGGTGGTGCCGATGGCGTAGCTGGCGTCGATCTTGATGTCATCGCCCGGACCGGTGGGGATGTTCTTGATCTGCAAGGCTGCCATTACCGAGCCGCCCCACTTGGTGTCCGGATGGCCGGTCAATTCAGCGCCGGCGGTGCCGGAAACTGCATTGTAAGCCGCCCGAACTTCATGCAAGGCGCCTGACAGTTGGAACAGACCCCAAGCCTGGTCGATGCGGATGTTGCCGACGACGTCGGGAGCATACCATCCGGCGTAGTTCTGGCTGCCGGCGGCGAAGTTGTTGACCGCCGTCAGGTTGGCTAGCGTGGTTCGGTTGAACACGGTCGGATCGTCGAGGCCGATGGTGCCCGACACGCCGTTGCCGAACTGCGCGGTGTACTGGATGTTGTTGACGCCGGTAACGGTGTCATGACCGCCGAGCAGGAACGAGGTGTTGTTGCCCGGGTACCCATGCCACGGCGTCGCGTAAGCCGAAGCCGACTTACCGAAGGTGAAGCCCGCGAACTGGATGAACACGAACTCGACCGCGACATAACCGCCGCCAGGATTGCTCAGCAGCGCATTGGCGATGCCGGTGACCGCTCCAACGTTCAAGGGAGTGCCGAGAGTTGCCGGGTTGGTGCCGCCGAAGTTTTGAAACTGGAAGTCACCCTGGGCGAACGTGCGGACCACGCCGTATTCGGTGGCGGTACGGGTATCGACCGTCAACGCCATACGGGAGCGGGAGTTGATGTGATCGACGTACCGGTTGTTCTGCCCAAGATCACCCGACCACGCCGGCGCGTCGTAGACACCGCCATTGAACGTGGTGTCAACGCGCAGATAGCCGCCGATCTTCATGCAGGTGTCGGTGCCTGGGATGTACCAGAAACCCGCACCATAAAGGGAGCAGATCCTCACGTATTCGACCGCTTTGGCCTTCACGGGAAGATCAGCTGCCTGGGCTCCGCTCATGGCGAGAAGACCCGCCGCTGAGCCGAGAATAAGGCTCTTAACCATCTTCATTGTAACCTCCAAGTTGCTCTGTTGGGAAGGTTCCGGATCCGCTGGGTGCGATACACCCTAAGGTTGGTTCCCTTAATCCCTTTAAAAAACCGCTTCAGTCGTTTCGCGTCTTCGGACACAC
>NZ_DASYMN010000126.1:0-3539 GCF_036009065.1 Bradyrhizobium sp. | reverse complement strand
CCAGAATGCCTCTTCGAGGCTGACGCTGGTCTTGTGGCCGGCGACCACGATGGACCGTTTCACGACCGGCGATTTCATGATGCGTCCTCGCCATCGATGCGATGCTGGTCCAGTACATCGTTCGCACGGCTTGCACGCTGCTCGTGCAGGGCGCGCTCGGATTTGGTGCGGCCAAAGCGTGCGCGATTGGCTTCGGCCTGTTGCGCCGACTGATCCCGCGCGATGCGCTTCTTGAATCGTTTGAGATTGACCAAGTCCCCCATGATCGTCCCCACTATTCTTGCAACCGGTAACGCGGGGCGACTTCAAACCCGCACAACCGTTCGTGGCAGGACTCAATGCGCCGTTTCCCCTCCCATCGGGACGCGTTGACGAAGCCAAGGGCGGCGGCGAAAAAGCCCGCGCGAGGTGGTCTAATCCATTGATTTAATTTAACAAATCTTGGTTGCGGGGACACGCCTACAGCACTGTTTGCGGGCCGAGCAAATCAGGTCGGTTGTGAGGCCTTGCAACCAACTTCATTCGCTGTTTAAGGCGCAAGGATTACCGGGACGGGGTAGGGTAGCTTCGCAGCTACGCCAACTGATCTTTTATTCGGGCAATCCCGCGGTCCGGAGACCTTCAAAAAAGCGTTCCTGTTGCACGAGAAATTTGGCGTCCGTCGACTTCGCACCAACCCGCAAGCTCGAAATGGTCGCTGACGGCACGATTTTTCTGAACTCGGCGAGCACGGCTCGTGCTTCGGGTACGCGCCCCGCCAGCGCGAGCGCGCTGGCGAGATAGGCATGGTGGCGGGCGATCGGAGTTCCTGTGTCGATGGCGCGGGTAAGCCATGAGATCGCGTCCTGATCCTCCCCGAGATGCAGCTTGGCCATGCCGACAAAAGAAAGCCACGGGCCGAGCGAAGGGTCGCGCGGACTAAGCCTGATGGCACGTTCGACCGCGGAAATGGCCGCTTCGGGCTGGCCAAGCTCAACTTCCGTGGCGCCCAACTGGGCGTAACCGGGCGCGAAATTCGGATTGATAGCGATGGCGGTGCGGAAGGCATCGCGAGCCGCGCCGATCCGCCCTTGCATGCGGAACAGGAACCCGCGCACATGGTGCGCGATAACGTGGTTCGGGTTGAGCGCGAGCGCTTTGGCGGCGGCCGCTTCCGCAACGGCCAAGTCCTGCGCGGGCGCAACACTCCAGCCATCGAGCACGAGAATCGCCGACGTCCAGGCGACCCCGGCAAGCGCATTTTCCGCCTCGGGCGCGCGCTCGAGCGCGCGTTGGAAATGGGCGCGCGCAGCGACGTAGTTGTCCGGGTTCTTGGCGGCGTGGACCAACGCCCAGCCTCGCGTCGTGAGATCGAAGGCCTCGGGATTGCCGCCTCTCTCGCGCAGGCCCCGTTCGCTCTCAAGCCTGGTCAGCCGGAAATTGAGTGCATTCGCAATCCGCCCGATGACCTCGTCCTGCCAAACGGCAAGCTCGTCGCGCCTGCGTTCAAAACGATCGGCCCAGACGGCCGCGGCGGTCTCTGCGCTGACAAGCTGAGCATTGACGCGGACCTGATCTCCCATTTCCCGAATGCTGCCTTCCAGCAGGTATCGGACATTGAGTTCACGGCCGATCTGGCGCGCATCGATGTCCTTCCCCTTGAACGTCCGCGCCGTAGCGTGTGCAATGACGAACACGCCGGGGAGCCGTGACAATTCGGTTGTCAACTCCTGGGTCACGCCGTCAGAGAGATATTCCTGGTCCGGATCGTCACTGAGGTTCGTGAACGGCAGCACGGCAACGGACAGCGGCGGTGCGGCTCTCAGGTAGTCGACCGAACCGGACCACCACCAAGCCGCGAGCATTGCCATCGCGAGCAAAGGCAAGGCGGCAGCGGCCCCGAGCCTCAGGCCGCGCCCGCCGCGGATCGCACCCATCGAAGGCGGTCGCCGCAGCTTGCGCGGCTGGTCGCCTTCTCCGGGAGCGGTAGTGGTAGACTGCCGCACGGCCGCGTCCGGCTCGACCGATACGGGTGTTTCGAAGCGGTAGCCTCGCCTTTGGAACGTCTTGATCAGGCGCTGGTCATGGCCGCCAAATGCGCGGCGAAGCTCGGAGATGCATTGCACGATCGAATCGTCGCTAACGAGAACGTCGGGCCAGACTGCCGCCAGCAGCTCATCTTTAGAGACAAGGCGACCGGGATTGGCAACGAGGTAACGCAGAAAATCGAACGTCTTGGGCCTCAGAGCGACCTCTTCACCGTCCGCCAGTAGGCAGCCGCGCTCAAGGTCCAGAACGTAGCGCTCAAACCGCAACCGCATCGGGAGGGTAGCTGTTCCGGCGGGGCTACCATTGAGTCCGCGCGGCAAAGAGCCTGCGCCAGCCGAATTCGGCAAAATTTCCGCTCTCGTTCGGCGCCCCTTCGGGACATCCCGACCCGCGATGATGTTCATTGTGGGCACCACGTCCTGGGGTCGCGCTTGCGTGGACCAAGACTAGCTCGATTTGACTGCCGGCGCCACGCATAATGGACGGCTCGGGCTCGGCGGCAGGCCGATCTCAATTGGAGGATACAAGATGGGACACAAGACGATCGTTTCGTGCGCAATTCTCCTGGCGCTGACCGCCGTCGCTAAGGCGGAAAACCCAAACGATATTTTCATCGTAAGAACCACGTCGAAGACCCCCGACGCGATCGTGGCGGCGATCAAATCCCATTCCGAACAGAAGAAGTGGGAGTACCTGGGCGAAAGCAAAATCAAAAGGGGCGAGGTGACACTCGTGAAGATCTGCATTCCCGCGGTCGCCCAGCACATCTGGCCTGTAGGTCTGCAACTCAGCGCGTTGCTGCCGTGCGGGAACGTCGGGATCTATCAGAAAGGCACGGCCACGGAGATTTCCGTCCTGCACCCCCGCTATATGAATGTGCTTTATTCGCATGCCGGGACGGAACGCGCGAGCGCGGTTGCCGAGCCCTTGCTGACCGAAATGCTCGATGTCGTGACAAAGTAGAAGAAGACATAAGGGGTCCTACTTCGCGCGCCCGCTGCGGGCTCGAGCGTTTTTGAGTGGGCGCTACTGCCTGGGACGGTTCTAGGGGCAAGCAGCCGGCTTGCACCACTCGTCAAGGCCTCGGCTTCCGCCTCAACAATGTAATCGCACAGCTTGTCGGGCGCGCGGCAACGGGCGGCGATCGAAGTAGGCCACCTGAAGGAGCCGTTTCAACCTAAATTTCATTACGCTCTGGAAACCGATTACGGTTGCGCTTTATCCGTTGCAGGGGGCATCGCGCGGCTGCGGAAATAATCCAGCACGAAAAGCCGGATCGCCGAGGACAGGTTGCCCTGCTGGCGGTTGCTGTCGATCTCGCCCACCAGTTCGGACAATGTCATGTCGCGCAGCCCTGAGATCTCCTTCATGCCGTTCCAGAATGCCTCTTCGAGGCTGACGCTGGTCTTGTGGCCGGCGACCACGATGGACCGTTTCACGACCGGCGATTTCATGATGCGTCCTCGCCATCGATGCGATGCTGGTCCAGTACATCGTTCGCACGGCTTGCA
>NZ_DASYMN010000125.1:0-4378 GCF_036009065.1 Bradyrhizobium sp. | reverse complement strand
GTGACCCGCGAGTCGCTGCGCAGGAGCATGGCGGTGGTGTTCCAGGAAAACATGCTGTTCAACATGTCGATCCGGGAAAATATCCGGCTCGGCAAGGAGGGCGCCACCGACGAAGAAGTCGAACAGGCGGCGCGCAAGGCCGAGATCCATCGTTACATCATGAGCCTGCCGCAGAAGTACGATACGCTGGTAGGTGAGCGCGGCGACACGCTGTCGGGCGGGCAGCGCCAGCGCATCGCGATCGCGCGCGCGATCGTGCGCAATCCGTCGGTGCTGCTGCTCGATGAGGCAACCTCGGCGCTGGACCAGACCACGGAAGCGGCCATCAACAAGACGCTTATGAAGCTCGCCGAAGGCCGGACCATGATCTTTTCGACCCACCGCCTTACCTCGGTGGTCGATATGGATGAGATCATCGTCATCAGCAACGGCAAGGCGATCGAGCGCGGTTCGCACGCCCAGCTGCTGGCGAAGAACGGCGTCTATCGCAGGCTCTGGGACGATCAGGGCCATCAGCCCGCACCCGTTGTGGATGGCGATGACGACGATGATGACGACGATTGAGATCGATTTGGCGTCGACGGCGCGCTCGGTAAGAGAAAATTAACGCCAATTTTAACGTTTTGGGCGCGGCCGGCAGAAATTAGCTGCCGGCTTTTGCCGGAATGCTAGATTTTGTCCCGCGGATGCAGCTCGATGGCCGAGCGACGGTTTCCAAACTGGAGGTGTGGGTTCGATTCCCTCCGTCCGCTCCAAAACGCCTATGCAAGCCTTCCATGCGGTGGTGTGGCCGCCTGTTTTTGCTGAATGGCTGACCCGGCCTCAAGGCTGCCGCGCAGCCGCCGCAATGTTCCTTCGCCCAGCCGCGCAACAAAACGTGCCCAGCGCCGGGCGCGCCAGGAAATCCCATTGTCGGTTGACAGGGAACGAAGCTGATAAGCCTTGGCGGCCGACCACGCGTCACATGCTGTCTTGACCGGGTCGTCGTAAAAGGCCGCGATCTTGGCTTCGTCCATCCCGTCCGTTGCAAGCCAATCTGGAATGTGGACGTTGCAGAGCCGTTCAACATCCGTGAACACCTTGTCGGTGCCGGTGCCCGCGGCGGGGCAGGAGGTTGCAAACGCATCGCCGATCAGAACGAGGCCGGGCCGCCGGTGACCGTTGCTCTCGTATAAATCCGCCGGCCTTATCTTGATCTGTCCGGTGACTTTGAACTTACCGGCGATCCGGCGCAAACCCGGCATCATCGCGAGCAGCGTCTGTTCCGGCGTCTGGCGCAGTTGGCGAAACCATGGGTCGTCGATCCGGCGATAAACCAATAGATTGGCACGCATCACATTGCCAATGGGGAACAGCGTTAGATACGCCATGCGGTCGTGCGACCGCTCCGGATAATAAGTCAATGCAGGGAAGTCGAAGGTCGAGCGGCCGACCGGGGTGAAATCGAAGCCGGCCATAATGGAGTGGCATTCGCTGATCACACGGCGTTCGATGCCGAGGGTATGGCGCAAGCCGACATTCAGTCCGTTGGACAACACCACAAGGCGCGCGGAAATCTCTTCGCCGTTGGACAGCGCCACCCTCTGCCGCTCCGCGCTTGTTGAAATCGCGATGGCCTTGGCGTGAATCGTTTCCACGTTATCAGGAATCTGGGTTCGCATTGTATTGACGAGCGTGTCGTACATGATGCCGTATTGGTCGCTGGGCTTCTTGTCGAGCAGGTATCCAAAGCGCGCGAGCCAGACGCGGCCGTCGAGAGTCGCCGCCCGCAGCGTGGCCTCGGCGAGGCCGGTCTTACGCAGGATGTTAACCTGATCGCCGCTGATTTTCTCGCAGCGCAGGTCGGGCGGATACGTGGTGTGTGGGTCGATCAGGATCGCCGGAACGCCCGCGCGCCCGAGCATGGCCGCGGCGGTAGAACCGGCGAGGCCGCCGCCGACGATCGCAATGTCCGTGTATCGCATAGGTTTGCCTCTCCCGGACGCATCATAACGCCGGAAAAGGCAAACAAACGCTGAAGCACCGCCAGACTTAACCGAAATGCAATGCCGGCAGACCAAGATCGCCGCATCGACGCGGGACCCCAAAGGCGCTCATTCGATGATCTCGGTAAGCATTTGTTCACCAGATAACGGCATCGCGGCGGAGTGGGCGGACCTCACGCGCCGGGCGTCGCCAAATGTTTTCATGGATCCTGCCGCCCTGACCGCCGCCCATGAGACGAAATTCGCAAAGGTCTGCGTGCTGCTCGCTTGGGACGAGGGTGCGGTACAACGGAAGCTGGTCGGCGTGTGGGCGTTGCGGACGCGGAAGCTCGCGCCGTTTTGGCCGGCCTGGTTGGAAGCGCTCCCCTACAACTATGCTTTCCTTTCCAGCCCGGTGATCGACCCCGCCTTCATTGACGATGTCGTTCCGGAGTTCTTTGCCGCGATCCGGAAAAATCCGGTGCTGCCGAACGTCATCAACCTGCAGTCCTTTAACGCGGAATCTCCCGATTATGATGCGATCGTAAAGGCGCTGGCGGCGCGTGGCGGAGAACAGCTCCGGTTTTGCGAGAATGCGCGGCCGTTCGTGACACGAGAGTTTGGCGTGAAGCGATCCGGATCAACACGCAAAAAGTTGCGGCAGGACTGGAACCGGCTGTCCGGGCTCGGCGCGGTCGATATCGTCAACGATCGAACGCCTGGCGCCGTGAGCGAGGCATTCGAGGCGTTTCTTGCATTGGAATTAGATAGCTGGAAAGGCGATCGAGGAACGGCTCTGCTGTGTGATGAAAAAGATGCAGCCTTCGTCAGGCGGCTGATCGGCAGTTTGGCAGAACAGCGCAACGCATCGGTAGCGCTGCTGCGGATAGGCGGCAGGGCGATCGCGGCCCAGGTTCTGATGTATTGCGGGACCACGGCCTATACCTGGAAGACCGCGTTCCACGCCGACTATGCCAAATATTCCCCTGGCGCGCTGTTGATCGACAAGGTCACCGAAGAGCTTTTCTCGACGTCCGGAATTGATGCGATCGACTCCTGCGCGGCGGAGGGAAGTTTCATGGCCCAGCTGTGGGCGGGACGCCGGAACATGGTCGATTTCCTGATCGACCTGGGGCCCGGAAAGTCGGTCGGTTTCAGAATCGAGGCAATGCGCCAGGTCGGATATCGCCGCATCCGGGCTTTGCGGGACCGGCTGCGCGCGGACGGTTGGATTTCGCTGCCGAAGAAGGTTGGTCTGGCATCATCTAGCTGAGATGCCCGCCCCAAATAATACCCGGGTGTTATTGTGCGGCCTAAAGTGCCGATCCGACGCCCGAGCAAATGCTGCCCATGAGTGGCTCCCGATTCGCCTGACCAGGCGGAGGAGCACCGGCACGGGCTTTTCACTCAAAATGGCACCTCGCGCGCGGGTTGCGGCGGTGCCGGAGAGCGGCCATATACATCGCTCGGACGTTGTTTTCATTGATGAAAGAAGTGCTTCTGCCGCTGCGGGTTTAGCCTTGACTTGGCTAACCATGGTCGATAAAACCCGCGCACTTAACGACAGGCGGTGAGCGTCGCCAGAGTCGGAACGGATCACCCTCGCGGTCTTTCGGGATCTGGACGGGCACCAACCTCGACGAATGCCGCTCAGACGCTGTCGATCAAAGCTAGGCAATGCCAGGACGATCTTCGTTCTCTTGAGCAAGTTCTCTCGAGATTGATTTCGGATGCATGACCTCGGTACAGGCTGGGCAGCAATCGCTGGCCGGTGACGATCGCGGTCCTCTGTGGCGTCGAAGCGCTTTCCGCTCGGTAACGAGCGGTTGGCGCGATTTCGCTTTGCGCGGGTTGAATTCGCGCTGTGCGGCCGATGGGACAGGCGGTCCCGAACGAATTTGCGAAGCCGATCAGGTTTCGCGCGAACTAAAAGGTGAAGGCTGACATGCCGACGATCAACCAGCTGATCGCAAGTCCGCGCGTCGTACAGAAGTCGCGCAAGAAGGTGCCGGCGCTGCAGCAGTCGCCGCAGAAGCGTGGCGTCTGCACGCGCGTCTACACCACGACCCCGAAGAAGCCGAACTCGGCGCTTCGTAAGGTCGCCAAGGTGCGCCTGACCAACGGCTTCGAGGTGATCGGCTACATCCCGGGTGAAGGCCATAACCTCCAGGAGCACTCGGTGGTCATGATTCGTGGCGGCCGCGTCAAGGACTTGCCCGGCGTGCGCTACCACATCCTCCGCGGCGTCCTCGATACCCAGGGCGTCAAGAACCGTAAGCAGCGTCGTTCGAAGTACGGCGCGAAGCGTCCGAAATAAGCGGGAACCTGATCGATGTCTCGTCGTCATTCTGCTGAAAAGCGTGAAGTGCTTCCGGATCCCAAGTTCGGAAACATCATCATTACGAAATTCATGA
>NZ_DASYMN010000124.1:0-7870 GCF_036009065.1 Bradyrhizobium sp. | reverse complement strand
CGCGGGCGCCGGCGTGGGCATCATCTTCGGCAACTATCTTGCCGCCGCGGTGCGCAACCCATCGGCAGCCCAGGGCCAGTTCGGCAACCTGATTTTCGGTTTCGCCGTGACCGAAGCGCTCGGCATCTTCTCGCTGCTGATCGCGCTGCTGCTGCTGTTCGCGCTCTAAGCTTTACAGACAAGGCCGGTGAACGGGTCGCCACAGCGACCTGCTCCAGCCGAACAGGAGAAGCCCGTGGCTGAAAGTCATGGCAACGCCAAGGGCACGACCGCCCACACCGCGGCAGACGGCGGCCACAAGGCCCCGTTTCCGCCGTTCCAGAAAGAGACCTTTGCTTCGCAACTGGTCTCGCTGCTGGTAGCGTTCGTAGCCCTTTATCTGATCGTGTCGCGAATTGCGCTGCCGCGCGTCGGCGGCCTGCTCGACGCGCGGCAGAATGCGATCGAGGGCGATCTGGCCGCGGCGCAAAAGCTGAAGGACGAGTCCGACAGTGCGTTGAAGGCCTATGAGAGCGAACTGGCGGCTGCGCGTTCCCGCGCGCAGGCGATCAGCACCGAGACACGCGAAAAGCTGAATGCGGTAGCCGAGGCCGAACGCAAGACGCTGGAAGAGCGGCTTGCCGTGAAACTGGCGGACGCGGAAAAGACCATCGCCTCGACCCGTGAAGCGGCAATGAGCAATGTCCGCGGTATCGCAGCCGAAGCAGCCGCAGCCATCGTGCAACGGCTCACCGGCGTGATGCCGGACGGCAAGGCCGTCGACAGCGCCGTCGACGCGTCGTTGAAGGGATAAATTCGATGTTCTCCGAGCCGGAATTCTGGGTCGCCGTCGCCTTCGTCATCCTGATGGGTGTGTTCGCCTATCTCGGCGTTCACCGTACCGTGCTGACGGCGCTCGATCACCGCAGCGAGCGCATCAAGGCCGAACTCGACGATGCTCGCCGCCTCAAGGAAGAGGCCGCCAAGCTGCTGGCGGAGTACCAGGCGCGTCACGCGTCCGCCGAACGCGAGGCCCAGGAGATCATCGCCAGCGCCAAGGCCGAGGCTGAACGCATCGCGGCCGAGGCCAAGACCAAGATGGAAGATTTTGTCGCGCGGCGCACCAAGACCGCCGAGAGCAAGATCGCGCTCGCCGAAGCCCAGGCGCTGGCCGACGTCCGCGCCGCCGCGGCCGATGCCGCGGTGACCGCGGCCTCCACCATCCTGACGCAGTCGGTAAAGGGACCGGTCGCCGACAACCTCCTGGCCAAGGGCATCGACGACGTTCGGCAAAAGCTGAATTGAGTTTTCGTCGTCCCCGCGAAGGCGCTACGGCATGCACACATCTGCCACCAGCTTTTCTGATGGCCACATAAACACCGCCGTCATCCTGAGGTGCTCGCCGTTCTTCACGGCGAGCCTCGAAGGATAGGCCACAAGCGCCCGCGGCCGTCCTTCGAGACGCCGCGCAAGCGCGCGGCTCCTCAGGATGACGGTTAAATGCGTGGCTCGGACTGAGTTTTGGTGTGGACCTGCTGTCAAAATCAAAAGACGTGTGCATGCCCCAGCGCCTTCGCGGGGACGACGCCGTGGGTGATGCGCCGCGTCACTTCTTCTTCGCCCCCTTTTGCTTCGGCTCCGGCTTCAGCGCCTGCGGATCGAAGCCGATATAGAACACGTAGAGATCGTTGATGTCGGGCGATACCGCCGGATAGACCACGTCCTCTGCGACCACGCTGAACGGCACGCTCAAGCCTTCGGCCATCGATACTGTGGTCCGGACCACCGTAGTGGCGATGGTCTTCTCGTTCACGCCGCCCTGCACCACCGCGACGCGCAGCGGTATCTCGACCGAGGCCGGCGCGCCGGCGGGGCCAACGATGACGCGGCCCTGGATTCCGATCCGCGCGGTGATCTGGCCGGCGTTGAGATTGCAGTCGCGCGCGGTGCGGGTGATGGTCGCCTGATAGCGCACGTCGCTGCCGACCGGCTGCTTGCCTGGCGCCGCGACAGCGTAAGTGGACGCGCCGGCGCGAACCTTGACGTCGGGACAAGTCAGCCCCCCGGTCTCCGCTTGACCTTCCGCCGGCGCGGTGGGCGCCGTCGCATCGGACTTTCCGCCGAAAAGCGACTTGAATCGATCGGTAATCGACTGTGCCGACGCAGTGGATGCGAGCATGCTGCAACAGATCCCGACCAAGACCAGCATCGCGATCCCGCGCCGCCGGCCGGGCTGCGCGACGGCAAACATCAAAGGCTTTTCTTCCATTCCGATTTCCCCGGCATCTTTTGCCGTCGTCCCCGTTGCGCCGCGTTATAGCAGCGCAATGGCGGCAAACCCAAGGCGCCCGAGCAGACGGTCATGTCTTCGGAAAAGGTCAGCCGCGAAAATCCTCGTGCAGCAGGCCGAACAGCAGATGATCCTGCCAGACGCCGTTGATACAGAGATAGCGCCGCGCCAGCCCCTCGCGGGCAAAGCCGCATTTTTCCAGCACCCGGATCGACGGCACATTGCTGGGGATGCAGGCGGCCTCAATGCGGTGCAGATTGAGTTCGCCGAACAACGACGGCAGCAGCACGCGCAGCGCCGAGGTCATGAAGCCGCGATGGGCATGGGGTTCGCCGATCCAGTAGCCGATAGTACCGGCCTGCACGATGCCGCGGCGGACATTGGCTAGCGTGATGCCGCCGATCATGGCGCCGTCGGTTTCGCGGAACACGATGAACGGATAGGAGCGGTCGGCGGCGACGTCTTCGGCGTAGCGGCGCAGCCGGCGGCGGAAACCGGCGCGGGTGAGATCGTCGGACGGCCAGATCGGCTCCCATGGCGTCAGATACGCCCGGCTACCTTCGCGCAGCTGGGCCCACTGCGGAAAATCCGACATCTGCGGCGCGCGCAGCAGCAGGCCGTGGCCGCGCGGCGCAAGCGCGGGCGGCGCGCTGGATGGCAAACGAAACAGGGCCATGATCCAAATCCCCTGAGATTCCGAAAAGCCCTCGAGGGCGACACCCTCAATGCAGCAGCGTTTTCGCCTTCGACCTGGTCAATCCTTCCGCAAAACCAACCGCGGTGTCCAGTCCCCTGCCGCTGCCGAGGGCGACCACCGCCGGGCGGCTGCGCGACAACAGCCCGCGCGCGGCATTGCGCGTCGATTCCACGCTGACGGCGTCGATCCGGGTCATCAATTCCTGCACGGTGAGCGGACGGCCGTAGGCCAGCATATGCCGCGCCAATTGCTCGGCGCGGGAGCTGCAGCTCTCCAGCGCCATCAGCAACCCGGCCTTCATCTGCGCCTTGGCGCGCGCGATCTCGGCCTCGGTCAGGGTTTCGACCGCGTCGTTGATGACGTCGACGATCACTTCCATCATTTCCGGCGCGTCGCCGGGATCGGTGCCGGTGTAGAGCCCGAAAAAGCCGGTGTCGGTATAGGGCGCATGGAAGGTGTAGATCGAATAGCACAGCCCGCGCTTCTCGCGCACTTCCTGGAACAGCCGCGACGACATGCCGCCGCCGAGAATGTTGGTGAAGACCTGCAGGCTGAACAGCGACAGGTCCGCTTGCGGCAGGCCTTCCAGCGCCAGCGTCAGATGCGCCTGCTCCAACTCGCGATGCACCACCTTGGAGCCGCCCTTGCCGAACATCGCTGCTTGCGGTTTCGGCGCCGGCGTACCGTCGAAGCTTGCGAACCGCCGCGTCACTTCGTCGACGACGCGCTTGTGATCGACGGCACCCGCGGCGGCCACCACCATGTCCGGCCCGCGGTAATGCGTCGTGAGGTAGCCGCGCAGCATGTCGCGGTCGAACCGCTTGAGAGTCTTTGCCGTTCCCAGCAGCGAGCGTCCCATCGGCTGGTCCGGATAGCAGAGTTCGTTGAGATGTTCGAACACCACGTCATCGGGTGTATCCTGCGCCGCGCCGATTTCCTGCACGATCACGCTCTTCTCCCGCTCCAGCTCGTCCGGCACGAACGATGGATTGGCGAGAATGTCGGACAGCACGTCGAGCGCCAGCGGGACGTCGGCCTTCATCACGCGGGCGTAATAGGCGGTGGTCTCGGTTGAGGTGCCGGCGTTGAGGTCGCCGCCGACCGCCTCGATCTCCTCGACGATCTCGCGCGACGATCGTGTCGTGGTGCCCTTGAACGCCATGTGCTCGAGCAGATGCGAGATGCCGTGCTCGTTCGGCTTCTCGTCGCGGCCGCCGACACCGGTCCACACCCCGAGCGCCGCGGTTTCGAGATGCGGCATGGTGTCGGTGACCACGGTCAGGCCGGAGGAAAGCTTGGTGACGTAAACGCTCATCCGGCAACTCCTTGTTTCGCGGCGCGGCTGACCGACAGCACGAACCGCTCGACTTCAATCTGATCGCTCTTCATGACTTTCATGTGCTCCGATTTGGTCATCAGACCCCCGAGCCACGCCGGCAATTGCGGACGCACCCCGCAGGCGGCCTCCACCGCGTCGGGAAATTTCGCGGCATGCGCGGTCGACAGCACGATGTTGGGAATGCTGGAATCAGAGGTGTCGCGGTCCGCCACCGCCAGCGCCACCGCGGTATGCGGATCAACCAGGACGCCGGCTTCGCGCCATGCGGCGCGGATTGCCGCGCCGGTCTCCACCTCGTCGGCACGGCCGGCGTCGAACTCGCTTCGGATCGCGGCCAGCACCCGATCGGGCAGCACGAACCGGCGGGACTGGCCGAGCGAGGCCATCAGCCCGCGCACCAGACTCGCATCGCGCCCCGATGCCTCGAACAGCAGCCGCTCGAAATTCGACGACACCTGAATGTCCATCGATGGTGAAGCGGTGGCGTGGACCTCGCGCACTTCGTAGATGCCGGTCTTGAGCGTGCGCGCCAGGATGTCGTTGACGTTGGCGGCGATGCGCAGGAAGCGGATCGGCAGGCCCATGCGCTTGGCGACGAACCCTGCGAAAATGTCGCCGAAATTCCCGGTCGGTACCGTAAAATCCACCGTCCGCGCCGGTGCGCCCAGCGCCACCGCGGAAGTGAAATAATACACCACTTGCGCGACGATCCGCGCCCAGTTGATGGAATTGACGCCGGACAGCGACACGGAATCGCGAAACCTGTGGTGATTGAACATTCCCTTCACGATCGCCTGGCAATCGTCGAAATTGCCTTCGATCGCCAGCGCATGGACGTTGGCCGCACCCGTCGTCGTCATCATCCGCCGCTGCACGTCGGAGATGCGGCCGTGCGGAAACAGCACGATGAGATCGACATTGCCAAGGCCGGCGAACGCATCGACCGCGGCGCCCCCGGTATCGCCTGAGGTTGCGACCACGATGGTGGTGCGCTGCGCGCGCTGCGCCAGCACGTGATCCATCAGCCGCGAGATTAACTGCATCGCCACGTCCTTGAACGCCAGGGTCGGGCCGTGAAACAGCTCCAGCACGAACTGGTTGGGGCTGGTCTGGCTCAGCGGCACCACTGCGGGATGACGAAACGTGGCATAGGCCTCATTGGCCATGCGGCCGAGATCGGCATCGGAAATTTCGCCGGCGACGAACGGGCGGATGACGTCGACTGCGACTTCCCAATACGGCCGGCCGAAAAATCCGGCGATGGTCTCGGGCGCGAGTTGCGGCCACACCTCGGGCACGTAGAGGCCGCCGTCCCGGGCAAGCCCGGTCAGCATCACATCGCAGAACCCCAATGTGGGGGCCTCGCCCCGGGTCGAAATATACTGTGTCAAGCCGTCCTCCAAAGGCGGCGCATATGCCTAAACCTTTGATATTATTGGATAGCGATTTCGCTAAAAGGCGAAATCGGGCGACACCATAAAGCGTTTTCGGGCGAAGGGGAAATGCGGTTGTTCGCCCTGCCGGATCGCAGAACCGCAGGGTAGGCAAAGGCAGTTGCGCCGTGCCCACCATCTGCTCATGGCAGTCATGGTGGGCGCGCTTCGCTTTGCCCACCCTGCGAGTTCTGCGTCCGCCGCTGCCCTCGCCACCACACCCCGAACGCGATCAGCACCGCACTGGCCAGGCCGAACCAGGTGATGGCGTATTGCAAATGATCGTCCTTGAGATGGACATCAAGCGGTCCGGGTTTGGGAACGCCGCTTTCCGGGACCGGCGTTTCCAGATCGATGTAGAACGGCGCGACATCACCCCATCCGAGCGCCTTCGCCATGACGAGGTGATCGCGCGCGAACCACAGCCGTTTGGCAAGATTTGCCGCAGTCGTCAGGGTGCCGGCGGAGTCCGGAAAGCGGATGTAACCGGTCAGCGTCGTCGCGGCGCCGGTGACGAGCCGCGCCACCGCGCGATCCTGCTGCGCGCGATCCTGCATGGTGTTCTGCATGAAGCCGGCGTTGATCACGATAGTCTTGCCATCAGCCAGCCGAGCCGGCAGGAACGCCCAGGTGCCCGGGCCTGAAATATCGGTGCGAACCGCAGAGCCGGCGCTGTAGACCATTGCATCGGGCCGGGATTCATACGCCGCGGGAAACCGCACGCGGCGGAACTCATCGCTGGTCGGCGTCAGTGCACTCCATTGCGCGGGCGACGGCAGCGCAGCCGGTGCTGCGGCGAGGCGCTCGGTCAACGCCGCGATCAGCGCGTGCTTCTCAGCACGGCGCTGCAACTGCCAGACGCCGAGGCCAATCAGCAGCGCCAACGTCAGAAGCGTAAAAATTGCAAGGCCGGCGACGCCGCGCGGGGTTGCGGAGATTGTTGCCATCACGGTTCGCGATCGATCAGCCGGCCTTCCGCCGCCTTGTGATGGAATTGCAAGGCGACCAGCAGCGCCTTCATCGAACGCAGCGGCAGCAGCGTGGTCGCCAGGATCAACGGCAGCCACAGCGCGGCGTGCAGCCAGAACGGCGGCTGGTATTTTATCTCAACGATCAACGCACATGCGACGACGATGGCGCCGGCGATCATGATGATGAATACCGCGGGGCCGTCGCCGGAATCGATGAAGGCGTAATCGAGCCCGCAATTTTCGCAGGCCGGCCGCAGGGTGAGAAATCCCGCATACAGTTTTCCTTCGCCGCAGCGCGGGCATTTGCAGGCAAGCCCGCGCATGGCGCTTTGGGGTACGGTGGGTATTTTGTCGTCCATACGCATCCTCTCCGTGTCCCGGACGCGGTGCAGCGTTCTTCACGATGCACCGCGGAGCCGGGACACGGTTCCAACGCCGTCGTTACCGGGGCCCCGGCTCTGCAGCGCACTACGCCGCAAAGTGGCGGCGCGCTGCGCTGCGTCCGGGGCACACGCCAAACAAAAAGGGCGGCCCTGAGGGCCGCCCCCTTGTAACACATCAGCACTCGTTCAATGCGCGCTGTGGGCCATGGTTTCCGCGCCGTGGCCCCACACGTAGATGCAGATGAACAGGAACAGCCAGACCACGTCGACGAAATGCCAGTACCATGCGGCGAATTCGAAGCCGAGATGCTGGGTCGGGGTGAAGTGGCCGGCGTAGGCGCGGAATAGGCAGACCAGCAGGAAGATGGTGCCGACCAGCACGTGGAAACCATGGAAGCCGGTCGCCATGAAGAAGGTCGCGCCATAGATATTGCCGGCGAAGCTGAACGCGGCGTGGCTGTATTCATAGGCCTGCACGCAGGTGAACGCCGCACCAAGCAGACAGGTCAGGATCAGGCCGTATTTGAGGCCCTTGCGGTCGTTCTCCAACAGCGCGTGATGCGCCCAGGTCACCGTGGTGCCCGAGGTCAGCAGCAGCAGCGTGTTGAGCAGCGGCAGATGCCAGGGATCGAAGGTTTCGATGCCCTTCGGCGGCCATGTGCCGGGTACGCTGCAGGCGCCGGCGGCCGTCCCCGCGCCGCATCCGAACAGGGCATCGCGGGTGGCATGAACCGCATCGGCCGGAAACAGCGCCGAGTTGAAGAACGCCCAGAACCAG
>NZ_DASYMN010000123.1:0-1905 GCF_036009065.1 Bradyrhizobium sp. | reverse complement strand
GCGCACCCTGAACGATGCCGGCATCGAGACCGAGACGCCGATCTGCATCGTCAACTGGACCAACGAGGAAGGCTCGCGCTTTGCGCCGGCGACCATGGCGTCGGCGGCCTATGCCGGCGATTACACCACCGACGACATTCTGGGCCGCAAGGATTCCGCGGGCATCAGCGTCGGCGAAGCCCTTGATGGCATCGGCTATCGCGGCGATGAGGCCGTTGGCGCGCGCAAATTGGGCGCGTTCGTCGAGTTGCACATCGAGCAGGGACCGCTGCTGGAAGCCGAGAACAAGACCATCGGCGTGGTCGACCGCGGTCAGGGCATCGTCTGGTATGACGGCAAGGTGATCGGCTTCGAAAGCCACGCCGGCACCACGCCGATGCCGCTGCGCCGCGACGCGCTCGCCGCGCTGGCCGAGGTGACGCTTGCGGTCGAGCGAATTGCTAAGGTTCACGGACCGAATGCGGTCGGCACCATGGGCGAAGCAATCATTGCAGCACCTTCGCGCAACGTGATCCCCGGCGAGATCGCCTTCACCATGGATATCCGCAGCCCCGATTCCGAAACGCTGGATGCGATCGACCGCGACCTGCGCGCCGCTGCAGCCGAAATCGCAAGCCGCCGCAACGTCGAAATCGCGATTGAGGCGATCTGGAAGAAACCCCCGACCGTGTTCGACGCAAAACTGGTCGACGCGGTCGAGGCTGCGACCAAGGCGCTCGGTTACAGCCATCGCCGTATCACCTCCGGCGCAGGGCATGACGCCTGCAATCTTGCCAATGTGGTGCCGGCGGCGATGATTTTTGTGCCCTGCAAGGACGGCGTCAGCCACAATGAGCTTGAGGACGCGACGCAGGCCGATTGCACGGCGGGCGCCAACGCGCTGATGCATACGGTGTTGGCGCTTGCCGGCGTCGCATCCTGACCAAAAAAATGGAGAAATTCGTGCGCGGTGTATTCGTCGATGCCAATGAATCGCTGGCTGTCATTTTCGAGCGGCTGGCAAAGCCCGGCGATCCGAAGGTGGCGATCCATCGCGATCCCGATATAACTTCGGATCAATACCCCGTCATCCTCGACGGCGCCGAAATCGCCATCGTCGATCACACCGCGCTGCCGACCGATATCGCGCGAAAATGCGCAGGCCTGAAGCACGTCGTCTTCCTCGGCACCGGCGCGCGCAGCTACATGAATCCGGAAGAACTGGCCGAGCTCGGCATCGCGGTTCATCTGATCAAGGGCTATGGCGACACCGCGGTGGCCGAGTGCGCCATCGCGCTGATGTGGGCCGCCGCGCGGGGCCTCGCGCAAATGGACCGCGAGATGCGCGCCGGCAACTGGCTGCGCGACGACGCCACGCAGCTCACCGGCAAGACGCTGGGCCTGATCGGCTTCGGCGGCATCGCCGCGGAAGTCGCGCGCATCGCGCTCGGCAGCGGCATGCGCGTGATCGCATGGAACCGGACGCCGAAGAAGTCGCCTAAGGTCGAGTTCGTCGAACTCGACGAACTCCTGACCGAGAGCGATGTGATCTCGCTGCATCTGTTGCTGAATGACGAGACCCGCGGCTTTATCTCGCGTGCCTGCATTGAAGCCATGAAGTCCGGTGTCATTCTCGTCAATACCGCGCGCGGCGCGCTGGTCGACGAGGAAGCGATGATCGACGCGCTGAAATCCGGGCATATCCGGCACGCCGGGCTCGACGTGTTCAATGTCGAACCGCTGCCGGCGGATCACCCGCTGACCAAGCTGCCGAACGTGACGCTGTCGGCGCATTCGGCATTCCGCACCCCGGAAGCAAGCGAGAATCTGATCGCCGCGGCGTGGGAGCATTGCAGAAGGATCGCGGGTGAAAAGTAGGAACGCTGGAGCGCTGCCAAATATACCTTCGTCATCCTGAGGAGCCGC
>NZ_DASYMN010000122.1:0-4120 GCF_036009065.1 Bradyrhizobium sp. | reverse complement strand
TCCTGGGCAGGTTGCGATGAACGGCTGATGCCGATCCAATTGAAGGTCTTGCCGGCGGAGACATAATACTGGACGATACTGCGGTTCGGCCCCATCCAGACGCCAACGACACTACCAAGATCAAGGTGCGCTATGCGTTCGGCGGGCACCAAGCCGCGCCAGGCAACGTTGCCCGTGTAGCGAGGCAGTTCCTTGCCGAACAACTGCGCACGCACCGTCGAGTGAATTCCGTCGGCGCCGATCAGAATGTCGCCTTGCGCAATCGACCCGTCGGCGAGCTTTAGCGAGACCCCGCTTTGATCCTGATCGACGCGCACCACACGCGAGCCAAGCCGGAACCCTTGTTCGCCAAGACCGCTCAACAGGACCTCGAGCAATTCTGCCCGGTGCGCGGCGTAGTACGGTGAGCCAAAATGCGCCTCTGCTTTCTGCCCGAGTGGCGTGTAATAGAGCCGTTCGCCTGTGTCCCAGCCGCGATAATCGCGACCTTCTGGATAGGTAGCCACACGTTTGAGCGCCTCGCCAAGCCCAAGCTTGATCAGAATACGCGCAGCATTTGAAGAGACCTGAAGGCCGGCGCCGACCTGTCCGAACGCAGCGGTCTGTTCAAACAGTTGCACGTCGATGCCGCGTTGCCGCAGCGCCAACATAGCTGTGATGCCGCCGATACCGCCGCCGACGATAAGAACTTTCAGGCCACCCATTGACGTATCTTCCCCTGTAGCTTCTGGAGTTTTCTGAACAACATTGTGCCGGGTTTTCCATGGCCGGCAATCGAACCCTTGCCAGTTGCATGACACGGGAACAGGGTTGGCGACCAGTTCCCTGCTCACCATGGCGAGCTTCTCTGACGTTTAGAAAAATGTGTCGCACAATACCGCCAGGTGGGTCAAACCGCTGCTCCGGGACAACGGGGTAGTGCGGTCGCGATGTTGGATTGTTAGAGCCGATGGCGCACCGAGGAGTTGACGGCAAGAAGTTTCAGGCCCGACCTCGAAACGGAGAGCTGGTCTTCGAACTCGTGGCAGGTTCTGATCGTGATCGCGGTGCTCGGCTTTGTATTCTCATTGGTGCTCGACGACATTGAGCGTATGCTTGTCCCTTGGAAAGCCAAACGCCTGATAGCGAGGGGTTGGCGCCGATGATTGTCGCGGATATTTTCGCGATTATCGCCGAGATGAAGCAGGCGGGCGCCATGGTTCTGCTTGTCGAACAGAACGTGCATGGAGCGCTCGCCGTCGCCGATCGATTCTACGCCATCGAGCGCGGTGCCGTCATTTTCGCCGGCGACACTGCGAGCGAATCCGATAAGGCGCGGCTGATGGACGCCATCGCCGTCTAAAGCATGAGAGAACGACATCAGGACCAATCGAGTAAGCGGACCTCGCGACGGCGACGAAGGGAGGAATGTCGTCCGGCCGGCACGTCGAAGTTTATTGCCTCGGGAAGAACCGGCTCGAACCCGAGCGAATGACTTAATGCAACCCGCGTCTTGACACCCTACGTCGCGGAGCAGAAAATTCGAGAATGATGTCCACGCTGCGGACATGGCTGGCCGCGATCTAGCTCCAACGGTTCGTACAGGGAAGAACGACGATGGCAATGGGAAGTCGCTTCGATGATATCGCCAAGCTCGTTGACACCGAGCAGGGATTCATTACCCGCGAAATCTTCGTGGATCCGGATCTCTATAAGGAGGAACTCGACAAGGTCTTTACGCGGGCCTGGCTGTTCATTGGTCATGAAAGCCTAATTCCAAATCCTGGCGACTTCTACACCACTCGAATGGGCGAAGAGTCGGTCATCTTGTGCCGCGACAAGAAGCGCGTGGTGCACGCGTTCCTAAACTCGTGCCGGCATCGCGGCATGAAGGTATGCCGCTACGAGCAAGGCAACACCTCCATCTTCACCTGTCCCTACCATAGCTGGACCTACACGACTGACGGCAAGCTGCAGGGCGTGCCGCAATATCGCTCCCTCTATGAGCCCAATCTCGATCGCGACGCCAACTCGCTCGTGTCGGTGGCCAAGCTCGCGATCTACAAGGGCACGGTGTGGGCGACCTGGGACAAGAACGCGCCGGAGTTCCTCGCCTATCTCGGCGACGCCAAAATCCATCTCGATCAAGCCCTCGACTGCCGCGACGGACGCGAGGGCGGCTCCGAGGTGATCGGCGTCCACAAATGGGTGTTTCCCTCTAATTGGAAATTCGCGGCGGAGAATTTCTTAGGCGATACCTATCACAACCCGAGCCATCGCTCGGTCGATCTGATAGGCATCGGACCAAGCGCTGCTTCTGGCAAGAAGGGCCGACGCGACGACGAACTGGAGAAGGCGCAGCACGTCTGGATCAGCTTTCCGGAAGGACATGGCGTACACAGCGCGATCCAGCCGGAGAACAACGAGTACATTGAATCCTTCCTCGACAATCCAGTGCTCGAGCAATATTTCCGCCACTGCTTCGAGGAGCGCAAGCGCCGTCTCGGCGAACAGGCGCGGCTGATGCCATTCGTCGGCACCATCTTCCCCAACACCTCCTATCACGGCCGGCAACCGCGCGGCCTTTGTGCCTGGCATCCGCACAGCCCGACCTCAACCGAAGGCTGGCGCTTCTTCCTGGTCGACGCCGATGCGCCGAAGGAGGTAAAGGATTATCTGCGCCGTTACTACATGCGATATTCCGGCCCGGCCGGCATGACGGAGCAAGACGACATGGAGAACTGGCTCTATGCGACCTCCGCCAGTGTAGGCACCGTGGCGCGCCGCTATCCCTTCAATTACCAGCAATCGCTCGGCGCCTGGACCCGCGACCACGCCACGCTTGGCGGCACCATCAGCGTGCAGGTGACGGAAGAAATCGCCCGCGGCTATTACCGGCGCTGGAAAGCCTATATGGGCGGCGGCGACTGGGATGAACTGCTCGGCGGTGACGACCGCTTGACGCAACGGGCTGCCGAATGACGCCCCGCGTCGTCGTCGTCACCGGGGGCACTTTCGGTATCGGCCGCGCGATTACCTTGCGCCTCGCCGAAGTCGGGCATTCCGTTGTCGCTTTCGGTCTAGAGGCTCGCCAGATATCGAGCATCGCAGCGGAGGCGATCCCTTCGCTTGCATCGGAGTTGAAGGAGCGCAGGCTGCAGGCTGAACTTATGGAGGCGGATGTCTCCAATTCGGATGACGTCGCCAAAGTTGTTGAAACCGCGCTGAAGCTTCACGGACGCATCGATGCCCTTGTCAACAACGCAGCCATCGGTCCCCTCGGCACCGTGCTGGATACCGACGAGCCGACGTTCGATCGCATCATGGCCGTCAATTTGAAGGGCCCCTATCTGAGCAGCCGCGCCGTGCTTCCGCACATGATCAAGGCCGGCGGCGGCGCGATCGTCAATGTCGGGTCCGGCGCCGGATGGGGCAAGCCCAACATGGCCGCCTACAGCGCCAGCAAGGGCGGCCTGTTCGCGCTGAGCGCCGCGATGGCTTACGATTTCCTGCATCATCGTATTCGCGTGAATACGGTCGTACCCGGCGGCGGCGGCATCGTCAGCGGCATGAGTCTCGGCCGGGTCGGCGGCGATGCTTTGCGGCTCGGCATAGGCGCGCCCGGCACTGCGGCAGGACGGCCAGCGACTGGTGAAGACATTGCGAACGCAATCGCGTTCCTGATCTCGCCCGAAGCGGAAGCGATTTCCGGAACGGTGATCGATGTTGGCTGCTTCGCCCATCAGGGGGGGCCGGTGCCGCCAAAGCCGAAAAACAACTAGGGAGAAAAGACATGAGCGACGTGTTGACTGCGGAGGCGGCAGCCGCGGCATCTTCAGCTCTGCCGCGCACCGATGCCTATTACCGGCTCAAGGCCGATATGGAGGATTTCCTCTACGCGGAGGCGGATCTGCTCGATAACCGGCAGTTCCGCGACTGGCTCAATCTGCTCGCCGACGACATGACCTACTTCATGCCGATCCGGCGCAACGTGAAATTTGGCCAGCACGCCGCGCGCGAAAACACCAGAATCGGCGAGGGCATCAGCTGGTTCGACGAAGACAAGTGGACCCTGTCCAAGCGCGTCGACCAGATCATGACCGGCGTGCACTGGGCCGAGGAGCCCCTGTCCCGCACGACC
>NZ_DASYMN010000121.1:0-5420 GCF_036009065.1 Bradyrhizobium sp. | reverse complement strand
TTCTTCGAGAGCGACCAGACCGAATTGTCGCCGCAGGCGATCGCGACCCTGGAAAAGCAGGCGCGCTGGCTGCAGAGCTACAACCGCTATGCCTTCACCATCGAAGGCCATGCGGATGAGCGCGGCACCCGTGAATACAATATCGCGCTCGGCGCGCGCCGGGCGCAGTCGGTGCGCACCTTCCTCGCCTCGCGCGGCATCGACGCCAACCGAATGCGGACGATCTCCTACGGCAAGGAACGCCCGGTCGCGGTGTGTAACGACATCTCCTGCTGGTCGCAGAACCGCCGCGCGGTCACGGTGCTGAACGCCAGCTCCTGAGCGGCCGCTCCTAATCAGTTATCGCCGGCGCTCCAATGGGGCGCCGGTTTTGTTTTGGCGCAGTGCTATCTGCGCTCGATAAAATCCCGCATCACCGCCATGGCGCGTTCCGGCGCATCCGGGACCACGGCGTGGCGGCAATTCGCAAACCGTTCGAACTGCACGAGATGCGCCGGCAGGGCTGCTGCGAGTTCGGCCTGGCTCTCGATCGGATGGATCGGATCGTCTTCACCGCCCATGATGAGGGTCGGACACCGGATGCGATGAAGGTCCGGGAACATGTCGAAGGTCTGGCTCTCGCCGCCCGGTTTGGTGAACCATTGCAGCACCTCGGACCGGCTGACGGCGCGGCGCGCCACATCTGGATGACGCGGGGTACGGAAATAGTGCGGAAAGGCCAATCGTCGCCAAGCGGCGAGCGAATCCTCATCATGGCCCTGCACCTCCAGGAACCGGCGGCGTGCCAAAGCGCCGGCTTCCGGCCCGCCAAAGCGTTCGAACAGCGCCACGCGCCGCTCCCTATGCGAGCCTCCGGCAGCCTCGGTGCTGATCAGGATCAGCTTCGAAGCATGCGCCGGATGGCGCGTCGCGTAGGCCAGCGCGACCATGCCGCCGAACGACGCGCCCAGCACGATCGGATTGACGATGCCCAGGGCGTCGCAGAACGCACGCACATCGTCGCCCCACTGCGCCAGGGTCCATGCCTTCTTGGGGCCATCCTCGCTGCGGCCATTGCCGCGATGGTCGAGGTAGACGATCTGGGCGATGTCCGCCAAAGCCGAATAGTCCGGCTTGTAGATCGAATGGTCGGCGCCGGGGCCGCCATGCAGCATCAGCAAGGTCGGCTTTTCCCGCATCACCGGGCCGTCGGGCACCAGGCTTGCGCCCTCGACGTCGAAGAACAGGCGTACGCCGTTTACGAGCACATGCATGCTGATCTCCTGCGCTCGCCGGCGATCTCCTGCCGGTCATGCCGCTTGATGCTTTGATAAGGATACTCGAGGCCGGCTGGCATCAGTCACATTTTTGGCGTACTCCCTGCCTCAATGTGGCGTGCTTCGATGTGACGCCAATTTCATTCGTCAGGCCAACATGTCTTCCAGATTTTTCTTTGCTGCGCGCGCGGCCGTAGTCGCCGCGATGCTCGCGACCGGCTCGCAGGCGGTTGCTCAGCAAGCTTACGAGGTCGATCCGGAACTGCGGATCCAGCAGCTGGAGAACCAGTTGCGTCAGCTCACCGGGCAGAACGAGGAGTTGCAGTACCGCAACCGGCAGCTCGAAGATCGCCTGAGGCAGATGGGAGGATCGCCGGCGCCCGGCCAGCCGGCCGTCGCGCAACCAAACGTCGCGGCCATTCCTGCGCAACCGGTTCCGGCTCCGCGGCAGCCGCAGGTTCAGCAGCAGCCTTACGATCAGCAGATTGCGGCGCCGGCGCCGATCGTGCAGGAGCCGCCGGCGCCCCAAACTCAAGCCCGCCGCCGCGGCGATGCCTTCGACCCCGGCCAGAATCCGAACGCGCCGGGCGCGCCACGCGCGCTCGGCGGCGGACAATTGCCGATCCCAAGCGAAGCGGTCGGCGCTCCCGGAGGACGCGGGGCAGGGGAGCCGCTCGATCTCGGCAACACCGCCGGCGTTCCGCGCGATTCCGGTGGCGCACTACCCCAGCGCGGGCCCGGTGCAACCGCCGCATTGACCACGCTGCCGCCGTCGGCGACCCCCAGGGACGAATTCGATCTCGGCATCGGCTATATGCAGCGCAAGGATTACGCGCTGGCCGAAGAGACCATGCGCAATTTCGCGCAAAAATATCCGGCCGATCCGCTGCTCGCGGATTCGCAATATTGGCTGGGTGAAAGTTTTTTCCAGCGCCAGAAATATCGTGACGCCGCGGAGTCCTTTCTCGGGGTCACGACCAAATTCGGCGCTTCCGCAAAAGCGCCGGACGCTCTCTTGCGGCTCGGGCAATCGCTGGCGGCCCTGAACGAGAAGGAAGCCGCCTGCGCCGCGCTCGGCGAGGTGACGCGGAAATATCCCCGCGCCTCCAGCGGGGTCAAGCAGGCCGTGGATCGTGAGCAGAAGCGCGTCAAGTGCTGAAGCCGCGGACGTAGTTAAGCGGCCGCAACATAGCTTCGCCGTCATCCTGAGAGCTTGTGAATCTATTGATTTTTGCGTTTTCCGACATGAGTCAAATCAAAGACTTAGGACCCGCAGAAACGTCGAAATTCGAATAGATTCACAAACTCTGAGGAGCCGCGCTCTTGCGCGGCGTCTCGAAGGATGGCCGTTTGCGCTCGTGGCCGCATCCTTCGAGGCTCGCCGTGAAGAACGGCGAGCGCCTCAGGATGACGACTTCGATTGAGATGGGATGGATACGCGGGTCAAGCCCGCGTATGACGTCTTGCTTGAGGCAGCGCAGCGGCAACGACAAATGCCTGACGACGACCATTCGCCGATCTCGGTGCAGGATGCAAAATGTCTGTTCGCGGACTGGAAGGCCGCGCCGGCGATCGTTCTTGCGGTTTCCGGCGGGCCCGATTCGGTCGCGATGATGTGGCTCGCCGCGCGCTGGCGGCGCGCCGCCAAGCGCGGTCCGCATCTCATCGCCGTCACCATCGACCATGGCCTGCGCGCCGAGGCTGCGCGCGAGGCGCGTGACGTGAAGCGTTTAGCCAAAACCTTGGATGTGCCGCATCGCACCCTGCGCTGGAGCGGGGCAAAACCCAAAACTGGACTGCCGGCGGCGGCGCGGGACGCGCGCTATCGCCTGCTGGCCAAGGCTGCGCGGGCGGCGGGTGCAACGCATATCCTGACCGCGCACACACGAGACGATCAGGCCGAGACGGTCTTGATGCGGATGGCGCGCGGCAGCGGCATTGCCGGCCTCGCCGCGATGGCGCGGCAGTCGCAGCGCGACGGCGTGGTGCTGGCGCGCCCATTGCTGCAGATCCCGAAGGCGCGGCTGGTGGCGACGCTGGAGAAGGCCGGGATCGGCTTCGCCGAGGATCCGACCAACCGCGATACCAGTCTTACCCGGCCGCGCTTGCGGGCCCTGATGCCGGCGCTGGCCGCCGAGGGCTTTGATGCGCGCAATCTGACGCGGCTGGCCTCGCGCCTGGCGCGCGCCAATGCGGCGCTGGAGATTCTGGCCGATGGCGCCGAGCGTTATCTGGCGCTCGGCCAGCGGGACCCTGATCATGCGGGGTTTGACGCCAACGCCTTTGCCGCGCTCTCGGAGGAAATCCGGGTCCGCTTGTTGCTGCGCAGGATCGACCGGGTCGGCCATGAGGGTCCGGCGGAGCTCGGCAAGGTCGAGGCGCTGCTGGCGGCGCTGGACCGGGCTGGTGCGGAAACGGCGCATGCAAAGCGCCGAATCAGGCTGAAGCAGACCCTCGCCGGCGCGCTGGTCAGCCTTGTCGATGGCCGCATTCGCATCGATCCGGCGCCGCCACGCCGCCGCCGGATGAATTGAGGTTGGCGCAAACCGGGCATCCGGCCTTAACCACCGCGGGAAAACAGCCGTTCCGCCGCCATTATTTGAGCCGGAATGCGGCTAATATGCGCTAAATAGTCCTTCGCTGTTCCCTTGGCATCGATGGGGGCGGCACCTAGATTACCACCAGCCGACCCCGATGGAATTTTTCGGGATTTCATCCGTGCCGACCCAAGGACATAAGGCCGCGATCCGCGCGGCCACGTAAGGAAGTTCGATGAACGCCAATCTGCGCAATTTCGCCCTCTGGGTCATTATTGTCCTGCTGCTGTTGGCATTGTTCACGCTCTTCCAGAATCCGGGTCAGCGCGCGTCCTCGCAGGACATTTCGTTCTCGCAGCTTTTGACCGAAGTCGACCAGAATCACGTCCGCGACGTGGTGATCCAGGGGCCGGAGATTCACGGCACCTTTACCAACGGCTCGAGCTTCCAGACCTATGCGCCCAATGACCCGACGCTGGTGTCGCGCCTGTATAACGGCAAGGTCTCGATCACCGCAAAACCGCCCGGCGACAACGTGCCGTGGTTCGTGTCGCTGCTGGTCTCCTGGCTGCCTTTCATCGCGCTGATCGGCGTGTGGGTGTTCCTGTCGCGCCAGATGCAGGGCGGCGCCGGCAAGGCGATGGGCTTTGGCAAGTCGCGCGCAAAAATGCTGACCGAGGCGCATGGCCGCGTCACCTTCGAGGACGTCGCCGGCGTCGACGAGGCTAAACAGGATTTGCAGGAGATCGTCGAGTTCCTGCGCGATCCCGGAAAGTATCAAAGGCTCGGCGGGCGGATTCCGCGCGGCGTGCTCCTGGTCGGACCTCCCGGCACCGGCAAGACCCTGATCGCACGCGCGGTCGCGGGCGAAGCCAACGTGCCGTTCTTCACCATTTCAGGCTCCGACTTCGTCGAAATGTTCGTCGGCGTCGGCGCGTCGCGCGTGCGCGACATGTTCGAGCAGGCCAAGAAGAACGCGCCCTGCATCATCTTCATCGACGAAATCGACGCCGTCGGCCGCCATCGCGGCGCCGGCCTCGGCGGCGGCAATGACGAGCGCGAGCAGACGCTGAACCAGCTCTTGGTCGAGATGGACGGATTCGAGGCCAATGAAGGCGTGATTCTGATCGCGGCCACCAACCGTCCCGACGTGCTCGATCCGGCGCTGCTGCGCCCGGGCCGGTTCGACCGCCAGGTGGTGGTGCCCAATCCGGACGTTGTCGGCCGCGAGCAGATTTTGAAGGTTCACGTCCGCAAGGTGCCGCTGGCGCCGGATATCAACCTGAAGACCATTGCACGCGGCACGCCTGGCTTCTCCGGCGCCGACCTGATGAACCTTGTCAACGAGGCGGCGCTGACGGCCGCGCGCCGCAACAAGCGCATGGTGACCCAGAGCGAGTTCGAAGAAGCAAAAGACAAGGTGATGATGGGCGCCGAGCGCAAGTCGCTGGTCATGACCGAGGAAGAGAAGATGCTGACGGCCTACCACGAGGGCGGCCACGCCATCGTCGGCCTCAACGTCATCGCCACCGACCCGATCCACAAGGCGACCATCATCCCGCGCGGCCGTGCGCTCGGCATGGTGATGCAGCTGCCCGAGCGCGACAAGCTGTCGATGTCGCGGGAG
>NZ_DASYMN010000120.1:0-4515 GCF_036009065.1 Bradyrhizobium sp. | reverse complement strand
CGGAGAGCCGCCGGCTCCTTCCGATATTCGTCCCGTTTCGATCCTCGACGAGATGAAACGCTCCTACCTCGATTACGCCATGAGCGTGATCGTGGCGCGGGCGCTGCCGGATGCGCGCGACGGATTGAAGCCGGTGCATCGCCGGATTCTCTACGCGATGTACGAGAACGGCTTTGAGTGGAACAAGCCGTACCGCAAGTCGGCGCGCACCGTCGGCGACGTCATCGGCAAGTATCATCCCCACGGCGATCAGTCGGTCTATGACGCGCTGGTGCGGATGGCGCAGGATTTCTCCATGCGCGTGCCGCTGATCGACGGCCAGGGCAATTTCGGCTCGGTGGACGGCGATATGCCGGCCGCGATGCGTTACACCGAATCCCGGCTGACCAAGATCGCGCAGTCGCTGCTCGACGACATCGACAAGGACACCGTCGATTTCCAGGGCAACTACGACAACTCCGAGCAGGAACCGCGGGTTCTGCCGGCGAAATTTCCCAATTTGCTGGTCAACGGCGCCGGCGGCATCGCCGTCGGCATGGCCACCAACATCCCGCCGCACAACCTCGGCGAGGTGATCGACGCCTGCGTAGCGTTGATCGAAGATCCCGCGCTCGGCATCGACGATCTCATCAACATCATTCCCGGACCGGATTTTCCGACCGGCGGCATCATTCTCGGCCGCCAGGGCATCCGCTCGGCCTATCACCTCGGCCGCGGCTCGATCGTGATGCGCGGCAAGGTTTCCATCGAACCGGCGCGCAAGGACCGCGAAGCGATCATCATTTCGGAAATTCCGTACCAGGTGAACAAGGCCACCATGGTCGAACGGATCGCCGAACTGGTGCGCGACAAGAAGATCGAAGGGATTTCCGACCTGCGCGACGAATCCGACCGCGACGGTTTTCGCGTCGTCATCGAGATGAAGCGCGATGCGGTGCCCGAGGTGGTGCTGAATCAGCTCTACCGGTTCACGCCGCTGCAGACCAATTTCAGCGCCAACGTCGTGGCGCTCGATGCCGGCCGTCCGCAGGTGATGAACCTGAAGGATCTGCTGACGCTGTTCATCGCCTTCCGCGAACAGGTGGTGTCGCGCCGTACCAAATTCCTGCTCAACAAGGCGCGCGACCGCGCCCATATCCTGGTCGGCCTTGCCATCGCGGTCGCCAATATCGACGAGGTCATTCGCGTGATCCGGACCTCGCCGGATCCCAACACCGCGCGCGAAACCCTGATGGCGCGCGACTGGCCGGCCAAGGACGTCGCGGCGATGATCACGCTGATCGACGATCCCCGGCACCGGCTCGCCGCCGACGGCACCGCGCGGCTGTCGGTGGAGCAGGCCAAGGCCATCCTCGATCTGCGCCTGCAGCGGCTGACCGCGCTCGGGCGCGAGGAAATTTCCGAAGAACTCGACAAGCTCGCGGTGGAGATCGCCGACTATCTCGACATACTGCGCTCCCGCGCGCGCATCCAGAGCATCATCAAGGCCGAACTCGTCGCGATCAAGTCTGAATTCGCCACGCCGCGCAAGACCGTCATCATCGACCAGGAGAACGAGGTCGAGGACGAGGACCTGATCCAGCGCGAGGACATGGTGGTGACGGTGTCGCATGCCGGCTATGTCAAGCGGGTGCCGCTGTCGACTTACCGTGCGCAGAAGCGCGGCGGCAAAGGCCGCTCGGGCATGCAGACCCGCGAGGAGGATTTCGTCAGCCGGCTGTTCGTGGCCTCGACCCACACCCCGGTGCTGTTCTTCTCGTCGCGCGGCCAGGTCTACAAGGAAAAGGTCTGGCGGCTGCCGGTGGCGCCGCCGAACGGCCGCGGCAAGGCGCTGATCAATATCCTGCCGCTCGAGCAGGGCGAGCGCATCACCACCATCATGCCGCTGCCCGAGGACGAATCCTCCTGGGCCAATCTTGACGTGATGTTCGCCACCACCGGTGGCAACGTCCGCCGCAACAAGCTGTCCGACTTCGTCGACGTCCGCCGCTCCGGCATCATCGCCATGAAGCTCGACGACGACGAGGCGATCGTCGACGTGCAGATATGCACCGAGCATGACGACGTGCTGCTGACCGCCGCCGGCGGCCAGTGCATCCGCTTCCCCGTCACCGACGTGCGGGTGTTTACGGGGCGCACCTCGATGGGCGTGCGCGGCATTGCGTTGCCCGAAGGCGACAAGCTGATCTCGCTGACCATCCTGCGCCACATGGACGCCGATGCCGAGGAGCGCGCGGCTTATCTGCGCCGCGCCAACGCGGTGCGGCGCGGCGGCGTCGAGGACGAGGCGGGCACCGACAGCGAGGACGCGTCCGGCGCCATCGAGCTCGGCGAACAGCGCTATGTCGAGATGTCGGCGAGCGAGCAGTTCGTGCTGACCATCAGCGAGAACGGTTTTGGCAAGCGCTCGTCGTCGTTCGAGTACCGCACCACCGGCCGCGGCGGCAAGGGCATCGTCGCGATGCAGGTCAACGGCCGCAACGGCAAGCTGGTGGCGTCGTTCCCGGTGGAGGACTCAGATCAGATCATGCTGGTCACCGACAAGGGCCAGCTGATCCGCTGCCCGGTCGAAGGCATCCGCATCGCCGGCCGCTCCACCCAGGGCGTGATCGTGTTCGATACCGCCGAGGATGAGCATGTGGTGTCGGTGGAGCATATCGGCGAGGAAGAAAACGGGAATGGGGGGTAAATGGTCTTATGTCCCGGACGCGGTGCAGCATTCTTCATGCCGCTCCGCAGAGCCGGGACCCGCTTAAGCAAGCAAGCAAGCTGGGCTCCGGCTCTGCAGCGCACCGCTTCGCGAAGGGCTAAGCGTTGCACTGCGTCCGGGGCACGCGCAGCACCCTTTGCGTCATGCGCGGGCTTGACCCGCGCATCCATCTTCTTCGCAAGAGTCCAGGCTGGTATAGGGGGGTAGCTCTAGCCATAGTTGCATTGATTATCCTTACCCGCTACGCTCAGCCGCGCTGGCTACAGTCAGACATGTGAAGCACTAACGACCCACTACTCGCGGAAAACCATCCAAGTGTTTGCAAAAGCTCTGAGTGTTGTGGGTATCGTGGCGACTGTAGTCGCTGCGATCTATGCTGCGATCTCGTATCACCGAGACTCTAAGGTTCAAGAAGGGGTTCTCAATCAGACTGCGCCCTCCGAAACTGGTGTTTCGATTCAGCAGTCTTGGGGTGATAACAATATTAACGTTAGTGGTGATGGAAACATAGTGAATAGGAGGTAGGAATGACTCCGCGCGCCCCAGGCCATAGGTCGGCGACAGTACGCGTCCTCACGCTCTTTGTGTTTTCTTGTTCGGTCGCAATGCTAGTGAGCATTAAAATTGGTATTGCGCAAAACTACCAAAACAATAGAGGAAACAACTGCGCCAACATTCAAGGGAGCGGAAACTATGTTAATTGCCCGGCGCCAGTGACACGTCACGATGGCACATGCCCACCGAATTACATTTACAGTCGCACTCACGGCGATTGCATTCCGATTCAACATCGTGGCGGCGTTATTCCGTGTAGTCCCGACGACATGAGTTTTATTCCGGGCCGCGGGTACGTATCAAACTGCAGATGATCTTCAAGAAAATCCCTCGCGATAGCGATGGTGCGGGCAAACAGATCGCCCAAAGCAAGCGTAGCCCGGATGGAGCGCAGCGCGATCCGGGTTTCTCGTAGCGACACATTAGCCACGGATTTCGCTGCGCTCCGTCCGCACCACGAGCTGTACGCTACCTTCGCTCAAGTGCTATACACAGTAGGTGAGTCAAAGCCCCATTGCCGGTACGCTTCTGCATGCCCGTTCCTGTATTCTTGGCACCAGTACCTTGCGTCCATCTCGCGTCGGCGATGACAGTTCCAGCGCTGAGCACGCGGGTGGCCTTCGGTTCGAGTAAGAGCGGCTTGTCAAACAGTACTCCAACTGGACTGCGAGTCTTCATCTTTGCCTCAAAGGGTCCGCATGCGCTCTATCGCAACGGCGTGTACACATGGACGGGAACACTAGGAGCTATCGTGCCTGCCGTGGAAAAGGGATCACGGTCCGGAAAGCACCCGACAAGGATGTGAGGCCGCCTACCGCCGAGGCGGAAGATTCGGCCTTCACCCATTTCTGGGAAGTGCTGAACCTAGCTCGCCTTGAAAGGCCGCGACCGTTCTCCGATTTCTTCGGCTGCGCGCCGTTTGAAGGTAAAGCCCCAGAATGGCCGGTCTTGGGACAGGTGGGTTAGCGACGAAGGCGTAACCCACCGGCCAGACGGCAATTGCGAGTCGCTGTGGTGGGTACGGGGTTCGCGCCGAACCCACCCTACGAGCTTAGGCGCGCAATGGCGCGGTCGATCGTGTAATCTTCACGGAGTCGTATCCATGGGCTGCTAGAGCATGTTGTTTTTTACCAGAATCGGGATTCCAATTGGAGCGGATTTCTGATTCAAACTTCATGCTGGGAACAGGGGGCCAGCATGGATGACGCGACCCTATTCGGAAGATATTCGCGAACGCGCTCTGGCGCGTG
>NZ_DASYMN010000119.1:0-2195 GCF_036009065.1 Bradyrhizobium sp. | reverse complement strand
CTCGGAAGTCGTCGCCGAGCGTATCCTTGGAATAGGGGGCACCGCTGCGATTGCGGAAAATATAAGCCTCGCCATGAAGCTCAATCCCGAGCTGAGCGATGTAAGATTCAAGCGCTGCTAGCTACTTTCTGGCGCAAAATTGACGTTCTTGGAATTTGGCCGATGCCGCGACGTAAAGCAAACCCCGTCGGAAAGGCCGGCGGGGTCTGCAAGGCGTGAGATCGTGTGCGCGGGCCTATGGGACTGACTGCTTTGCCATGGCACGGCCGATGTTGATGAGGTTGTCGGCGATGACGCCGAGCCCGACCCAGCGCTGCATGCCGGCGGCGCCCTTGTAGCGGGAGCGATTGAGACCGTGTCGGCGTTTGATCCCGCTGATGCGACCCTCGCAGCCGGTGCGCCATTTCTGCCCGCTGCGGAACCAGCGCTTCTTCTGCTCGCGTTTGCGCTCGGCGCTTTTGGTCGAGCGATTGGGGATGCAAACGCGCTTGACGCCCTTGGCAATTGCCGCCGCCTCATTTTTGGCGGAGTAGAAGGCGGCATCGGCTGCCACCAGGCGCGGCGTGCGTCCGAGCTTTGCCTGATGTGTCTCGACCGCCGCAATCAGCAGGTCGGCATCGTTCGGCCGCTGAGCATAGACCTCATAGTCGATGACGATCTGGTTTTCCGCCTCCTGCAGCTTGACCATCTTGCCGAATTCGGTCGGCTTGCCGGCCTTGCCCTTGCGGATGATTTCCGTCGCCGGCTCGAACAGGCTCACGAGCTTGCCGTCGCTGCGGGTATCGCCGCGCAAGATGCGCGCGCGGGTCTGTTTCATCACCTGCTTGACGCGCGGCACCATCGCATCGATTTCCTGACGCAGGCCTTCCAGCCCCAGCTGCTTGACAACGTCCATCGATCGCTTGACGCCTTCGGCAATCTCCTTGGAGAAGCGCTTCGCTTGACCGACCACGCGGCTGGTGGAATTGAGCAATTGTTGGTAAGCGCGCTTGAGCTTCTCCTGCCCCTGTTTGGCCTTGGAGCGCGCTGCGCGCGCGATGTCGAGCATCCGCAGCTTCACGCTGCGGCTCCGATCACGCAGTTTTGCTCCGGCTTCGCCCACGATCTTGGTGATCTTCTTCATATTGCGGATCAGCACCCGCACGCCGTCGCCCAGCAAGCTCGAATCGGTCGGATAGTGGATGTTGGTCTCCACCACCGTGGTATCGACGCGCATGCGGCGGCCTTCGGTCAAGCCGTGGCTCTGCGCCAGGGCCACCATCCTGGCGTGGATTTGTTTGATCACGTCGCCTCCCAGCGCGACGCCCCAGCGCCCCATGGTCTTGGCGTCGGGGGCCTTGCCGGCGCCGACGCGGGTGAAGTCGCGATACACCAGATTGGCGCGCACCTCGCGCTCCACCACCGCATAGCTCCAGTTGCGGATGTGCTTGAGGATCAGCAGCCGCAACACCACCTCCGCCGCAACGCCCTGCCGCCCGCGGCTCTTGCTCTTGGGGTGACGCTTGCCCAAGGCGTCGTATACGAGCGTCACCAGCGTCTCATCCGCCAGCACCTGATCCGCGTATTGCATCCAATCGTCGCGCAGATCGCCCACCTCTTCGGCAATCAGGCCGTCGCCGAAGCTGCGCTGGGCGCGCCGCATCTCAATCATGTTTTCGGCTCCGCGGCTTTGCCGCCCTCGCATCCGGGCGCAGCAGGTCATGATTGAGTTCACAGATGGCCTCGATCGCCTCCTTCAGCTTCTGATAATTGGCCAGCGAGCGGCGAACCTCGGCGACGCGCTCGCGCCGCACACTGAACTGCCGGGTGCGTCCGCCGGGGTAGGTCACCGTCAGAACGAAGACATGGTGGCCTTCGCCGCGCGCGCATTTTGGGCAGCCCTTGCGGTGCCGGATGGTGCGCTCCAACAGCGAGCCGCGCAGCAACTCGCCGGTGACCGGCAGTTTGCCGAGGAGTTTCTCCCGCTTGTGCAGGGCTCGATCGCGAATCATTCATAAGAATGATTCATAGGCGGCCATCGGCGTCAATTGCAAATCCGTCCGACCTTGCAGTTTTCCGCAAACATTGCGATTCCACCCGCAGCCGCGCCGCCCGCAATTTTGCGCCAGAAAGTAGCTAACTGCACACGAAGGGGTTTGAGGGGTCACGACCCGCGCAAGCGATGGAGCATCCGATCCTCACCGTTCAGCAAGCCC
>NZ_DASYMN010000118.1:0-14588 GCF_036009065.1 Bradyrhizobium sp. | reverse complement strand
GGATCGAGCGCGAAGCGCACCAGCATGCCTTCGCTGCGCCCGATCCAGTTGCGCTGCATCAGCCGCACCTTGTCGGGCCAGCGGTCGAGCGTATCCAGCGCGTCGAGCAGCTCCTGCGCATATTTGGTGATCTTGAACACCCACTGGTTCATCTCGCGCTGCTCGACCACGGCGCCCGAGCGCCAGCCGCGGCCGTCGATCACCTGCTCGTTGGCGAGCACGGTCATGTCGACCGGATCCCAGTTCAGCTTGCGCTGTTCGCGCTCGGCAAGGCCCGCTTTCAGGAAATCGAGAAACAGTTTTTGCTGATGCTTGTAGTAGCCGGGATCGCAGGTCGCGAATTCGCGTGACCAGTCCAGCGACAGCCCGATCGATTTCAGCTGCTTCTTCATCGCCGCAATGTTGTCGTAGGTCCACGCCTTCGGCGCCACCTTGCGCTCCATCGCGGCATTCTCCGCCGGCAGCCCGAACGCATCCCAGCCCATCGGATGCAGCACGTTATAGCCGCGCGCCCGCATATAGCGCGCGATCACGTCGCCCAGCGTGTAGTTCCTGACATGCCCGATATGGATGCGCCCGGAGGGATACGGGAACATCTCCAGCACGTAGTATTTTTCGCGGGGGTCGTCGTTCCTGGTGGCGAAGATGCCCTGCTCGTCCCATTCGCGCTGCCAGCGCGGCTCGGATTCACGGGCGTTGTAGCGTGAAGAGGTCATTAGAATCCTGGAAATCTAGATAAGCGTAGACATTGCGGTTTACTTACAATCGATCAGTCTTCACCCTCATCCGACGAGTCTCCTCCCATGAGGGAAAGCAGGGATCCAGACTCCACTTTGGGCGCCGGAGCCTTTCTCTCGGCATCGGTGGGTTGAGGTAAGTCTATTGCCCGAAAGCACTCGCCAGCTACGACTTTATCGAGAGCAGCAACTAATTCCGGCTCCATTGCGAGCGACGCTTCGAGAACCCACAGTAGTTTCAGAAACTCGTCGGTCATGCGCGGTGTCCAGCTCGCGGGTCGAATGTCGTCCAAGGGCGAGGATTTTTTGCCCGCCCGAACCTTCATCCGATAGCCAAGCCAAGACTGAACGACCTTCAAACCGGATACTTCAAATTCCCAGACCTCCGGTTTGACAGGACCGAAGCGGCCATCACCGACGCATACCTCGCGCTTTTCTAAGTCATATGTGTAGTCGACGGGATATTTCGTAGTGTTGCTTGAAACGGCTTTGACATTTTTCGCGGAACCAGGTGGAATCGAATCGTCACGGCCCTGTCCGCGGAATCGCTCAGCATATGTATGCAGCCAGATTAGACGGCGGCCCAACGTCGCAGTGGTTGCGAAAGTTGCAGCATCTGTGGTCAAGGGAACGCGGGGGCCCGGCGTTTCAAGCTCGTTCCAAAACCGAGATGTGTACGATTGACCGCCAAAAAGAGCATAGACGTAAGCGACAAGATCCTCCGCATTCACAGGCGATTCATACATTGCGGAAATCTGTCCAAGCAAGCCGCCAGTAACATTTGGCTCAGCGGCGCCCGCATCTCGATACAGCGGCATGACCATGCCGTGGCGGCCATGAAAAAAGTTCAAATCGGGGAGGTGAGCAGCAACCATTCCTGCCTGCCCGTGTCCAAGAGCCTCAGTAATCAGGCTGCATAAAAAAATCTGGCTGTCGCTTTCGCTTTTGATAAGAGGAAAACGAATGTAGTCACCTACACGAGTATCAATAATTGCGTGGTGCAAGTCATAAGATCTAAACGAATAGGGTCTGTTGACAGGCATTGGGCTTGTCGGTGATAGATCGGCCAAAGGTTCGCCGGAACTGCCGTCACGGGATTGGTAATCGATATCGCGGTCTCGACTATTTTTGAATAATTTAGCCCGCATAGTGTTGTCGGATGCCAGCAATGCCTGCCATCTCTTTGCCAAGACGTCAGCTTCTTCGGCTATAGGCCAAGTTCTCTGAAATTGCGCGCCGGTATGTGCCCATGGGAAAATGTCTCTTATTTGAGGCCAATCAAAATAGTCTCCGTCGCCGATAGGCAAAAACGGCTTATGCCAATCATTCGGACAGTCTGTCCAAACGACGGATGCTAGCGAATCGATGGCCTCAAGAACAGATAATTTATCTTCACGTGTAACCCCGCCTATCTTGGCGTACCGAACTCGTGCGGGGGTATTTGATGATTTCGTATTGCTACGGATGCCAATTGCAATCGCGACCGGCGTTTGGATATTGAAGACGTTTGGCGTCTTGCGCGTGCCAAGATTATCGCCACCGAGATCGAGGATCCAAAGATCATCAAAAGTGCGACGCATCATCTCGCGTACGCCAACAAATCCGGGACCAGCTAAATAGCTTGAGGCAGTAATGAACGTAACGATACCGCCACAGTTCTGCTGCTCGAATAGCCGCCAAAGCGCCCAACGCCAGAAATAAATATAGTCGTTGTACAAATTCTTCAGATGCACTCCTGCGCCGGCCTTTGTCGCAGGCTCGGTGAAATCGGTGAGGATGGGACGCTCTCCCTGCTCTTCTTGTTTCGCGCCGCCTTGGACCTGATCGCCAAACCGCACCCAATCGCCCTTTCGTTGCGTGCGGGTGTCTCCTTCTTCGATATTCTGACGGTCGTAGGGTGGATTGCCGATGCACACAAGAATATCGCCGCCCTGCTTGAGCTTTCGAGCGGCTTCGTGCTCTTGAGTTAGCGCCTTATGGGTAAGGTCAAGTCCGCCAGGCGGAGCCTTATTTGGACTGGCTAGCGTATCTGCTAGATAAATTTTAAGCCGTTCTCCCAAAAGACTTGGCTGTTCTTCCTTCTGTTTTTCTTCGTTCATTGCGCCTTCTAGCGCTTGCTTGAGCCGCAAATGAGCGACGGCATAAGGGCCGACAAGAATCTCGAATCCGTACATGTTCTTGGCCATCTGCGATGCGCGCGCAGAAACAGCACCTTCGCCCGAGTAGGCTTTCACCTTTTCCAACGCGTGTTTTACAGTTGCGACAAGGTAGGTGCCGGTACCTACCGCAGGGTCCAGAAAAACAACACCGTCATCAGCAAACCCGAGCTTTTTGCCGAACTCGTTTTCAAGGAGTTCACTTGCGAGCCGGACTTGCAATTCAACAACCTCGCGAGGAGTGTAGTAGACGCCGTAGTCATTACGTAATTTTCGATCATAGGCCGCGAGAAAATCTTCGTAAAAATACAGCCAAAGGTCCGGCTTGCTCTTTAGGAATTCTATCGGGTCCAGGGCCTCGAGAGAGCGCTGCAACAATTCAAAGCCTACCCGCAACTCATCACGTGCTCCCGGCTGCCCTAGAAGCTCCAGCGCACGCGCCAAAAGACCATTGTCTTTGTCGAGGGTCTTGGCTGCTTCAGTTGGCGCAAGGTTGATCGCGCCAGAGAGACGCGCAAGCAGCATCGCGTAAGTGACTGTCTGCGCATACGCATCAGCAAACTGCGCGTTATCAGCTTCTGGAAAAAAATATTGCCTCCATTCGGTGGCAAGGAGCCCAACATTGGAACCGCTGGTGCTAAGTGCAATCTCCACCTCACTCCGCAAAAAACGAGTTAAAGGCGCAAGATAATTCGCAAGCCCGGCGGGCTTGTGCGGTACGATTGGCTTCCAAAAAAGAAACTCGCGAATCAACCCTTCAAAGTTATCGGCATTTTCAGTGCTAATCGCCGTCTTGCCTGCGTCGGTTGGATCGTCGTCGAACCGAACGATTGCTCCTTTTCTCTCGCCATCGCGATAGAGAGACCATTCTCTACCATCTGTGTAAATTAGGTTGGGTAGACCCTTGAGCTTTTCCCATTGCTCCTTGTTGTGCTTGCCCTTTAGCTTTGGTGCGTTCGCGCCCAGACCCGGTGCCTTCAACTCGATATAGCCGCAAATCAAGCCCCCTACGTATATTGCAACGTCAGGGCGGACCCTGTGGTCTGTCAAGTGGGCTTCGGTTCGACTTGAAACGGCTAACCCGAAAGTGCTTCCTGCTGTTTCGATGGCAGTCGCAACTGGGGCCTTTAGTTGGTCCTCCGGCGAAGCCGAACCCGGAAGAGTAAATTTCGATTTCAGCAAGTCCGCAAATGTTTCGAGTGCTGTAATGATCATGAGCACCATCCCACAGCACTCTCGCCGACCTCGACGGATATCGAAGCGCCCTTGGACAACACATCATCCCACCGCCGTTGCCAGCGCGGTTTGGATTCGCGTACGTTGTAGCGTTCGGTGTTCATGGAAACGCGGGCTTTTATGTGGTCGGGCCGACCAAAGGACGGCGGACTAGGGCATAAAAGCGACCGCGGGGTCAACGGCTTGACACCTCACCCCACCATCTTCATTCCATCCGCCCCCGCATCCCCCGCCCGCACCAGCCCGTGCTCGACCACCGCATTCCTTCCGCGGTGCTTGGCGGCATACAGCGCCGCGTCCGCCGCCTCGATCAGGTCCTTTGGCGCCTGCACGTCGCTGGGGGTGGTGCACGCGACGCCGACCGAGACGGTGACGTATTGATAGGCGCTGGTGGCGTGCGGCATGCCGAGATCCTGGACCGCGGCGCGGACCATTTCGCCGGCGGCACGCGCGCGGGCGGCGTTGAAATGCGGCAGCAGCAGGCAGAATTCCTCGCCGCCATAGCGCCCGGCAAAGCCGCCGGTCTCGTCGGCGATGGCGGCCAGCGCCTCGCCGAGTCGGGACAGACAGACGTCGCCTTCGGGGTGGCCATAGGTGTCGTTGTAGAGCTTGAAATGATCGACGTCGATCATCAGCAGCGCCATTTCGCTTGAGGACTGCTGCGCCTTCAGCCATTCGAAATCGAGCCGGCTCTGGAAACCGCGGCGGTTGGCGAGGCCCGACAGCATGTCGATCGAGGCGATCACGGTGAGGCGGTCATTGGTGGCGACCAGTTCGCGTTCGCGCTGGCAAAGCTGGGCTGCCATGGCGTTGAGCGAGCGCGCCAGCGGCACGAACTCCGCGGGCAGTCCCTTGCGGGTGGCGCGCACCGACCAGTCGCCCTGGCCGTATCGTTTGGCGATGCCCGCCATGATCTCGATCGGCTGGATGATGAGTTTTTCAGCCGCGATCAGCGCGCCGAGCAGCACCAGCAGGCAGACGAAGCCGAGCTGAAAATAAGCCGACTTGATGTCGCGGTTGATGCTCGCGGAAACCTTGGTTTCATCGATCGAAACGATCAGGCGGGAATCGGTGCCGGAAATGCGCGCGAACGAGGCGGTGCGCTTGGCGCCGTCGGCGGAGGTGAACGAGACCGATCCCTTGTTCTGGTCTGAACCAAGCGCCTGGTCGGCGACCACCGACAGCAGCGGCAGCTGCTTCAGCGAACGGCCGATCATGCTGGCCTGATCCGGAGGCGCCGCCAGCACGGTGCCGGCGCTGTCGACCAGCACGGCCGACACACCCGGCCGGCCGCCGAGATTGCTCATGGCCATCGACATCCAGTCGAGGTTGACGGTGGCGATGACGAAGGCGTCTTCGTCCTGATCGACCGCGGCCACCGGATAGGCGGCGACGATGGTCGGCTGCTTGGACGCCCGGCCGAACAGGTAGTCGCTGAGGACGAAGCCGCGGGTCTCCTGCATCTTCTTGAAATAGGGCCGGTCGCTGAGATCGACGCCGACCAGGCCGTTCAAGGTCGAACATTGCACCCGGCCGTCCTTGCCGACGATCGACATGCTTCTGATCCATGGCAGGTCGACCGTCAGGCTGGCGCGCAGGATCAGGCAGCTCTTGCCGACGCCGCCGGCGGAGGCGCGGATATAGGCGGCCGATTTCAGCATCGCCTCGACCGAGGAGATCACTTCGCGCTGCGCGTCGGCGCTGTGCTGGGCGAGGTTGGCGAATTCCTGGGATGCGGCGGCGACCTGCTTGGCGCGGGTGTCCTCGAGCGAACGCACGCGTTCCAGCATCAAGGGCCCCGCCAGGATCAGCGCCAGCAAGGCCAGCCGCGCGCGGATTCCGAACAGCGCCTTGAGTTTGGCCCGGTTGCGGTTGAAACTGACGCTCGACATCACAGCTCCCCTACCCCCCGTATAAGTACGGGCAAGGGTTCAAGAAGCCTTTCCCGGATCGGGTAAAATTCGAACGATCTTAAAACTTTGCAACTGGATGACATGGCAAACGAGAACGGCGCGCCGGTAACCTCGCCTTTACCAAACGGACTCGACGTCGTTGAGCGCGATATCGCCCGCGCCTGTACCGAATCGCGCCGGGAGCGTTCCTCGGTGACGCTGATCGCGGTATCGAAAACCTTCGATGCCAGAGCGATCGCGCCGGTGATCGCCGCCGGACAGCGCGCCTTCGGCGAAAACCGCGTGCAGGAGGCCAGAGCGAAATGGCCGGGGCTGATTTCGGCGCATCCCGGGCTTAAGCTGCATCTGATCGGGCCGCTGCAATCCAACAAGGCGAAAGACGCGGTCGCCCTGTTCGACGCCATTCATTCGGTGGACCGGCCGAGCATTTGCGAAGCATTGGCCAGAGAGATCAATTTGCAGCAGCGCGCGCCGGATCTGTTCGTCCAGCTCAACACCGGCGAGGAGCCGCAGAAGGCGGGCGTCGCGCCCGCCGAGGCCGACGCGTTCATCGCCCGCTGCCGCGATCATTACGGGCTGACGATTTCCGGGTTGATGTGCATCCCGCCGCTGGACGACGCCCCGGCGCCGCATTTCGCACTGACCGCCAAGATCGCCGCACGCAACGGCCTGACGAACCTGTCGATGGGCATGAGCGCCGATTTTGCCATTGCGATCCAGCTCGGCGCGACCCATGTGCGGGTGGGCTCGGCGATCTTCGGGGCAAGATAGAGAAAATACTCGCGTCGTCCCCGCGAAGGCGGGGACCCATAACCCCTGGCATCGCTTGTTAGCGGAAGGCCTTTGCTCCAGTACTAAAACGATAACACACGGCGTATGGGTCCCCGCCTTCGCGGGGATGACGCAGAATATGTTGCAAAGTCGCGCTACACATTCAGCCGTCATCCAGAGGAGCCGCGCCCTTGCGCGGCGTCTCGAAGGATGGCCGCAAGGTGTGTGTGTCCGCATCCTTCGAGGCTCGCCGTAAAGAACGGCGAGCACCTCAGGATGACGGCGCATGAAGAGCGAGCCCAGTCATCCAATCACGATCTTCGTCTCCGGCCCGATCCGCTTGAGCAATCGCAGCATCGCCGCCTTCGTCATCGACACGCATCCGGCGGTCGGTGAAAAATCGTGGCGCGCCAGATGCAAGAACACCGCGCTGCCGCGGCCGGCGATGCGCGGGTGGGTGTTGTGATCGATCTCGATGATGAAATCGTAGAGATGATCGTCGCGCCTCAGCCGGTCGCCGCCGTCCTTTGCCGCGAGCCGCAGCGGCCGGTTGTAGTGCCGGCTCGACGGATCCTCGCACCAGGCGTCCTGCGGGCCGGTCGCGCGGACCGGGAGAAACGTCGACGGCCGGGGATGGCGGTCCGCGCGCCACCACACCTGCCGTGGCCGGAATGTGCCCTTTGGCGTGCCGCCATCGCCTTCGCGCTTGTTGGCCCTGATGCCGCCGCGCCCGAGCGCGACCGGGATGATCTGGCCCCCGGCGATCAGCCAGCCGCGGCTACGCTGACCTGCCGCGGCGCGAACCATCACGGAAGAGAGCGGCCGGGTTGCCCGATTCGTATGATAAGCGTTTGAAATACCTGTATTTCTCATGCCAATACGGAATTCTGGCCCCACGCGGACGCGCAAATGCCCTATTTCGCGCCATTACAGGACATTCATCAAAAAAGCTGCCGGTTTTGCGCTAGAGTACCGGCTTCGCTTTGTGAATCGGTAACGGGTTCCTATCTCAGAACGAAACTAGCTCAGGCGAACCAGACGCGCTCCCGCGAATCCCGCCTCCATTAAGGATTGTACGCAATGGCCAATGCCCGCAAGATCCTGATCGTGGATGACGACAACGATCTGCGCGATGCGCTGGTGGAGCAGCTGTCGCTGCACGAGGAATTCGAGGCCTCCGCGGTCGATACCGGCGCCAAGGGCGCCAGCGCCGCGAAAATCAATTCGCCCGATCTGGTGCTGATGGATGTCGGACTGCCGGACACCGATGGGCGCGAAGTGGTGCGGTCTTTACGCAAGGGCGGTTTCAAGGCCCCGATCATCATGCTCACCGGGCACGATACCGATTCGGACACCATCCTCGGGCTGGAATCCGGCGCCAATGACTATGTGGCAAAGCCGTTCCGCTTCGCGGTGCTGCTGGCGCGGATCCGCGCCCAGCTGCGCCAGCACGAAGCCAGCGAGGACGCGGTGTTTTCTGTGGGGCCCTACAGCTTCCGGCCGGGCTCCAAGATGCTGACCGGCGCCAACGCCAAGAAGGTGCGGCTGACCGAGAAGGAAACCGCCATCTTGAGATTCCTGTACCGCGCCGGCCAGATGCCGGTGTCGCGCGAGACGCTGCTGCAGGAAGTCTGGGGCTACAACTCCGGCGTCACCACCCACACCCTGGAAACCCACATCTACCGGCTGCGCCAGAAGATCGAGAAGGACGCCGCCACGCCCGAGATTCTGGTGACGGAAGCCGGTGGCTACAAGCTGGTGCCGTGATACGATTCGTTTTAATCGATTCGTAATGGCATTTTCAGCGCGTCCCGATCACCCGGTTTTCCATGTCGATCGAAGATGATGTTGCCCTGCTGGAGCGCGTCCCGACACTGCGCCTGTTGGGGCGGGAAGCCTTGCGCGTGCTGGCGATCGGCTCCGAGCATCGCGAATTTGCCCGCGGCGACGCGCTGTTCCGGATCGGCGAGGAGGCCGACTGCGGCTACGTCGTGCAGCGCGGCGCATTCCGCGTCACGTTGGACGACGGCAGCAGCGCCGAGACCATCGCCGGCCCCGGCGCGCTGATCGGCGAGCTGGCGCTGATCGTTCCGATGCAGCGGCCGGCCACCGCGATCTCGCTGGAATTCTCCACCGTGATCCGGCTCGGACGCACGATGTTCTCTCGTGTGCTGGAAAGCGACCCCGCCGCCGCCCGCCGCCTGCGCGACGACCTCGCCGGCCGCACCAGCCAGATCGCCAGCGATATTTTGATGGCGGGCGCGAAGCTGAGTATTTGAGTTTCCCTGTCGTCCCGGCGAAGGCCGGGACCCATAACCCCTGGCCTCGCTTGTTGCAGAAGGCCTTTGCTCAAGGGCTAAAACGATAGCACACGGCGTATGGGTCCCGGCCTTCGCCGGGACGACTCGTGGAAAGGCAACGCGCGAAGCCTACACCTCCAGCACCGCCGTCACCGGGACATGATCCGATGGCCGCTCCCAGCCGCGGGCGTCGCGCGTGATCCGAAAATCGCGGACGCATTCGCCGAGCGCGCGGGAGACCCAGATGTGGTCGAGCCGGCGACCGCGGTCGGCCAATGTCCAGTCGGCGGCGCGATAACTCCACCAAGTGTAGACTTTTTCCGACAGCGGAATTTTGGCGCGCGCGACATCGATCCAGTCGCCCTGCGCCTGGGCCGCCAGCAGCTTTTCGCATTCGATCGGGGTGTGCGACACCACCTTCAATAATTGCCGGTGCGACCACACGTCATGCTCGTGCGGCGCGACGTTGAGGTCGCCGACCAGGACATGCCGCTCCTCGCCGCGCGGATGCAGCGGCTCGCACGCTCTCATCTCGTCAAGGAATTGCAGCTTGTGCTCGAACTTCGGATTGAGCTTAGGGTCCGGAATGTCGCCGCCGGCCGGCACATAGAAATTATGCAGCACCAGCGGCTTTTGCAGCCGCGCCTTGTCGCCGAAGGCAACCGAAATGTGGCGCGAATCGATCTTGTCGCAGAAAGTGCGGATATCGGTGGTGTCGAACGGCAGCCGCGAGATCACCGCGACGCCGTGATAGCCCTTCTGGCCGTTCAGCGCGACGTGTTCGTAGCCGAGCCGCTTGAAGCGTTTTAGCGGAAACGCATCGTCGGGGCATTTTGTCTCCTGCTGGCACAGCACATCCGGCCGCACCGCCTTGATGAACTTGGCGACCAGGTTGATGCGCAGGCGAACGGAGTTGATGTTCCAGGTGGTCAGGGTGAATTGCATGGAGTGAATTTGCGGGCCTTTGTGTGTCACCGCCGGGCTTGACCGGCGGTCCCTCCTTTGAAGATGGATGGATACGCGGGTCAAGCCCGCGTATGACGCTGCGGCCCGGGCCCGCTGGATATCGTGACTACCGGCCGAAAATCCGCTATTTCTCAAGCGAACTAAGTAGCCTGGATTCCTCGATGAAGCCGCGGATGAGTCACCTGATGATCGGCTCCCTGACCCTGGCGTTGATCGCCGGGTCGCTCGGTGGCGTGCTGGGTTACCGGAAATTCGTCAGCACCAAGCAGCGCATCCCGCTGCGCGTCATTTTTGAAGGCTCGGCGTCCGGCCTGCACAAGGGCGGCAGCGTCAATTTCGGCGGCATTCGGGTCGGCGAGGTGATGTCGCTGAAGCTCGACAATCCGCGCCGGGTGGTCGCGCTCGCCATGATCGACAACACCGCGCCGGTCCGCAAGGATACGCTGGCGGGCCTCGAATTTCAGGGACTGACCGGCGTCGCGGCGCTGTCGCTGATCGGCGGCTCGCCGGAGGCGCCTCCCGTTCCGCTGGATCAGGACGGCATTCCGATTCTGATTGCCGACCCGGAGGCGACGCAGGACGTCGAGACCAGGATAAAAGCGGCGCTGCGCAACGTCGACAAGGTGATCGCCGACAATCAGGCCGATCTGAAAGCGACGATGCGCAATCTTCAGGCGTTCACGGCGTCGCTGGCGGCCAATGGCGAGAAGCTCGATCATCTGGTGCGGCGCGCGGACAGCGGCGTCGGCACGGTGAGCCTTGGCCTTGCCAAGACCGACGAATTGTTGACCGGCGTCGGCAGCGTCGATTTCGGCGAATTGCTCCCCGCCGTGCAGTCGGTTCGCGAACTGGCGCAAAGCTTCTCCAAGAAATCGGCGGCCGTGATGGCCGACAGCCGGAAAATGCTGGGCGAGATCAGCGCGTCGATTAACAAGTTCGGCGGACCGCGGCGGTAGCTGCTGCGACGTTGCGGCAAGCGGCGGTCGCCAGTCGGCGTTAGCGCCGGGCAGCCGCGGTGAAGACGCCGCCGCCGACGTAATTGGTGCCTTGGATAGCGACAGTTCCGCCCATCTCTCCGACCGGGGAGGTGGGCGAGCGATAGAAGCTGCCGATCAGGCCCATTTGCCGGTTGCCGGCATTGCCGGCGAGCGCGCCGCTGAAATTGGAGGTGTTGCCCTGAAGCGCAACCGTTCCCGAATAATTGGTATTGTCGAGGCCGGTCACGGCAACGGCGCCGGTTCGCGTGCCGAAATTGACTTCATTCGAGAAATTGCCCGCCACAACCCTTACGTCGTTCGCCCTGCTGCTTCCGACATTGGCGACGACCTGGCCGATATAGGTCGCGGTACCGGTGACCGGCACGTCGCTGGCCTGCGCCGGACGCCCTGCCACCCATAGACCGAAAATCGACTCGTTGGTGCTGGTCGCGTGGACCGACCAGAATCCCCAGCGCGTGTAATCGCATCGACAGACCGTCAGGTCTGGTTTGCCGAGATTCGTCGCCAGTTGGCGTGTGGCGTCGGGGGACACATTGATCAGTTCGCCGTCATAGGGGATGGTATTGAAGGTAGCGCCTCGCTTGGCTTGCGCTGAAAAATTGTTGTAGTCGGCATAGATGCTGGCTGTCGGGTCCATCGGATCCGTCGATCCGAACTGAAACGTGTCTTTGGTATTGCCGAACGACGTGAAGTTCGCCTGAACGCGGTTGCCGGCGGCGTCCAGCACGACTTGCGAAGTGCCGAAGATCGCCTGGTTGTCCACCTCAATGACATCGCGGTGGTAAAATCCGCCGACGAAGCCGCCCAGCGTCACCGATGGACGCGGATCGATGGTGGGCCGCTGCTCGACGACGGTCTGCGCGGCGGCGGTCGTCTGTGCCGAGGTCTGGATCGTCTGGTTGAGGTTTGTGTTGGTCGTCGCCGTCTGCACATTCGCAGGCACGGGGGCCGGCGTTGGCGTCAGTGGGCCGGCGACCGATGCCGCCGATCCCGTCGCGCGACGCTCGGCTGCCGCAACATTGCCTCGCGATGCCGTTCCCGGCGCAACGCCGCCGGTTTGTCCGCCGGCGCTTTGGAAGAGTTGAAGCATGCTTGTCACAAAGCCGGGCGGCGGTGGTCCGGGCGGCGTCGGAACTCCGCTCCCGGTTTGCGTATACTCGTTGGCGCCAAGCGTGACGGTGACGCCACCGGATGTGACCGACGTTGAACCGTATCCCGCGTAAACGCTTGGCCCGTTCACGATGGCGACGCCGCCGCGAATGCCGAGCGTCGCGGTGCGGGTCTTGATCTCCGCATTGCCGTTATGGCTGATCAGGCCGCCGACGAAGCGCATCGCGCCTTTGCCCACGGTCGCGGCGAGACTGCCGGTGCCGGCTTTTGGATCGAACACGTACTCGTCTATCGTCACTTCGCTGTTCGGTCCGACGGTCATCGATGTCTTGTCGATGAACAGGACCTGCACCGAACCGCTCGCCGTGGTGCGGATGCGTTCCATGTGAGCGATCGACGATCCGATGGTGATGGTGCGCAGATTCACCGTCGCGGCAGGATTGACGGCCGAGGCGGTGCCGACCTGCGCGGAGAACGCCGGAGCGCTCAGCGGCGCGGCCGTGGCCAGGGCGACGGCCATCTTCAAGGTCAGGAGTCTGGTCATGACTGGCATCGCTAAACCCTCAGAACCGCAGCGTCGGCCCGAAGCCGATCGAAAAATTCGATGTCGTAAAGTTCGGCAGGCTGGAGTCGATCTTCGAGTACTGGATTTGCGTCCTTAAGCCGACATTGTTGATGAGTTGCGCGTCGAAAATCGCGCCGTAGCGCTGTTCCCTGTCGCGGCGGATCGTCAGCGGATCGATGATGGCATTGGGGGTTATGTAATTCGCCCAGCTGTAGCCCACCGTCGGTGCGACCACAAACTGATGCGGCGTGCCGAACAGCGAAAGGGCGAACTCGAAAGGAAACGCCACGTCGAGCGAGTAACGCCGGTAGCTGTTGTAATCGAAAATCGCGCGGTTCTCGTCGTAGCCGGCGCGCGCCACCCAGTGCAATCCCGGCATCAGAACGAAATCGGTGGTGACCGCCGAGGTCAGCAGCCCCCCGGTCTGTTGACTTGCGGTCGGATAGTTCAGCGAATTGGAGAAGTTTCGATAACGGCCTTCGACGTAACCTTCGATCTGGCCGATGCTGCCGATGGCCGAGCGCGCCGACACGCCGGCGCCTCCGGCATTGAAATAATTCGCGTCTCCAAGCCAGACCTGGTCGCCAATACCGTAAAATTTAAACGAAGCGTTCTGGCCCAGCGCGATGCGCGGTCCGACCAGAAGCTCGACGACACCCAGATTGAACTGATCGATCATGAACTGACGTGAATTCAGCCCGACGAAGGTTGCCTCGACCGCGTCGCCGCGCATATTGGTCTTGTAGGCATAGTTCGCGGCCAAAATCTGGAAGGAATTCCAGTCCGGCTTCTTGCCGAATTTGTTGTCGAGAATGGCGTCTTGGCCGAGTGCACGCACCATCAGGCCGTCAGGTCCGATGTTGGCATTGGTCTGGTACCGCAGGCCTGCATGGAAGAAGACGTTGTACTCGTATTTTGCGAGCCGGCGATCGATCTCCGCCAGATAGGCCTGGACCTGTCCGCGAATTTCGTCCGGAGCGCCCGACTTCAACGCCTCCTGAAAATAGCCGCGTGCCAGTTCGTAAGAGCCGAGCTTGAAATAGAGAACGCCGAGTTCAAGCTTCACGCGCGGAAGGTCGGGATTGAAAAACAGCATCCGCTCAAGCGCGCCGATAGCGGCTTCATAATCGCCGCGGGCCACTGCCTGTTCGGCAAACTTGAAGCTCACCTCGAGATTGGAGGGGCTTTTGTACATTTGCTGAAACAGCGCGTCGTAGTCGAACCGAACGACCGACGTGCCGATGACGGCCGCGCCGGTGGGTTGCTGCGCGGCGGCGCCCGAAAAAAAAGCCAGGCTCGCAAGCGCGCAGCCGGTCGTTGCCTTTAGCGCTGAAATGAACTTCACGCCCGCCCCAGATTGCTGGCGGAAACCCGTTTCCGTCTGCGCGGAATGAAAAGGATTTCCGTGAGATGATGGCGATCAGCTTAGCCAATGCTCCCGGAAAATGAAGCATGGCCAAGGGCGCGCGCGGGGTTTTCCGCGATGCGTAACTTTTAAGTCACACGCGGAGAATCGTCCGGTATTGCGGATGTTGCGCGCTGGGGAGAAGGATCGTCACCCCGGGGGCGTCTGATAGTTCGTGAAATCGATCTTGAACAGGCCGGGATCGAGCTTCTTCGAGGTGTCGAGATTGTACACCGCCACCGTGGTGTCGTAGCCCTGCGGGTCGGTCACGGTCCACTGCTTGAGCTGGTTGTCCTTGGCGCCCATCATCAGCATCAGCCGGCTGGTGCCGATGATCGCGCTCTTCTCCTCGATGGTGATGCTGATGAACTGGTCGTCGGCGCTGACGTTGACGACGTTGGTGTCCTTCATCAGGTCGATGCGGTCCGACA
>NZ_DASYMN010000117.1:0-20370 GCF_036009065.1 Bradyrhizobium sp. | reverse complement strand
TGAGGCGCAACAGCCGCTCAGCCACCTCTCCCCGCAGGGGAGAGGTCGACGCGCATCGCCAGATGCGCGGCGGGGGCCTCTCCGCTAGGCCAAGTGCGTGGAGAGACCCCTCACCCGAAGCCTTCGCTGGCGCTCCGGCTTCGACCTCTCCCCTTCGGGGAGAGGTGAGAAGGCGACGTAGCCCGGATAAAGCCTCTTGGCGAAATCCGGGTCTCTCTCTTGCGCAACCCGGATTTCGCCGCTTCATCCGGGCTGCGAGGTTACGTGTTACGCGGTCGCCGTTTCAAGTCACCTCTCCCCGCAGGGGAGAGGTCGACGCGCATCGTCAGATGCGCGGCGGGTGAGGGGCCTCGCCGCGAGTCCCAGTGCGTGGAGAGTCCCCTCACCCGAAGCCTTCGCTGGCGCTCGGCTTCGACCTCTCCCCTTCGGGGAGAGGTGAGAAGGCGACGTAGCCCGGATGAAGCCTCTTGGCGAAATCCGGGTCTCTCTCTTGCGCAACCCGGATTTCGCTGCCGCTTCATCCGGGCTGCGAGGTTACGTGTTACGCGGTCGCGGTTTCCTTCCCCCCCGCCGCGGCTGCCGAAAATCCTCCACCGGCGTGTTGGCGTCGATCACCAGATCCAGCGCCTCTTTCGGCGCGCGGTCGATGTCGACGCCGCCGCGCTGCATTTCCTTCAGCGCCCTGCGGATCGCGTTGTCGCGCTCGGTGATCCATGCGCTGCTGACCGCGGGGCCGGTCCAACAGCCGCCGGAGCCGCGAGGGCCGCGGCGGCGATGGCCGCCGATGGCTTCCAGCCGTGCCATCTTCAGCACCTGCAGCCCCTGCATCAAGGCCTCGACATCGACGCGCGGCGCCGCTTCCAGTTCGCGCACATGACGCTCGGTAAGCGCCAGCAGCCGGCCGGCAAGCTTGCGCAGTTTTAGCCGGCGTCCGGCGCGCCAGTCCGGCACCATGTCCGAGGCGCGCGGCGCGTGCGGCGGGCGCTGCCATGCGAAGTCGCGCGTCCAGCGCGATACGGCGCAGGTGCTGACGTCGGTCTTCGCCGCAATTTCCCTGTAGCTGAGAGCGGTGTTCTCGATCAAATGGCGCACCTTTGCGACTATTAGGTCGCTGTGCGGCATCCGCGAGCCGCGCGGCCGCTGCTCGACGATCGCGGGAGGGCCCTTGGCGGGTTCATCCGGCGTCACCCGGAGGCGGACGAGGCCGGAAGAGAGTTGCGAGCGGATGTAGGGAGTGACCATCCGAAGAATGTAGTCCTATCGGCGGGATAATGCAATAGCAAGTTGCAGGGCGGGCGTAGCTATGCCTTCACGCTGTACCCGATGATTCCTGTGCGCCTGCTGCTCAAAATTCCAGCAGCCTCTGCTGCTTTGTGCGCCCCTGTATACAATCACCGAGCCTGCAAGGCTGCGGGAGAGGCGGCGTCAGCTGCCCAACCATTCGAGTTGCGACATTCTGTCAGTGCCGCGCTGCGTGGCACAGCGATTGCACTTTTTGCAGGCGGCGACAGCACGCCGGCCAAGGAGCAATCGATGTCCACCTTCGACAACCCGTTCGATCCCAACCGCAGGCTTCACGCCGGCGGTTGCAGCTGCGGCCTGCATGTCAGCGAAGCCGAGCATCACGCCGCGGCGCCACTGCAGATTCAGGCGCAGTTCGAGAGCGAGCAGAAGCGCTATGAGGGCGTGGTCGCCTCGACGGTGATGCGCGCGATGTTTCCGCGCGACGCCGCGCGCCGCGCGTTCCTGAAATCGGTGGGGGCTGCGACCGCCGCCGCGGCGCTGTCGCAATTCTTTCCACTCAACACCGCGACCGAAGCGTTTGCGGAAGGCGGGCCGCTGGAGAAGAAGGACCTCAAGATCGGTTTCATCCCGATCACCTGTGCGACGCCGATCATCATGGCGGCGCCGATGGGGTTTTATTCGAAGAACGGACTCAACGTCGAAGTCATCAATACCGCGGGCTGGGCTGTGATCCGCGACAAGACCATCAACAAGGAATACGACGCCGCGCACATGCTCTCGCCGATGCCGCTCGCCATCACCATGGGGGTCGGCTCCAATCCGCTGCCCTACACCATGCCGGCGGTGGAGAACATCAACGGCCAGGCGATCACGCTCGCCGTCAAACACAAGGACAAGCGCGACCCCAGGGATTGGAAGGGTTTCAAGTTCGCGGTGCCGTTCGACTATTCGATGCACAATTACCTGCTGCGCTATTATCTCGCCGAACACGGCCTCGATCCCGACCTCGACGTGCAGATCCGCGCCGTGCCGCCGCCGGAAATGGTCGCCAACCTGCGCGCCGACAATATCGACGGATTTCTGGGCCCCGACCCGATGAACCAGCGCGCGGTCTATGACGGCGTCGGTTTTATTCACATCCTGACGAAAGATATCTGGGAAGGCCATCCGTGCTGCGCCTTCGCGGCATCCAAGGAATTCGTCACCAGCATGCCGAACACCTATGGCGCGTTGCTGAAATCGATCATCGAGGCCACCGCGTTCGCGCACAAGGCGGAGAACCGCAAGCAGATCGCCGAAGCCATCGCGCCGGCGAATTACCTGAACCAGCCGCAGATCGTGCTCGAGCAGATTCTCACCGGCATCTTTGCCGACGGCCTCGGCAATATCGTCACCCAGCCGAACCGCGTCGATTTCGACCCGTTCCCGTGGCAGTCCTTCGCGATCTGGATCATGACCCAGATGAAACGCTGGGGCCAGGTCAAGGGCGACGTGGATTACGCCGGCATCGCCGCGCAGGTCTATCTCGCCACCGACGCGACCAGGCTGATGAAGGAAGCGGGCCTTGCGCCGCCGACCACGACCACGAAGAGCTTTGCGGTAATGGGCAAGACCTTCGATCCGGCAAAGCCGGAAGACTATCTCAACAGTTTCAAGATCAGGAAGGCGTCGTGAGGCGACCTTTCTTCATCTCCCCCTGCAGGGGGGAGGTCGACGACGCGAAGCGTCGGCGGGAGGGAGTGAACGCACCGCCGTCACCCCACCCCGGCTGCTTCGCAGCCGACCCTCCCCCTCCAGGGGAGGGTGGAGACATCGCATGACTTCCTCCCTCCGTTTTCGCGCGGCCATGGTCTCGGTCGTGCTGCTTCTTGCCTTCTTAGGCAGCTGGCACATCGCGACCCGCGGCACCGGCGCGGTCGCCACCATGACGCCGGAATACGCAAAACTGATGGGGCTGACGGCGACGCAGGGCAAATCCGCGATGCCCGGGCCGGTCGATGTCGGCGCAAAACTGTGGGAGCACCTGAGAAGGCCGTTCTATGACAACGGGCCGAACGACAAGGGCCTCGGCATCCAGCTCGGCTATTCCATCGCCCGCGTCGGCTTAGGCTATCTGCTTGCGGTGATCGTCGCGATCCCGCTCGGCTTCCTGATCGGCATGTCGCCGCTGATCAACAAGGCCCTGGATCCTTTCATCCAGATCCTGAAACCGATCTCGCCGCTGGCCTGGATGCCGCTGGCGCTCTACACCATCAAGGATTCCGGGCTGTCGGCGATCTTCGTGATCTTCATCTGCTCGGTGTGGCCGATGCTGCTCAACACCGCGTTCGGCGTGTCGGCCGTGCGCAAGGAATGGATCAACGTCGCGCGCACGCTGGAAGTCGGCACCGTCAGGCGCGCCTTCACCGTGATCCTGCCCGCGGCGGCGCCGACGATTCTGACCGGCATGAGGATTTCGATCGGCATTGCCTGGCTCGTCATCGTCGCGGCCGAAATGCTGGTCGGCGGCACCGGCATCGGTTACTTCGTCTGGAACGAATGGAATAATTTATCGATCACGAATGTGATTATAGCTATCCTGGTGATCGGGGTGGTGGGGATGCTGCTGGACCAGGTGCTGGCGCGGTTTGCGCGCATGGTCACGTTTCCGGAGTGAGGCGGTGACCGGCAAGTTCATTTCCATCGAGGCGATTGCCAAGCGCTATCCCGGCGCCGATGGCGGCGGGATCGCGGTGTTCGAGAATCTGTGGCTGGCGATGGCGCGCGGCGAGTTCGCCTGCGTGATCGGGCATTCCGGCTGCGGCAAGACCACGGTGCTCAACATCCTGGCCGGGCTCGATGCGCCCAGCGAAGGCGCCGTCATCGTCGACGGCGAGGCCATCGAAGGCACCAGCCTCGACCGCGCGGTGATCTTCCAGAGCCACGCGCTGCTGCCGTGGCGCACGGTGCTCGGCAACGTGTCCTACGCGGTGACCTCGAAATGGCGCAGCTGGGACCGCGCAAAAGTCAAGGCGCATGCGCAGAAATTCATCGATCTGGTCGGCCTCACCGGCGCCGAGCACAAGCGGCCGTCGGAACTGTCGGGCGGCATGAAGCAGCGCGTCGGCATCGCGCGTGCGCTCAGCATCACGCCAAAGATCATGCTGATGGACGAGCCGTTCTCGGCGCTCGACGCGCTGACGCGCGGCACGCTGCAGGACGAGGTCCGCCGCATTTGCCTTACCACCGGGCAGACCGCGTTCATGATCACCCACGACGTCGACGAAGCGATTTATCTTGCCGACAAAATTTTCCTGATGACCAACGGCCCCGGCGCGGTGCTGGCGGAGATCGTGGAAAATCCGCTGCCCAAGCACCGCGGCCGCATCGACCTGCATCGCCACCCGCATTATTACGCGTTGCGCAACCACATCATCGATTTCCTGGTGATGCGCAGCAGGACGTTCACCAGCACGGTTACCGATCACGACCCGCGCAACGTGCCGGCGGTGCGGATCGGATTGACTGAGCCCATCATCGTCGCGTCGTCGAATCCGGCGCGCGAGGACTTCAACCAGGCGTCATGGCCGGGCTAAAGCGCGAAGCGCGTCTTCACGCAGATGTCCCGGCCATCCACGTCTTGAGCGCAACAGAAAGACGTGGATGCGCGGGTCAAGCCCGCGCATGACGGAGAATTTGTAACAGGAGACGCAACCATGAAACGATCCGACCTCACCGAAAAGCTGCTCGACATCAAGCGCGAGAAGGCGTGGAGCTGGAAGCACATCTGCGACAACATCGGCGGCTATTCGGAGGTGCTGATCGTAGGCGCCATCCTCGGCCAGATGAAGCTGACAAAACCGCAGGCCGCCAACGCCGGCGAACTGTTCGGCCTCACGCCATCCGAAACCGCGATGCTGGGCGAGGTGCCGATGCGCGGGCAGGGCACCCCGATGCCGCCGACCGATCCGCTGATCTATCGCTTCTACGAGATGGTGATGGTCAACGGTCCGGCCTGGAAGGCGCTGATCGAGGAGGAATTCGGCGACGGCATCATGTCGGCGATCGATTTCGACATGGCCATCGAGCGCGTCGCCAGCCCGAAGGGCGACCGCGTCAAGATCACGATGAGCGGCAAATTCCTGCCCTACAAATATTACGGCGCCAGCGGCAACGTCCCGGAATACGGCTTCAAGGAGGGGTGATGCCACAGGTTTGTCGCCCGCGCCACCAGGTCCGGCCCTAGCCGGGCCGATGATAGGCTCTGGCGACAACGAATTGAGATTTTCGCCGGGGCGCCGCTTCAGCCGAACGAAGTGAGCAACCGGCCCGCCAAAGCCTCTTGTCCACCGAAGTTCGACGAGGCGCGGGTGGCGTAGCGGAAGCACCTGTAGCCATGCAGTCGACGAACGATGGTGCAAGAAAGAATGCCAAGCATAGCGTTGCTTTCTCCAGAGGAGCTCGGTGCCGTCGATCCACATCTGACATGGAATGACAGCAGCTTCCGATTTCGAACCCCCGTGCGCTTGCGCGTGTGTGCAATTTCAGCGATGCTTAACCCGCTCATTGCGCGCGGAGTTGGAGCGCATCGGGAGATGCTGTTATGTCGACGTCATCGCTTCTAAAACGCTTCACGTGGTCGCTGAGCCTTGTCATTATGCTGAGCGGATTCGTTGTAATCGCCCTTGCTCACGGATTGACCGCCGAGGGTCACTGGACCAGACTTTTTGTGACCGAGGTCGGCATCGCCGGCGCATCCGCCGGTATTGTTGGCTTTGTCTATGAGCATTTGCTTCGTCGTGAGCTCCTGGACCAGGTCAAGGCCGAGCTCGCGGAAGTCGTTGATACCGATGCCAAGCGTCTCGGGATAGTCGAGATTTATGAAAGCCGCGCCAGGAAGACTGAGCGTGTAAGGCTGCCGTTCCTGATCCGCGACGCACGCACCGAGATAATGTTCGTGGGTTTGGGACTCTACACGATCATCAACGAATACCGTACCTATCTGGAGGAGGCCATTGCACGGGGCTGTGCAGTCCAATTCCTCATCTTCAACCTTCCCGGCCCTTCCGCCCAACTGCTGAACGACAGTCTAAGTGCCGGCGACCTGGTTGATAATCTGACGGGAGCGTACAACACCGTCCTGGCTTTTACCGCCAAGCATCGTTCAAGCGGCAAGGTCGCGCTTCGTTTGTTCGATGTTGTTCCGACGTTCGGTAGCATTGCGGTCGATCGCGGCGAAGGGCACGGATTTCTTTTGATCGAACTTAACTGCTATTCGTCGGCCGGGGATCAATGCCCAGGCTTCAGATTGGAGAAAAAGCCAAACGGTTTGTTCTACAACTACGACCGGCAAATTACCGCACTTTGGCAGAATGCGACTGTTTTTGACCCCGAGGCCGCTGCAGGCAGCGCACCCGATCAAAAGACGTAAAGAGGGTGCAGCCACCTTATCGACCGCCGAACGATTTGTCGCATCTGCCGTAATATTCACCTGCGAGACCAACCAACCGCTCGCCCGTTCTTTCAACCATCGTTTTTTCTTCGTGCCTTCCCGCTCAAGCAGCCGTTACGCCTGCTCTTAGTCGATCAAGCTGAGCTTCGCATTCCAGGCGCTCGATGAAATTTAGCGGGTCACGCGCTCTTTTGCTGGCCTCAAGGGAATTCTGCAGCAGGGAGATGGCGTGTCGCGTTGCATGTTCCCGCACGTCCCCCGCCGCTTCGGCTGCCGCCAGCAGCGCCTGGTTCAAAATCGCCACCTTGTTCTCCGAGCCGTATTGTTTGACGTCATCGTCAATGACCTGGTTCAGTTGCGCCAAATCATCAGCTCGATCCGATCCGGCGTCGGGCAAGCTCAACGTGCCTGATACGTCGTCCCGAAAAACCCAGGCGCTGGCGATATTCGAGTAGACCTGCAGTTTAAGCTCATGTGAGAACACCTTCAGCTTTTCCGATTTGAGATAGGGTTCATGATCCTCGATCCAATCGCGTTCCACCGCTCTGAGGTCTGCGATCGCCAGCCCGAATTCCACTTTCATTTCACCCTCAGCCAGAATGGCGCCTATTTTTGGGTCCGAAAAGAACTCATTACCGCGGGAGGTCGCCAGATATTTCCGGGCGTAGTAGCTATGCTGAAGGGCAAACAGGCGATGCGCGGCTCGCTCCGACAGCGCCCGTGCATACCGGGCAATGCCGATTTGGGTGTGCCGGTTCGTTCTTTCTAATGCCTTGCCCAGCAAATCGATGCCAACCCGATAGTCGCGCGCCGATGCCATGGTAAATCGGCCCGTCACCGCGTGACAATACAGCGCTTCGTCCAGGATCGGTGACAAAGGATTGTCACGCTCGTAAGAACGAACCGCGAGTCCGGAATGCGCGCGCCCCTGCGGCCAAAGTTCGACCGCCGTCAACAGCCAGGCGTGGAACAGATGCTTGAACCCGATCTCCGCGTTCTCCGGATAATCCGAAAGCGGGTAGTCCGGAATCTCGCCGCGCGCCACCCTCCCCAAATATTGGTCATGCGACTCGTTGCCGATGAAGGGGCTGAAATCGATATCGATCAGCATCATGGGTGCGCGGGGACGAAGCTTGGCCTTGCTCTTGGTGGCGTGACTTCGGGCAGCCTGGCGGGCGCTTATCAAACTGCCTTGAAACGTCATTTGCGCGTGCAACTGGCGCAGATCCGTAAATATATTAAGCAGGCCTCCCAATACGTCACCAACAACTTCACGGTCGGTCAGCGCCTCGGCGAGCGCATCGAAATATGCGCCATATCGCGGCCTTATAAGCGGCAAGGCGAGACTGGCGGCAATCGCCGCGGAATCAGACCAGTGTTGCTTCAGGCCCTCGATTTTCTTGGAAACTTCGTCTTCCGTGATTCGCCTGAGCTGCGGGTGATGCGTTCCCTGCAGCGCGGAATTCCCTTTGTCGGCTTCAAGAAGCAGCTCATCAAGAGCGAGCCTTATTTTCTCGAATATATCTTTGCGGTCCTGAAATCTTGCGGCGTCCGGCTCGGCTATCGCCGACAGGTTCAGCAACGGCGTAAACTCGCGGACATGGCGGGTAAAGTCGCGAAGGCCGGCTCCCGCCGGAGACTTGACGAATTCGTCTACGGCCTGCCTGATTGCGCGATCTGCCGTAATCAGCAGATAGCGGGTGTCTTCCGATTGCTCCGGAGTGCTGCGGCTGAGCAGTTCGAGCGTGGCCAAGGTTGAAGCGTCATTGTAAAGCTTGATCATCGAGGCGGGATTTCCGCCGCCGTCATGAAGCCTGCCCTTTGTGGCTTTCGGTGTCGAAGTCTTCTCTGTCCTGAAGGGCAGTAACCGCTTGTACCACTCCAGTATGTGGTTGGGGTCGGGATCGAATGCGAGCTCGAACCATTCCGCGCTGTCGATGCGGCGAACGATCTGCGGCTGCTGGAACAGGCGCTTGAATTGAACCCCTGCGGCCCACTCGCCCTCCTCCTGCACCAGCCGCGTAATCTCGGGCGGCAGTTTGCTTGTAAGCGCCTCCACCTTGGTTTCCGGAGTCGCCGACGTGTCTCTCAGTATCGTCGTCAATTGCTGAACATCGAATGACTCCGCGACGATGGGCCCGGTCGCAGCAATGCTTTTCGCGACGTCGTTCTGAATCTTCTCGGAATTGTAGATGACTTCCTCGAAGTGCGGCTTCGACATGTAGATGGGGCCAGATTGACCGGGCAGGTTACCGGAGAAGACAAATTCAGCCATCAAGGTGGAATTCGTCACCAGTACCGGCCCTTCCAGCCAGCGTTGAAATGGGCGTAGAAGATGAATGTGTTTGCTCGGTTTGATGAACAGCAGCACGATGTTTGCGTCGACGATGTAAACGGTACGGCCGCCGCCGTCTGCGAATGTGCTGTCGTCACGATTACTGTTCATGGCGGCGCGAAGATGCTTCGCATCGTCCAGATACGCTTCAGCTGCTCCCAATCCCGTCAATTTGATTGTCCTTGCGCGGCGGGACGCGCCGTAGGCCAGCCGGGAATATGCTTGGCCCGTTCAAACAGCACACGCTCCGCCTCGGCATGCCCTCCAAAGCTGTCGCCAATCGTTTTGAACAGCTTCAAACGAACACTGTCGTCAGCCTCCATCGGAGAGGTCAATTCGGCTCTTGTGGAACCGACTGCGATGCCGAGAACCAAACCTCCATGCTTTAGCCGCATGATGGGGTCAGGTTCGGCGGTGAGGTCTTCGAAAAGAAACCAGGGCACCCCCGATTCTTGCATCGCCATATATTGTGGCGCGATATGTGCAGCCCCCACAGCGCAGGCTAGCGCGCGCAGACGTCGTCGATAGCCTGAAGGGGAGGCTTCGCGATCCGCGGACAAATCGCTTTCGAAAGCCTTCATGAACTCCAGCCAACGACGGGCATCGCGCCGCGCGATGTACTGTCCGTAGCTCCAGGCGAATTCGTGACGCCAGTGGCGTGAAGCGCGGAAATCCTCGATAAATTCCTCGATTTCCGGCGTCTTCGCATACCCGAGAACTGCGCGAAGCACGGACCTGACGCATTCGAGCCAGACCGGCTCCTCAACTTCCGGAAACGAAAGCAGGTGGCGCGCTTGGTCGGTAAGACCTCCCGGAGGACGCAGCCCGGCCGCCAACCGCCAGGCAAGATCGCAATAGCGCGCCGATCGCTCCGGCGTCAGGGCGGAGAGCAAGTCCCGCAAGGCGGCGTGGATCGCGCCGCGGATGCGCCCTGGGGCGAGCTTTACGGCTTGATGAAGCTGCCCAAGTGGCTCCTGCGTGGGGACTATGAAAAGGGGATGAAAGGGCAGCCCGTCCTCCGAAGGGTCCGCCAGCTCAAAAAAACCGCTGCTCAGCCACTCCAGATAGTCCTGGCGGCTCCAGGACTGGGCGGCGTCGATCAACTCTCGCATGCCGATCATGGAATCCGGGCCCCGAGCCCAGTCACCACGTCATCAAAGCTTCGCGCTGTGGAGGCGCTGCTCAGCAGAGCCCGCAGTACCAGTTCTTCGTCGTATCTGTCCGCGGTCCTGACGGTAGCTGGCGGGGTGATCCTGCCGATGTAATGGCACTTGAACTGCCCGCTGAACTTCGGGCCGGGCGTCACCGCTTCCCAACCGCCGTCGAACGGACCAGCCGGCGTTTGCAGGCTGTCGAGATTTAGCGCTCGACCGGCATCGTCGTCGTAAGAACCCGCGCCGCGCAGATGCTTGAACCACAGATTGTCGATTCCATCGAACACTGTCGGGCGCGCCAACTCGGTCCCGCAGACGTCCTTGGCGGTGGAAATAAATCCAAACAAGTGTTCACCGAAATTCACATGGCCCAGCCCGAGCCAATTTCTTAACTCATACGCATAGGCATCGCCATTTATTTCAGGCAGCGCTCCGAAGCGGCCTGTCAAGTTGGCCAGATCGGTGAACCAAACGAGCCGTTTTCGACCGCCGGGCGTGCCGAGTGCGAGAAAAAATTCCTCGGTCTGACTGCAAACCCGGTTGATCGACTTGGCCAATTGCCGGCATTCGTCGGCGGATACGTCCGCAGAGGGATCGCTGGTGTTGTAGTTATCCGCGAGCAAAGCTCCGTCGTCGGCCAAGCTTTCCTTCAGGTCCTTATGCGATTCGATAAGCATGGCCAGGCTGTTGAGCCCTCTGAAGGTGGCAAGCTGTGTTCCGCTGGGTTTGGAAAGGCTGGCCAGACGTTGATAACGGTCAATGTCAGCAAAGACGATGTTCATCATCTTCAGCCGAAGCAAGTTGTGAAAATGCGCCGATTTCCGGTCGCCGGATGTCGTCGAGATCTCGTGCAGGTATTTTGCTACCAGATCAAGATCAAGAGTCGAATCCGTCACGCCATCCGAGAGATTGATCAGAACTGCCCGAAACCCTTCGATTTCTTTCAGTTCGCTTACTTCGATGGGCATTGCGATCGCTGCCGACTACCGGAAACAACCATAAAGACAACACGTTTCGCGTGTGCCTGTCAAACAATCTACGCAAAATGGCAACCAGATGCTGTGCGCGGGCTTGGAATTGTCCGAGCGCAAACAGCGCGCGGGCGCCGCGCCGGTCGAAACTTTGTTGGAACCTTATTGGTACGGGCAGACGAGACGTATATCGCCGCGTTCCCAGCAAAAACTGGAACCTACGATCGAAGCCGTAAGGCCGTCGGCTCCTCCTGCGATCTGCTCCCTTCGCACCGGAGTGTCAGGCGTGGTAATCAGCCGATGTTTGTATAGCAACTTCGTGAAGGAAGGATCGGTGATGGATGCCTCGCCAAAGCCGAGCGCCACCCCGGCCAGGGATTCTACCGCGTAGACCCCGGGCCATTCTCGTGCCGCCGACACCAGACGGCTGAATATCTCGTCAACGACAGCCTTCATGGCCGCCCGCCCGTCACGCAACGTTACTGCCGATTCTGGGTCGGAATTGGTTGAATCGGACCGCGATGCTTGCTGTTCCGCCAAGGGAGACGCCGTACAACTTAAAATCACCGGACCACCACAGACAGGTTTCCTCAATCTATGACAGATCCCCAAGTAATCATGCGTGAATTAACAATCCATGAATAGGATAAAAGTCCCCCTGGTGTGCGGAGCTGCGTTCAAGCATTTCAGCATCGGTGTTTTTGAGTAAGTTCGATCACCACCTTCGGCTGCCATGGCTCGTTGAACAATGCGAATTTCCCGGCGAAGTTGATCGCCTCGTAGTTCATGCGGCTCTCCGTCGGTGATGGTCAAGGCATGGCTTCACAACCTATTCCGGTTATCCGCGCCGCCATGTCCGCGGCCATTGGCGCGCGTCAGCGGCGGCCGAACGGAGCAGCGCCGGGCAGCACAAGCGAATTGAGTTCGCCATCGATGCGCGCCGGCGCTTGCGTGTAGCCGAACCCGAGTGACAGGCTGACATTCGGTGCGGGTGAGAATTCGACGCCGGCATGCGCGCGATAGCCGGGCAGCGTGCCGGGCGCGGTGTCGAAGGGAGCGAACGGGCTGCCAATGCCGGGTGTGTATTTCAGCGTGTCGAAACCGGCATAGACCGTGAGGGGCAAGCCGTTCTGGAAGTTGTAGCCGACCTGCACGCCTTCGGTCGTAAGCAAGCCGCCGAACGCGCCGGCCTGGTTGACGCCGTTCATGGGCAACCCCATGCCGCCGGCCCCGCCGCCGACAAACCAGCCGTTCGGAAAATGAGTGCGCATGGTGGAAAAGCCGCCTCGCGCGTCGCTGCCGTCGAAGCCTGCGAAGCTGCCGTAACTATTCGAGCCCTGGCCGACGGTCAGGTTGCTATAAAAGCCGATCGGCCAGCTTGAATAGGTTACAGCCGCGGTCTGGGCGCAGGCCGTTCGCCCCGCAAGACAGAGCGCCGCCAGCACCAATGCGAGACCTGATCGATACACGAAAACCGACATCCGAAACCGCCGCCAAATCTAGAGAAAATATACGCCCCGGAGTTCAGGAATGCCAGCGCGCCGCGGCGGCGCCAGCGACCAGACGCTGGTGTCCACCAGCAGGCTCACGCGCGCCGGCGCTCCGCTTTGTAGTCGTAAGCCTCGTCCCATTCGAGCTTGCCGATCAGCTCCAGCAGACGCTTCTGCCGCCGGCGTGCGATGAATTCCTGCAAGGCCTTGGTCACGGCGGCCTTCTTGGTGCGTTCGCCGCTCACTTCCAGTGCGCGTCGGGCAGGTCGGGGTCGATGGAGAGATTTGCTGCCATCTGTGAGCCTCCACACATAGGATGATGCATCGGCGGGGGCGGGTTCAATGAAGCTGACGATGACCGACAGCGCGGCCTTGCGCAGCCGTTCACGTTGGCATATGTTCGTGCCATATGCCAAGAGGCGGTGCATGTCCGATTCCAGACCGGTCCGATTGTTTCGCAACGGCCGCAACCAGGCGGTCCGCATCCCCGTGGAATTCGAACTGCCGGGCGATGAGGCCATCATGCACCGCGACGGCGATCGTCTGGTGATCGAGCCCGTGCGCAAGCGCGGCCTGATCGCCCTGCTGAAGTCGATGACGCCGCTCGACGAGGAATTTCCGAAAGTAGACGATCCCGTCCCGGCGCCGGAGCGCGCGCTGTGACGCGCTATTTGCTGGACACCAACATCCTGTCCGAGCTGATCCGAAACCCGCAAGGCAAGGCCGCGCGCCGGATCGCGAAAGCCGGCGAAGACAACATCTGCACCAGCATCGTCGTCGCGGCCGAGTTGCGCTACGGCTGCGAAAAGAGCGGCTCGACAAAACTGCGCAAGGCGGTCGAGGATCTGCTGGGTGAAATCGCCGTGCTGCCCTTCGAGGCGCCGGCCGACGCCGACTACGGCGCGATCCGCGCGCAGTTGGAAGCGGCCGGCACCCCGATCGGCGGCAACGACCTGCTGATCGCCGCCCACGCCCGCGCGCTGGACGCGACCATCGTCACGGCCAACGTGCAGGAATTCAGGCGGGTCGGGGGTGTGAGGGTGGAGAATTGGGTGGGGTGAGGAGCTGCGCAACTACAGGCTCGAGGGTTTTTCGGGGAGCGGCTGATGCTGCTCAACGCGCTGGACCAGGACCTCGAAATCGTCATCCGCGCAAAACCGCGCTCGCGCGCGGCGGCGCGGATCAGCGTGGTGGCAGGGTGAGGGGCGGTGAGCGGGGGGAGGGCGGCGACGGCGAGGGCATCGTGCTGGAGAAAGGATTTCGACATCGCGATGGAGTGCGTCGCCAACCCAAGGGCGATCGCGTCAAGATCGCGATGAGCGGCATGGATTCGGTAGGGGCGTTTACGCGCGCCGGATTCGGTCAGAACATTCCTTTATAAATTGGTCACCATGGTGCGAGGCATGACTTCAAATAGCTCACCGCCGCCGAACTTATTGACCGTTCGCATGAAGGTCCTGAATCCGTCCTCGGTTTCGGCAATCCGGCGATCTGAAATCATAGCCCGAAGGACTGCAGAAGCAACGACCGGCCGGCTACTTGTTCCGGGACGCTCGAGCAAATTGCTGCGAATGTCCGCCTTGCTCAGCAGGTAGCCCGCATGAGCGCAGCGATTATGCGGGAAGATGCCGGCCCGGATGTCGCTGCGCTGATCCGGGCTACGCTCGCTGTGGCGGCGACCGGGCGCATATAAACCAGATCCGTCAAATAAGTTGTCGAATGAGGCGAGCCAACGGTTCCTCATCTCCGCTGAAGCTCGCGATCATCGCTTGCAGCATTGCGGGCGCGTCGAGGCGGCCGAATTCCATGCTGTGACCCGCCGCCGTTGCGATCAGCTTCAGAAACGTGAGTTGGGTCCGTCCGTTTCCTTCCCGGAAAGGATGGATCGCATTCAATTCGGCGAGAAAGTGTGCCGCCGCACGAGCAAATCCATCGGAGTCGAGCTCAGTGAATTGTTTGGCCGCGGCAAGGTCTCTGAACAGCTTCGCTAGCTGCGCGGCAATGTTCTCCGGATAGCAGAACATGCTGCCGCCCTTCGATGTCCGCACGGTGCGCAGCTCGCCGGCCCAATCGTAGACATCCTGATAGAGGTGCCGATGGAGCGCGCAGTAATGCCGTTGATCGAGATTGCCGGCCGGCAGGGGCTCTTCGGCACGTTGCGACGAGATCGCGTGTTCGAATTCCGTCAATTGGTCCTGCGACTGAAGACCCAGACGGTTTTTCAGGACTGACGTGCCCTCGTAGCAGTAGGGATCGTCCGTCGCATCGTACATCTCACTTGGCGGTGTGTTTGAAGCGATCGATGATCGCCTGACGCCGTTCTTCAGCAGACAGTCCGCGGCGGTCGAAATCCGCAAAAGCCTGCTGCATCGGTTTGCTCAGCCGGAGCCCTTCGACTTCGCTGATCTTGGCGAACTCCGCGCGGGTGAGGCGGGGCGCCGTTGCCTGCCCAGGCGTGTCCGCGTCTCCATCGTCACTATCGTCGCGCGCCGCTGCCGCCCCCGCGCTGGCGCGTGAAAGGTTAAGCTCAAGCAGCTTCGCCAGCGCGTCCTCCTCGGAGATGTCGGCAGGCCAGCCGTAGGCCGCGGCGACGGCGGCATCGAGATCGCGATGCGCGTCGGCAAGCCACTGCGGGCGCTGGTTGTAGAGGTTGGTCAGCGTGCGCTTCTTGAGGATCGCGGCGGCTTCCTCGGTCTTGGGCAGGATGCGGTCGGGATAGCCGGGGACAACCTCGGGCACGATGTCGACGAGATCAGGCGGATTGAGCCAGGCATTGCGCAATTCATCGAGGCGTTTCGCTGCGATGGCGATGGCGATAGCGTGGGGATTGTCGGCGTAGGCCGAGGCCGGGATGTTCGGCGTCAAGCCTTCCGGGAAGGGGAAAGTTTCGAAACAGGATACTGCATTGTATGTTGGATCATTGCCAACACCATGCCAAGAGCAGGTGCGCAAACTCCATGCCTCATGGAATTTGGACAGCAAGACTCCCAGCGAAGTGTCATCCTCTCGGGCAATAACAACGAGCCTGGTATCTGGCACGACCGCCCTGCTGAGCAAGACAAATAAGCGATGCTTAGCGACCCGGGGAGTTACCAAAAAACGCTTGAGTGACTTTAGCGCGGTCCTCATGCCCGGCCGCGCTTCGGCATGCCTCCACCAATAACGACGGTGTCCTTCGCGACGAACCTCCATTCGTAGAGGTTTAACTCTTTCCCGCACGTATTCGAACGGCAACTCGTAGAATGATGAGTCCGACTCGCTCAAGCTGACTCCGAAATCGACTATCCAAGTGTCAGAACTGCGTCGAACGATATCCATGCCATTTGCCCAGGGACGAACTACCTCACTATTATTTCTGCCATTTGCATTTAGCGGCGCTCGAAGCCACTCCCGAGCGATCTGCCCGTCAATCTCGAAGGGGCCACCCTTTTGCGTTCCGATGAATCCAATGTTCGCATTTTCTGGCAGAACGAGAGCTTTAGTAAGATCGACAGCAGCGGACGAAAGGTCAGCGTTAATGGTTGGAACCAATCCACCATCAAGCTGTATTGTCTCGTTCTGACTTGTAGAAAAGCACACAATCGAAACTCGAACGGCCGCGCCTTCAACAATCCAAGGCTCATCGCTCCAAGCCTCAAAAATGATCGCATCGACTTTGATGTGCTCAAGAATGTTTCGATTTGCGCCCGCACGAATTGAGTTAGTCGCGACAAAGCCAACTCTGTTGCATTGCCTGGCAACTAGCTTGGCTCGAGCCTTTTCGAACCAATACATAACTAGGTCCGCACCGCCTCTAACTCTCTCACTGAAAAGGCTACGAAGTCCATCAACGTATCGCTCGCCTAAACCAGCGATCATGACTTTGTCGCCCAAAAACGGCGGATTGCCGACAATAAACTCCGCGTCCGGCCACTGCGCTTCCTCGTAGCTCCCGTCTTCCATCTTCGTCACCAGCGCGTCGCGGCACTCGATCGCATTCAAATCCTCCAGCACCGGCTCCTTGCGCGCCTCGAAGCCGTTCCGGCGCAGCCACTGGATGTTTCCGATCCAAATTGCGGTGCGGGCCAACTCAGCGGCATAGGGATTTATTTCGATGCCCTTCACGTTATGCGGGCCGCAATGGACTACGCGACGCGCCAGCCCCATCGCCTCGGCCTCGACGATGGCGCGATACTCCAGGTCCTTGAGCGATTGCAGCGCGAGATAGAGAAAATTGCCGGAGCCGCAGGCGGGATCGAGGATGCGCACGTCGTCGAGTCGCCTGACGAAGGTGTCGAGCCGCGCTTCGGCGCGGTCCAGCACCGCCTTGCCCGGCTTGCCGCGGCTGCGCGACAGGACGTCGGCGATCTCTCCCTTGGCCGCCTCCCACTCCGCCGTCAGCGGCCGCACGATCACCGGATTGACGATCATCATGATCTTTTCCGGATCGGTGTAATGCGCGCCGATCTGCGCGCGCTTGTCGGGATCGAGGAAGCGTTCAAACAGCGTGCCGAAGATCGAGGGATCGATCGCCGACCAGTCCAGCCTGGCGATATTGCGCAGGATATCGAGCGAGTCGGCGTCGAGCGGCAGCGCCGTGTCGTCGTCGAACAGGCCGCCGTTGAAATGCAGGATGTGTTCGAGGCCGTAGTTGCCGCCGCGGCGCATCTCGCGGAACAGGTCTGTGAACATCCGCTGCGACTGCTCGGCAACCCTGTCGCGGCGCTTGGCGAGGTTGTCGAGCATGCGCTTGAACAAATCGTTTTCAAGCAGGTTCACATCCTCGGCGAACAGGCAGAACACCAGTCGGTTGAGGAAATGCGCGACCTTTTCAGGTGCATGGCCCGACATGCGCAAACGTTCGGCGATGGTGGTGAACTCTTTCGCCGCGTCCTTGGTGACCTGCTCGCGCGTCTTGTCCGGCTTCAGCCGGTCGGGATGGTTGAAGACGTTTTTGAGAAGCTCGCGCGTGCCGCTACGCGCGAGATCCTCCAGCACGAATTCATGCCTGGTCTGAACCGTGTTGGTCCAATTGGTGTAGATGCGGAAGCGCTTGGTGTCGGAGACCACCAGAAGGGGCGGATTCTCCAGCGCCACCGAATAGAGCTGAAGCTGCTGGTAGGCGCGATCGAGGTTGGCGCGGTCCTTCTTGTACTCCCAGCCGAAATGCCCGCGCTTCCAGACGTCGGCGAAGCCGGGCGAGCCGTCGATTTTCGAGGCGCCCTTTTCGAAGCTGTACGCGCCGGGATCGGCGGCCTCGTTCGGCGTCGGCTCGCCGAGAACCCGGCAAAGATCGATAAAATGCTCCTGCGCCGCCTGCCGCTCGGTGCGGTCGGCGCGAGCCCATTTGTCGATGAATTGGTGTACGTCCATAAAGTCAGAACTAGCATGCCCAGCCGGATTTGGGCCAGTTTCCTGAGATCAACTCAATCACGTTGCGTCAGCTCTATATTTTTGGCCCACGCGCGCCGCCGTCCCCCTCACTCCTTCTCCCGCAGCCAGGCATGATCCCGGTTGCGCCAAGACCGGCTTCCCCTCTTCCGCAGCGCCGGACCATCCTCCACTGGCGTGTTCGCCTCGATCAGCATCTCCACCGCTTCTTGCGGCGCGCGGTCGAGGTCGACGCCGCCGCGGCGCATTTCTTTCAGCACGGCGTGGATCGCGTTGTCGCGCGCAAGTTTCCACCCGCCGCTGCCCGGCGGGTCGGGCCAGCGGTGGCCGCAGCCGCGGCGGCCCATCGCCTGCAGCCGCGCCATCTTCAGAAGCTGCAGCGCCTGCATCAACCTCTCGACATCGACGCGCGGCGCTGCTTCCAGCTCGCGCACATGGCGATGGGCGAGCGCCTCGAGCCGGATGGCGAGCCTGCGCTGCTTCAATCTCGGGCTGGCGCGCCAGTCCGGCGCCGTGTCGAGGGCGCGCGGCGCGGTCGGCGGGCGCTGCCATCCGCCATCCCGCGCCCACAGCGAGATGCTGCCGCGGTTGACGCCGGTCTTCGCCTCGATCTGCTTGTAGCTCAGATCGGTGTGCTCGATCAGGTGGCGCACCTTGGCGACCACCATATCGCTGTGCGGGCGCCGCGACCCGCGCGGCCGCTGCTCCGTGATCGCCGGCGGGCCCTCGGCGGGCTCGTCGGGCGCCACGCGGAGCCGGTAGACCGAGGGCGAGACGAGGGGGACCAATTTGTGGAGGGGCTTGCCGCGACGACCTTCCGAAAGCGCCGATGGCTGCGCCGACGTGGATCGCGCGGGCAGATTCGGGCGCATTTCGATCAGCGCGGCGCGGATCGCGTCGTCGCGCGCGGCCGTCCACGCGCCGGTGACCGCCGGGCCGACCCGGAAGCCGCCGCGGCCACGGTGGCCCATCGCTTCCAGCCGGACCATGTTCACGACCTGCAGCGCCTGCATCAGCGCTTCGACATCGACATCTGGCGCTGCTTCCAGCTCGCGCGCGTAGCGCTCGGCAAGCGCCTCGAGCCGGGCGGCGAGCTTGCGCAGTTTCAAGCGGCGGCCGGCGCGCCAGTCCGGCACCATCTCGGTGGCGCGCGGCGCGTGCGCCGGGCGCTGCCATGCGCCGTCGCGCTTCCAGTGCGTGATGATGCCGGGGGTGACGCCAGTCTGCGCCGCGATTTCCGTATAGGTCAGATCGGTGTGCTCGAACAACTGGCGCACCTTGGCGACAGTTACGTCGGTGTGCGGGCGGCGCGAGCCGCGCGGGCGCTGCTCGACGATCGCGGGCGGGCCTTCGGCGGGCTCGTCCGGCGTGACGCGGAGGCGGACGAGGCCGTGGGAGAGTTGCGAGCGGATGTAGGGAGTGGGCATGGGGGAGATTATATGCCCATCGCGGCGGGCACTCAAGCGGAAAAGGAGGTAAGTCCTAACCGCGAGTCGTCCAGGCGAACCGCTCGGGCGAGCTTGTGCACCGTGCCCCGGACGCGGTGCAGCACGCCGCCTTTTCGCGGCGTGGTGCGCCGCAGAGCCGGGGCCGTAACGAACGCCGGCGCTTGGAACGGTCCCGCTCTGCGCAGCGCATGAAGAATGCCGTGAGCCGCGTCCGGGACACGCGGTGCGAGTGCGGCGGCCCTCCTTACGTGCCCGCCTTTATCTGCGCGACGGCCTGCGCCAGCAATTCGTCCATCTTGGCCCGCAGCTCCGGCTCGGTGACAGCTATACCCTTGCCGGCAAGGTCCCGCGTCACCTTGTGCACCACGTCATTGTCGCCGGGCTGCTCGAAATCGGCGGCGACCACTTCCTTGGCGTAGGCGGTGGCGGCCTCGCCTGACATCCCCAGCTTTTCGGCGGCCCATAATCCGAGCAGCCGGTTGCGGCGCGCCATGGCCTTGAACTTCTGCTCCTCGTCCATCGCGAACTTCTTCTCGAAACCTTCCTCGCGCTTGTCAAAATTGCTCATGTCAGGGGTTCCGATCTTTATGCCGAAGCCGTGAGGGCCGCGGCGTTGTGGTGGCGGGTTCGCGAGCCTAGATATCTGGGCAATAAGGCTAAAACAACAGCGCAGAGGTCGCAGCCAAGAGGGGTAAAACTTGGGCCCGGACGGCCAGATCGATTGTGCTGGATGGACCAATCAGCTAGGTTGCGGACAGGCCCGGTTCCTGTTCTGTTTCCCCTTACCGGCCTTCGCGGCAGCTCCGCCGGGAACGAATCTGTCATAAGGAGCACACCAATTTCATGGATTTCAACAACACACGGTACATCCCAATGAGCCGTCGACGCCGCATTTATGAAGGCAAGGCAAAAGTCCTGTATGAAGG
>NZ_DASYMN010000116.1:0-1889 GCF_036009065.1 Bradyrhizobium sp. | reverse complement strand
CACCCCCTTGCGGGGACCGTTCGGGCCTTCGGCCGGCGCGCCGGCCTACTATGCCCTTTGCTGACTTCTGCACCGCGGTCAGGGGGCCTCTCGGCTCCCTCAGTCCCGGGGGACACGGTGCAGATCTCCTGGGGTAAGCCCAGTGTCCTTCCTCGCACATCCGCCGGATTTACAGTCTCGGCCCTTGATGGATATGGACTTCGCGACCGTCAGCCCGCTCGTCCGGCCGATGCTGCCTCATATCCGGTTGCTGTTCGTCGGATCGCGATTTCGCTCCACGCTTCCTTCAGACGGTCCCTCGCGGTTCCGCCCTTGCGCTTCACTCGTGCTTCACCTCCATCAGGTTGCACAGGGGACTTCCACCCATAGACGTTAAATTAGCGCTTGATCCGACGCGTCGCGGTACGTTTTTTGGGGCAGATGCAAAACACAGCATCGCTCCCGATGGATCAGTTTGACGCGTTGCTGCGGCGACTTCCGGCCACGCTTGATCTCGACGACCTCGCCCGACAAACCAAGGCGATCAAGCGCAGGCGCGCGCTCGGTAGCGGCGCCGACCTGCTGCGTCTGGCGCTGGCGCGCGGCCCCGGCGGCTTGTCGCTGAGCGAGACAGCCGCCTGGGGGACGATGCTCGGCGTCGCTGAGATGAGCGACCCAGCGGTGAAGTATCGTCTCGACAAAGCGGTCGAGTTCTTGGATGCGGTGATGGTCAGCCAACTGGCAGACCAGGCTCCGGGCGCGGCCGTGCGGTGGAGCGGACGTAGCCTGCGCGCCAGCGACGGCAGCTGCTTTTGCCAGCCTGGCAGCAAGACGACCCGTTGGCGGCTGCACGCGGTCTACGACCTCGGACGCGGTGGCTTCTCGCATTTCGCGCTGACCGACAAGCATGGCGCCGAGACGATCAATCGCGGCGCCCCCATCCCGGGCGAGATACGGATTGGCGACCGTAATTTTGCCCGTGCCCCGAGCCTGCACCGCTTCCGCCAGCGGAGTGCTGAGCAAGCCGATTTCATCGTCCGGGTGGGTTGGAATGCCTTCAGCCTGACCCGCCAGGACGGATCCGACTTCGATCTCATCACGCATCTCGGCACGCTGCCGGCCGACATGGCGCCGCACGAAGTGATGGTGCGCGCCAAGGTTGGCCCGCTGGATCCGCCGTTGACCCTGCGCCTGATCATTCAACGCAAGACAGCGGAGGCGACCGAGGCTGCCCGCAGGCAATTATGCAGCGCGGCATTACGCAAGCAAAAGGTGCTCGATCCGCGTAGCCTGATCGCCGCAGAGTTCATGATCCTGGGCACCTCGTTGCCAAATGAGGGTTATCCGGCCGAGGAACTGCTCGCGGTCTATCGTTTGCGTGGGCAAATTGAACTCGCGTTCAAACGGTTAAAATCGCTGCTGCACAGGGACCGTATTCCGACCCAAACCGAGCGGGCATCACGTAGCTGGCTGACCGCACATCTCATCCTCGCCTTGCTGTGCGACGACCTCGGCCAGGAATTCCTGGCATCTTCCCCCTGAGAACCTGCTCGACGCTGCCGACACGCCTTCGCTCTGGCGCGTGTGGGATATCACCCGGCGCGTGGTGCTGATCGCCGTCATCGGCCGCATCGCTCTCGATGATCTCCTGCAGGCAGCCGCCAATGTGCATCGCCGCCTCGCCCATCCCAGACGAAAACGAAAGCCCCATGTCTGCTATCCGCTGCGTGGCTAATTTAACGCCTATGGGACTTCCACCCCCAGACTGCTGGACATGCCCAGCACACAGCACGCTTCGCGCCGCCAGGGCGGGCGGCCTGACGGCCCGCTCCTTGACCGCGACCCAGCCACAGACCGTCGCGATATCAGGCGCCCGCTGCCGGATGAGAATTTGCGGCCAGGCCTCTTGA